>NZ_JALQCK010000049.1:0-75711 GCF_030464835.1 Paraburkholderia sp. WS6
AACCAGCCATCTGAAAACATCGCCACCGTGAGACCCTGTCCGGTGCGGCTCCTGTTCTACCGGCGTGACTCCTATCAGTAACGCCGCAAAATCGCCGACGCTAGTTCCCCCGCCGTCCTGCGTCATCCCATCCGTTTAAGCCCTCTTCCGCACCGGCGTCTGATACGACAAACCTGCGGTGAAGCGGTCAAGTCGTTCGCTGGCATCGGTGATCGCCCAAAGGGGCGCGCTGTGCAGTTGCCGATCGTAGTTCGATGCGATTTCGGCGAAAAGCGCGAACCCCGCGCTGTCCAATCTCCACTCGCCGGTCTCACGGCCGGCATCGAAAACCGCCGACACCGCTCTCTCCGCCGCACCGATCTGCTCGCCCGTCGTCGAGCCAAAACCCGATTCAGCCAGAAAACCCGTCAACAGCATGACCTGGGTGAGCGTTTGCGCATCGCTCGTGCTGCCGGCACCCCGGCGCAAGGCGTCGAGCGCCAGATGCACGCGCAGGGCAAGGTCGTCGGCGACCTGCCGTGCGATTGGCAGCAGCATGGCTTTGTCATGCCGAGCACGTGCAGCGCCAGTTTTGCGGGAAAACGGAATAGGTTGTGCCATGACGGTCCAGTGTTATGCCTGTGCAGATGCAATAACGGCGCGGGCGGTAAAAGGTTGAGCCCTTATTACGCGGCTACCACGCCCCAATTTGGCCGTCGAAAGCGGTGGGATGGCGGTCCTAAGCCAATCGGCATAGATTGACCGGTACACCCGAGCTTTCATCTCGATTGCACGGGTTTTTCGATTCCCCTCGTTTTGTCGCAGTGTCGAATCGAACAGTCTCTTGAACACCCGGTCCCGCATCATGGCGACCGGATACACCAGGCCCTGCCTGGTCGTTGTGCCCGGCGGTTTGGTCGACCGTGGACACACTGTTAGTACACTTCAGACCTAGGCAAGCAACCCACATTCCGCTGCAAGCGCCGCGCCATCCAGCCGCGGCATCTGTCAAATCGGCTTCACTCCTGATCCGGCTCATCAACCGGCGCCACACTACGCGCCCTCACGCGCCGGCGAATCTCCGAATCGAGAATCAGCCGACCACGCAACTTGCCCTTCATCCGTTTCACGTAACGTGGTGCTTCGGTCATGTGGACCACCATCAGCTCGCGCACCTTTTCCACGTCACGCTCACGCGCCGCTTTCGTGATCGCTTTATGAATCTTCACATTGGCGAGACCGAAACGTTCATGTTCGACCTGCGGCGTGTCGTTACGAAACTCGATCAATTGCCGGATCATTTCGTTGATCAACTCGCAACTGAACCGCAGGAACGGATTGGGATTCGCCGCCGCGAGGATGTCGTGAAAATTGACGTCTTCCTGACGTTGCCGAACGATGTCCTGTCCGCCATGCGACGAAGCCGGCCGGTCGCAGCAAGCAATGCTTGCTTCGAGCGCCTCGAAGTCCTGCTCCGTCAGATGCGGCACCGCACCCGCCGCCAGCTCCGGCTCCAGCAATTTACGCACGGTGTAAATGTCGTCGATCGATACATCCTTGAAGAACAGGTAGTTCTGCAAGAGCTGTAGTGTGCGATCGAGCGGCACTTCAACCACCATGCCGCCGCCGCTAGGGCCCGTGGTCACCTTGATGAGACCTTGCACCTCGAGCGACTTCAGCGCCTCGCGAATCGTGCTTTTGCTCACCGAAAAGAGCTGCTGCAATTCCACCTCACGCGGCAGGCGGTCACCCGGTTTCAGGTCTTTCTCAGTGATGAGCCGCTTGATCTCCTCGGCGACCAGATCGCCGCGCTTTTGCTGCTTGATCTCAATCGCGGCGCCAGCCTTGGCGCGGTCGATGGCCATTTTCGTTACTCCCAGTTTTGTCCTGCATGCTTTCGACGGGCCGCCGGGCCTGCCATGGCACGGAAAGCCGTGCCGCTGCCGCCAGGAATTTTGCCTTATTGACACTCGAATTTATTGTACCTACGATCGAGTCCAACCTATTTATCATGATAAATAGAACAAAGCCGGTGTGGTGGAAAACTTCTCGGCGACCAGCAGGCTTTCGTCGTCGCCCGCGCAGTCTTTCAGTTTCGCAGTCGGTCAGTGCGTGTCTCTTTCATAAGGAGCGTCATTTTGAATCGCCGAAATATGTTGAAGCTGGCCGCGCTGTCGGCCGTTCCGGGGACGTTGGGCTCGCTGGTCGCGCGTAGCGCGTTCGCGCAGGCCGGGACCTTGCAGTTCGCCTGTCCGGTGCCGATGTCGGGCCCGTTCGCGGCGAACGGCAAGTATGCCGACCTCGGCATGAAGCTCGCTATCGAGCAGTACGGCAAGGTACTCGGTCAACCGCTCGCGTACACGGTGCTCGATACGGAAGGCAAGCCCGCGACGGCAGTGCGCCGCGTGCAGGAAATCGCGCAGCAGAAGAATGCACGTTTCTTCGCGGGCGGTATTTTGTCCTCCGAAGCTTTGGCGATGGGCAAGGAAGTGCAGAAGGCCGACGGCATCTTTATCACCACGGCGGGCGCGGACGAAATCACTGGAAAAGACTGCAATGACGCGACTTTCCGCTGGTCCGTGCCGACCTACGGTGCGATCGACCAGACCGTGCGCCCGTTGATCCAGATGATGCCGAAAGCAAAACGCTGGTACACCATCACACCGCAATACGTATTCGGCGACGGTTTGTTATCGGCAGCCAAGGCGATCTTCAAGGAGAAGGGCATTGAGCACGTGGGCAATAGCTACCACTCGCTCAACGAGAAGGAATTCAGCGGCTATCTGACGAATGCAGTCGCCGCGAAGCCGGACGTCCTGCTGATTCTCAACTTCGGTTCGCAATCGTCCGACACGTTGCGCCAGGCCGTGAGCTTCGGCATGAAGAACAATTGCACGATTCTGCTCGCGTGGGCTTCCGGGCTGGAGCAGTTCGAATCGCTCGGTGCGGACCTGTGCGAAGGCGTCTATTTCGGCGCACAGTATTGGCACGACATCGACACGCCGCTCAATCGCGATCTCGTCAAGCGCAGCAATGCTGCATTCAAGGCCAATCCCAACTACAGCCTCGCGGGTTCTTACATCTGCACAAAGATCTTGCTCGATGGCATCGTGAAAGCGGGCACAGTCGATCCGAAGAAGGTGGTCGCAACGCTCGAGGGGATGAAATACGACGGTTTGACCGGTCCGGAGGAGGTCCGCAAGGGCGACCATCAGGTACTGAAGAACTACTATCTGTTGAAGGGCAAGGCAAAGAACAAGATGAAAAACGCCGACGACTACGCGGATATCGTGAGCTCCGGCCAGTCGTTCCTCCCGCTCGACAAGACCGGCTGCAAGATGGCCTGATGCATCAGTGCCGCAAGCAACGCGGCACGCTCATTAGCGGCACTCCATCGCTACACCCTTTAGACGGACGCCATGAACGTTTATCTCCTGCAGATCGTCAACGGTATCGGAGTGGGAATGTTGTATTTCCTGCTCGCGGTTGGGTTGTCGATCGTGTTCGGCCTGCTGCGTTTCGTGAATTTCGCGCACGGCGCGTTCTATCTGCTCGGCGCGTACTTTTGCTATCAGGCGATGCAGTGGTCGATGAATTTCTGGACCGCGCTCGTCGTCGTGCCGATCGTCGTCGGCGCGCTTGCGTGGATCGTCGAGAAGCTGATTCTGCGGCACGTCTACGCGCAACAGCATGAGTTTCATATTCTCGTGACGGTCGGTCTCGCCCTCGTCGTGCAGGAATGCGCGATCCTGATCTGGGGGCCGCTCGGCGACAACGTGCCGGTTCCCGACATGTTGAACGGCGTCGTGATCTGGGGCAGTTTCGTGTACCCGAAATACCGCCTGTTCGTGATTGGCTTCACGGCTGTGCTGGCTGCGCTGTTGTGGTGGGTGCTGGAGGGTACACGGCTCGGTAGCGCGGTGCGCGCCGGCAGTGAATCGACGGAGATGGTGTCGCTGCTTGGCATCAACGTGATGCGCGTTTTCAGCCTGGTGTTCGCGCTGGGCGCCGCCACTGCCGCTTTGGCCGGTGTGCTTGCCGCGCCGATTCGCGGTGTCGATCCGTTCATGGGCATCGAGGCGCTCAGCGTCGCGTTCGTGGTGGTGGTAGTCGGTGGAATGGGCAACTTTCTGGGCGCGCTGGTTGGCGGGTTGCTGGTCGGCATCGTGCAGAGCGTGATGAGTACGCTGTGGCCGGAAGGCGCACGGCTGATGATTTATGTCGCGATGGCCGCCGTGCTGCTGCTACGGCCGAACGGCCTGCTCGGGAGAGCGGCATGATCGATACCTCGAAACCTGGTGTTCATGACACTTCTTCCCGGCCTGCTCAACACAGCCTGAAGCACGCGTTGCATCGCTATCGCTTTCTGTTGCTGGCGTTGCTGGTCGTGTGCGTATTGCCGCTGACGCTGCGTTCCGGATCGTTAGCCACGGAAGTACTGGTGTTCGCGCTGGCCGCACTCGGTTGCAATCTGCTGCTCGGCCATACGGGTTTGCTTTCCTTCGGACAGGGCATCTTCTTTGGACTCGGCAGCTATTGCGCAGGCCTCGTCCTTACCAAAACGGGCATGCCGATACCCGTGGCGCTGCTTGCCGCGATCGCGATCGGTGCGGCTGCCGCAGCGCTGGTCGGCTGGTTTTCGATTCGTCAACGCGGTACGTACTTCGTGATGTTGACGCTCGCATTCGGGCAACTGTTCTACTTCCTTGCCTACACCACGCCCGATCTGACCGGCGGCGACAACGGTTTGCTCGACATCCCACGCCCGGCGCTGGGGTTATTCGGCAAGGCACTCGTGCCGTTGACTTCGCCGTGGCAGTACTACGCTTTCGTCGCCGTGCTGTTCCTCGTGGTGTTCTGGTTGCTGATGCGTGTCTCGCACTCGGTATTCGGCCGCACGTTGCTGGCGATTCGCGACAACGAGGCACGCGCAGCCGCGGTTGGCTATGACGTCAAGCGCTTCAAGCTCATGGCGTTCGTGATCTCCGGCGCGGTGACGGGCCTCGCTGGAGCGTTGCACGCGTTGATGACCGGCATCGCGCCGCTGTCCAACATCGATTACCACACGAGCGAGATGATTCTCGTGATGACAGTGATCGGTGGCACAGGCAATCTGTTCGCATCGGTCCTGGGCGCTGCGTTCTATGTGCTGTTCGCCGACTGGTTGTCCACGCTATGGCCGCGCTGGCTGTTGCTGCTCGGTATCGTGCTGATCGCCGTTAGCCTTTTCATGCAGCGTGGGCTATGGGGTTTGGGCGAACGAATCTGGCAGGCACTGCGGCGTAACTCATCCACAGACGCTGACAACGATATAGGCAACAGCGCAGACAGCCACGCAACCAGGGAGCGCGTATGAGCGAAGCGATTCTGCAAGCGAGCGGCGTGGTGAAGCGGTATGGCAAATTCACGGCGCTCTCCGAAGTCAATCTGCGCGTCTTGCCACGTACCGTGCACTCGGTGATCGGTCCAAACGGCGCGGGCAAGACGACGCTGTTTCACGTGTTGACGGGCACGTTGCCTATCACCGACGGGAAGATCATCTTCGACGGTCATGACGTGACGCATGAACCCGACCATAAACGCGTGCGTCGCGGCGTCGCGCGTTCGTTTCAGGTGACGAGCCTGTTCGCCAATCTGAGCGTGCGCGAAAATCTGCGGCTCGCCGCGCAAGGTGTCGACGCGGTGCGTGCGTTGAACGCATGGACGCCGCCGCACGGTGCACTCACCCACGCGGACACCGTCGACAGTGTGCTTGAACGCCTCGCGTTGCAGCGCTTTAGCGAGGTGCCTGCGGGCGCGCTATCGCATGGTCAGCAGCGACGGCTTGAAGTCGGCATGGCGCTCGCAGCGCGGCCCAAGGTGATCTTTCTGGATGAGCCGACTTCCGGCATGGGCATCGACGACCTCGACGACATGAAGCAGTTGATTCGCGGCCTGCGCGACGATTACACCGTCGTGCTGATCGAACACAACATGGGCATCGTGATGGACATCTCCGACACGATCACCGTCATGCAGCAAGGGCGCGTGCTGGTGGAAGGGCGCCCGGACGACATTCGCGGCGACGAGCGCGTGCGCAGCGCCTATCTCGGCAACATGATCACCGGAGGCCGCGCATGATTCTCGACGTGCAACAGATTCACGGCTTCTACGGCAAGAGTCACATCCTGCAAGGCGTGTCCCTGCAAATCAATGATGGTGAGACGGTCACGCTGTTAGGCCGTAACGGCGCAGGTAAGTCGACCACGCTCAAGGCCATTGCCGGCGTCGTCGCACCACAGCGCGGGACGGTGACATTCAATGGCATGAGAATCAACGGCATGCCGCCGCACAAGATCGCTTCGCGCGGCGTGTGCTTCGTGCCCGAACATCGCGGCGTCTTTCGTCTGCTGACCGTCGAAGAAAACCTGCGGCTCGGCGCGCGCAAGGATTCGCCGTGGCAACTCGACGACATCTACCGCATTTTTCCGC
Source organism: Paraburkholderia sp. WS6 (assembly GCF_030464835.1). Classification (NCBI taxonomy): domain Bacteria; kingdom Pseudomonadati; phylum Pseudomonadota; class Betaproteobacteria; order Burkholderiales; family Burkholderiaceae; genus Paraburkholderia; species Paraburkholderia sp. WS6. The sequence goes on from NZ_JALQCK010000049.1 coordinate 6,451, forward strand.
GCCTGAAAGAGCGGCGCACGAACGGTGGTGCGCAACTCTCCGGCGGCGAACAGCAGATGCTCGCAATCGGTCGTGCGTTGATGAATCATCCGCGATTGTTAATGCTCGACGAACCGGTTGAAGGTCTCGCGCCGGTGATCGTCGAAGAGATCGTCGCGCAACTCAAGTTGATCCGTGAAGCGGGCGTGGCGATTCTGCTGGTTGAGCAGAATCTGGAAGTCTGCACACAACTCGCGGATCGCCATTACATCATCGAACAAGGCGTGATCGTCTACGAAGGCGACAACGCTTCCTTCGCCGCCGACGATTCGATCAAGGACCGTTATCTGGGCGTGGGCGTCGTCTGACGCCGACGCTGTCTTCATTACGAGGAAGCATCGATGCAAGTTCATGAATCAAAAACCGTCGCGACACTCGCTGATCTGCGTGTCGACGGCGCACGGCTCTGGGACAGTCTCATGCAACTCGCGCAAATCGGCGCGACGAATAAGGGCGGTGTGTGCCGGCTCGCGTTGACTGACCTGGACCGCAAGGCGCGCGACCTCTTTATCGCGTGGGCAAAAGAGATTGGGTGCAGCGTGCGGATCGATGCTATCGGTAATATCTTCGCGCGTCGCGCGGGTTTGCGTGACGACCTGCCACCGGTGATGACCGGCAGCCACATCGATACACAGCCCACGGGCGGCAAGTTCGACGGCAATTACGGTGTGCTGGCTGGTCTTGAAGTGTTGCGCACGTTGGCCGACTCCAACGTGCGGACGCTCGCGCCGCTGGAAGTCGCGGTGTGGACCAATGAAGAGGGTTCGCGTTTCGTGCCGGTGATGATGGGTTCAGGCGTGTTCGCCGGTGCGTTCACGTTGGAGCATGCACTCGAACAACGCGATCGCGAGGGCATCTCGGTGCGCGACGCACTTACATCAATCGGTTACGCAGGCGAAAGCGGGAAGCCTCATGCGGTCGGCGCGTATTTCGAAGCGCATATCGAACAAGGGCCGGTGCTGGAGGCGCATGACACGACGATCGGCGTCGTACAGGGTGCGCTAGGTCAGCGCTGGTACGACGTAACAGTGCACGGCATGGAAGCGCACGCCGGGCCTACACCGATGGAACTGCGTCGCGACGCATTGCTCGTCGCAGCGGATCTGATTCACGCGGTGAATCGCATTGCTCTCGATCACGCGCCGCACGGACGCGGCACGGTCGGCTGGCTCGACGTGCATCCGAATTCGCGCAACGTGATCCCAGGCCGCGTGACCTTAACGGTCGATCTGCGTGCCGCTGACGATGCCTCGCTCACTGAGATGGATGCCGCACTACGCGCTGCTTGCTCGACTGCGGGTGAGAGGGCCGGCATCACGGTCGACGTCGAACAAGTGGTGTATTTTCCGCCCCAACCGTTCGCGGCGGACCTGGTCGCCGCGGTTCAGCAAGGTGCGGACACGCTCGGTTTTTCGTCGATGGACGTCATCAGCGGCGCTGGTCACGACGCCGTCTATCTCGCACGTGTCGCACCCGCAGCGATGATTTTCGTACCGTGCAAGGACGGCATCAGCCACAACGAAATCGAAGACGCACGCGCGGACCATCTGGAAGCCGGCTGCAACGTGCTGTTGCAGGCGATGCTGAACGCCGCGCAAGTGGCGGGGGGCACGGAAGCATGAAAGTCCTGATTGCAAGGATGAACCACGAGACCAACACGTTCTCGCCAGTGGCCACGCCACTTGCAGCGTTCGGCCGCAATGGCCCGAGCTACGGCGAAGACGCGCTCAACGACAACAAGGGCATGCAGACGGCAATGGCCGCGTTCATCGATGCAGCCGAGCGCGAGCATGCTGGAATCGTGACGCCCATTTCCGCATCGGCGAATCCGAGCGGACCCGTCGAAGCCGCCGCGTACGACGCGATCTGCGATGCAATCGTTGCGGCCACAACGGGCTGCGATGCCGTGATGCTCGACCTGCACGGTGCGATGGTCGCCGAGAATACGAACGACGGCGAAGGCGATCTGCTCGAACGCGTGCGCGCCGCGCTGCCCGATGCGCCGATTGCTGTCGCACTCGATCTGCATGGCAACGTCACGCAGAAGATGATCGACAACGCCGACGTGATCGTCAGTTTCAAAACCTATCCGCACGTCGATATGTACGAGACCGGCGCGCATGCGGCGCGTTTGCTGTTCGACCTGGTCCACGGCAGGGCGAAGCCAGTGATCGCATGGCGCCAGCCGCCGCTGCTCACGCATACGCTGCGCAGCGCGACGGCCGAAGGCGCGATGAAGCGCGCGGTAGCCGCCGCGCGCGCGGCAGAGGCCGATGGCATGCTTGCTGTGTCGGTGCTGTCCGGCTTCTCGCTCGCTGATATCGAGGCGCCGTGTATCAGCGTCGTGGTGGTGGCGAACGGCGAGCGTGCGCAGGCGGAAGCCGTGGCGGAGCGCATCGCGCGACAGATCTGGAACGAGCGCGAGGATTTCGTTTATCGCAGCGCGCCGCTGGCCGAATCGGTCGCACAGGCCACAGCGCTCGCGCAGGGCGCGGACAAACCCGTGCTATTGCTCGATCACGGCGACAACTGCATGTCGGGCGGCACGTGCGACACGATGGACCTGCTGGAGGAGGCGCTTAAGCAGAAGCTCGAAGGGGTCGTAAGCGGTCCGTTATGCGATCCGCAGGCCGTCGCGGCGCTGATGGCGGCGGGCGTCGGCAGCACGGTGACGGTGACGATCGGCAACAAGGTCGCAAGCAGCGCGGTGACGCCGCAGCCGCCGGTCGCTGTGACCGGTGTAGTGCGTGCGCTGACCGATGGCGAATACGTGATCAGCGGCCCGACCTACACAGGTCAGCGCGCGTTCATGGGGCGCGCGGCGGTGCTCGACACCGGCACGGTCAAGCTCGTGATGACCGAGCGCACGCATGAACCCTGGGACCTCGGCGTATTCGAGAGCGTCGGCATCGATCCGCGCCGCGCGCGTTTCCTGTTGCTCAAATCACGCATGTACTGCCGGCCGGTTTTTGTGCCGATCGCCGCCGGCCTGGTGGAGTGCGATAGCCGCGGTGTGACGAGTTCGGATTACGGGCTGTTCAAGTTCGAGCACGTGAAGCGGCCAGTTTTTCCGCTGGACGTGCAGACCGAGTGGATGTCGACGAACTGAAGCGGGTTGAACAACGAACCGCGTACGAATTACCGAACGAACCGGCGGACGCTCGTCCGCGAACATACTTGCCGCGCAGGGCTTGTGCGACGCGCCCGGAGTCTCTATAATTCGCGCCTCTAAAGGCTCGTAGCTCAGTTGGTTAGAGCACCACCTTGACATGGTGGGGGTCGTTGGTTCGAATCCAATCGAGCCTACCAACGCATATGTGACGTAGACGAAAGCGGTTCCGCTTTCGTCTACTGTCATGTTCTCGCATCGCATCGGCGCACGTCGTCATCGTGCGGCTGTCCTGTCAGTTTCTCCCCTTCGTATTGCCTGTATTTCGCCACAGCCTGATTCGTTCGCTGTTCGAATCCGTAGAACAACGCAGGGGTCGTGCATAGAATCGTGTCGACCATCGCTGCGTCCAGGCCGAGTTCCAATAGCGTCGATAACGACTGGCCGTAGTTCATCACCTGTTCGTACTGCGTATGGGGCCAGTCGCTTCCCCACATCAGCCGCTCAGCACCGAAGTGTTCGACAAGCTGGCTCGTCGCCTCATGCACAAAGGCAGAACCGGGAACCGCACATCGGTAGGCGCCCGAGACCTTGACCCACACGCGGCCGGTTCCGCCATAACCGAGCAAGGTCTTGAAGCCGGGATCGTGAATTCCTTTCTCAGGGTCGGGGCGTCCGAAATGATCGACGACCACGGGTACGCCGGCTTCCAGCAACCGGTCGAGCATCGGTGCCAGGTCCTGCGCATTCCGGTGTAGTTCGATGTGCCAACCCAGTCTTGACAATCGTTCGAACAACGGCGTCCATGATTTCTCTCCCAGATCCGGCAATGCCTGCTCGATCAGATTGAGCCGTATGCCGGTTATGCCTCGACCATGCAGCTCGGCTAGCGCTTCCTCTGAAGCATCGGGCGCAACCACCGCTACGCCCCTTAAGCGATGCGTGTCTCGCGACAGTGCTTGCAGCAGGTAGCGATTGTCCGTCCCGAGAAAGCTCGGTTGCACGAGAACCGCGCGCCCGATGTCGTGCGCGTTCAGCAATTGCAAATACGTGTCGAGCGTTGCGTCGTAGCCAGGCGCGTAGCGCCGGCTATCCGTGAGCGGCAAGCCTCTCTCGAAGACGTGCGCGTGAGTGTCCACGCGGCAGGAGTGGGACTGAGCGAGGGATACGGGAGCACTCATGATCAGCCCCGCGGCGGGTCCAGGGTCAATCGCGCGTTGTCGACGGCATCGGGCGCCGATTCGGGCACCACGCCACGCAGACGTTTGCCGCGCGTCTCGGGAAGCAGCAACACAGCGATCATCGCGAGGCCGTAAGCAATGGCCGCGTCGATTCCGATTGCCATACCGAGCGACATCGAATGACTCATGTAGCCGACGAGCACAGGGAAACCCGCCGAGGCGATCCGTCCGAAGTTGTAGCAGAATCCGACGCCTGTGCCGCGCATGTCAGCCGGATACAGTTCGTTGAAAAGCGGGCCGAGGCTCGCTGGGATGCCCGCGGCGAACAAGCCGAGTGGGAAGCCCAGCACGAGCATTTGCGTGTTGGTCAGCGGCAGCATCACGTAAGCGAGAACCGTCACGATGCAGCAGAACGCGAAGAGGGCGACGTTGCGCCGGCGGCCAATGCGGTCGAGCAGATAAGCACTCGCCATGCAGCCGCACCAGAAGGCCACGATGACGACCGCCAGATAGCCACCGGTGTTCAGAACCGACAGGTGCCGTTCTTTGGCGAGGAAGGTGGGCAGCCATGTCATGATCGCGTAGTACCCACCGTGAGCGCCGGTGCCCAGCACCGCGCCGATCACGGTGGTCCGGAGCACGCGCGGCTGGAAGACCTGGGTTATCTGCCCGAGCACCGAGACCTTGGGAGCAGCGCTTGCCGGCGCGACGCGTGCCGGTTCCTTCAGATTGCGCCGCACGAATAGAACCAGGCCGGCCGGCACGAGGCCGACGGCGAACATCACGCGCCATGCGGTGTCCGAGGGTAACCAGGAGAACGCCGCGGCATACACGAGCACGGCCGCGCCCCAACCGACCGCCCAGGCGCTTTGCACGGCACCCATCGCCTTGCCGCGGTGTTCGGTGCGAATGGTTTCCGCCATCAGTACCGCACCTGCCGCCCACTCGCCGCCGAATCCAAATCCTTGAAGCGCCTTGAGAACCAGGAGTTGCGGGAAGTTCTGGGCGAACGCGCAGAGAAAGGTGAAGCCGGCGAACCAGAGGATCGTTATTTGCAACGTCCGAACGCGTCCGATGCGGTCCGACAACGCGCCTGCGATCCAGCCGCCGAGCGCCGAAGATATCAACGTCACGCTGCTGATCGCGCCGGCCTGCGTGTGGTCGATGCCGTACGCGGCAATGATCGCGGGGATGGCCAGGGTGAACATCTGCACATCGAGCGCGTCGAGCCCCCAACCCGCAAAGCACCCCCAGAAGGTGTTGCGTTCAAGGGGCGTGCCTTGTTTGTACCACGTGAACATAGCCGTCTCCGTCGTGCTTATCATGTAGTCATATATATGACTACATGAATGGTGGTCGCAAAGCCGCCAAAAGTCATTGAGTATTAACCCTTGCTCCCGTTGCTGTTGTGGGATGTTGTACAGTAGTTACTCCTCTGAACAACTATATGAATGCTATGGACGCAACCTCTTTCGTGACCAAGCCGGATGGTCGGTTGCCCCGTTATCAGCAATTGCGTGACGACCTGGTTGGCCGGATTGCTGCAGGTGAGTGGGCCCTGGAGGAACCCATCGCCACCGAGGCTGAGTTGGGGCAGTTTTATAACGTCTCCACTGGCACGGTTCGTAAAGCGATTGATCTGCTCGTTGTCGACGGCGTGCTCACGCGCAGCCAGGGCAAGGGCACATTTATTCGCCGGCCCCGTTTCGATTCGTCGCTGTTTCGCTTCTTCCGTTTCAAGTCGCGCGACGGCGAGCCGGTGCGGCCGACCGCGCGCGTGCTCAAGCGCGAGATCGTGAAACCTGGCGAAGAAATTCGCTCTACGTTGCGGATGAAAGCCTCCGAGAAAGCGATCCACCTTTCGCGTGTGCGGCTGATCGAAGGCCAAGCGGTTCTGTCTGAAGAAATCTGGTTGCCGCGTGCGCGTTTCGAACCCTTGGCCACGTTGCCGCTCGGCGATTTCGAGGACTTGCTGTATCCGTTGTATGAGCGTCTTTGCCGGCAGATCGTGGCGTCCGCTACGGAAATCTTAAGAGTAGAACAAGCTACATCCGACGATGCCTCGCTTCTCGATGTAGCGGTCGGCAGCCCTGTCATTCAGGTCCAGCGTGTCGCGTCGGACTTCGCGGGCACGCCGTTCGAATGGCGCAGCACGCGCGGCGCCGCCACGACGTTTCAGTACCAGGTGGAAATCCGCTGAGTCGGCGGCCCGCTGGAATACAGCGGAGCTGATCCGCCTCAACCTCACCCCGCTTTTTGAACGCAGCGCCGCCAGGACCGCTGGGGCCGCATGCGCCTATTCGGGTATCACCTCATGGTGTCCGATGCCAGTTCATATAAACATATATATGACTACATCAATCTGGCCGTTTCCCTCGACGTAGCGGCTGCCATGCCGCGAGGCGAGTGTCGATGGCGGCCGGCGAGAAAACCGGAGCGGACATGTCTACGCAGGCAGGATTTGAGCAGCAGGTAATGAAGAAGATGGCGTGGCGGCTGATGCCGCTTCTGATCGTCATGTTTCTGATTTCGTTTATCGACCGCCAGAACGTCGGTTTCGCCAAGCTGGAGATGGTGCATGCTCTCGGCATGACGGAAGCGTCATACGGGCTGGGCGCCTCGCTGTTCTTCATCGGCTATCTCATCTTCGAGGTGCCCAGCACACTAGCGTTGCATCGCTTCGGCGCGCGGACCTGGCTCGCCCGCATCATGATGACCTGGGGCGTGGTCACGGTGCTGATGGCGTTCGCGCGTTCGCTGCCCGTCTTCTATTCCTTTCGCTTCGCACTGGGCGTTGCCGAAGCCGGTTTTTATCCCGGCGTCATCTACTACCTCACGCAGTGGTTCCCACAAAGCTATCGCACCAAGGTGCTGGGGTTCTTCACGCTGGGCAGTTCGCTCGCCAACATGCTGGGCTCGCTGGTCGGTGGCCTTCTGCTGACGTTGGGCGGCACATGGGGCATCGCGGGTTGGCAGTGGGTCTTTATCGCCACTGGCATTCCCGCCATTCTGATTGCGTTCGTCGCGCTCAAATTCTTGCCGAATTCGGTGAAGGACGCGCCGTTCCTTTCGCAGCAGGAGAAGGACGTCGTCATTGCCGCGCTCAAGCGGGAAGCGTCGGATGACGCCAAGGCGACGCGGCCCTGGGCCGCCTTGCTCGATCCGAAGGTTCTCATGTTCGCATTGACGTACATGCTGATGTCGACGTCGTTGTACGGGGTGACCTACTGGATGCCGACGCTGCTGAAAAGCGATGGCGTGTCGTCGTCGCTGAACGGTCTGCTGAACATGATTCCGTGGGCGCTCGCGACACTGCTTCTGCTGTGGCTGCCCGGCAAGCTCAAGCGTGAGCGCGTCGTGTTGAAGGCAATGAGCGTGGTGGCCGGCATCGGCGTCGTTTGCTTTGCGTCGAGCCTCGTCCTGCCGACCCCGTCGTTGCGTTTCGCCGCGCTATGTCTGGGCGGGGCGTGTATCCCGTTGCTCTATCCCTGCTTCTGGTCGCTGCCCCCGCGGTTCTTCTCCGGCGCAAGGGCCGCAGCGAGCGTGGCGGCGATCAACGCGATCGGCAATCTCGGCGGCTTTGCCGGGCAGAACCTGATGCCTTATGTCGGCAAGGTGGCACACAGCCATGTCGCGCCGATGCTGGTGCCGACAGCGTGCCTGTTCGCGTTAGGGATTGGCACGGCTTTGGCCGCGCTGATCGGCGCGCGTCGCAGGATGGCGCTCGAGTCGGCGACGATTCGTCCGACGTAGATCCCGTCAAGGACGGAGCAGGTCGAAGCCGGCCAGCACGACAACCCCGCTTACCACGATCAGCGCTACCGAATGCTGTCCGAAGTAAAGAAGGGCTGCGGCCGACCAGCTCGTCACTGCGAATGCTGCAATACGTTTCATGCTTTAAAACCCCAATGCAATAGCCAATAACCCGCTGACCACCCCGCAAACCACCACGGCCAGCGCCACCACCGTCAGCACGCGCCTGGGGAACGAGCGCCCAAGCATGGCCATCGACGGCACACTGATCAGCGGCAGCGTCATCAGCAACGCGCCGGCCGGGCCTGCGGCTATGCCGAAGGAGAGCATGGCCTGAATGATCGGTACTTCGCCCGCGGTCGGAATCACGAACAAGGTTCCGGCGATCGCCAAAGCGACGATCCACAGCAGGCTGTTATCGATGCTGGGTCCGATGTGCGGGAACAGCCATGCTCGCGCCGCGCCGAGAATCAGCACCAGGACGATGTACTCAGGAATCAGCCGCAGCGTCATTGTTCCGAGGATTTTCACCCAGCGTGTGAACGCGGTGCCCGGATCGTCGGTGGTGACGAGTTGCGCCATGGCTTCGCGCGACGCTTCGGCTTCCTTCGGCGTGACCATGCGGTTCACCAGATAGCCGAGGCCGAACACCATCACGAGGCCGAGGGCGAGCCGCAAACCCATCCATTGCCAGCCGAGCACGAAGCCCATGAAGATCAGCGTGGCCGGGTTCAAAGCGGTATTGCCCAGCCAGAACGCGATCGCCGCGCCCGGTGCGGCCTGACGGGCGCGCAAGCCGGCCACGACCGGCGCCGCGCAGCACGTGCACATCATGCCCGGCAACGACATCAGGCCGCCCTTCACCACGCTGCTGAAATCGGTCCGGCCGAGCGCGCGTGCGACCCACTGCGGCGGAATCAGCGCCTGTACCGCCGAGCCCAGCAGAAGGCCGAGCACCATGGCTTGCCAGATCGCCTTGCCGTAGGCCAGCGCGTAATCGATGGCCGCCTGCCACGAGGCCGCCGGTGCGCTCGACGCCGTGCCCATCAGGATCGACTTGCCGATGGAATGCTGACTCGCGGCGACGAACGCGCGGTTGTAGTACGGAAACCACTTCACATAGAAGAGGCCGACGACGGCGATCAGCAGGAACACGATCCAGCCAAGGGCGACGCGGGGCTGCCGAAGGGTTGATTGCATATTGGATGGTCTTAAACGTTAGTTTTTAGTCAGATGACAGCGAGCGCGCTGTTATCGAGTTGGGCAAGCAGGGCTTTTGCCTGTTCAACGACATCGGCGTCGTTGGGCCGAAAATTCATTTGCAACGCCTGCGGCAACTGCACGAAATGCTGATGGCTGCTACGCGCATACGCTGGATCATAGTGCTGCTCGATCAGCTCGCGAGCGAGCTCGGCCCGGCTATTTTCATCGACGAGGTGTTGCCAGCCCGTGACACGTTCGCGGCTATGCAAACCGATCATCTTCTGCAACTGCGCTTTCAACGATTCAGGATCGTCGAACAGATGCGCATAGTCATGCAGCAGGAACGCCGCGCGGTCTTCGTGGCTCGATAACACTTCGACGCAGGCGCCCTGATGAAACGTGTCGAGGAGCGCGAGCGGCAGCGCAATCGAACCGATCCGCCGGCTCTCCGCTTCGACGAACACCGGCCGTTTGGGATCGAACGTGCGCAGGGCGCTCACCAGCAGCGTGTCGAAGCGCTTTTGCGACGGCTGCTCAATGCCTGCCCACGCGCCCAGCAGCGAGCCGCGATGGGCAGCCAGCGCTTCGAGATCCAGCGTCTGCGCGCCCGCCAGGCGCAGCGCCTCGAGCAGGCGTGTCTTGCCGCTGCCGGTCGGGCCCACTAACGCGATGTAGTTGAACTTCTTCGGCAACGTCTCGAGGGTGTCCAGCGTCGCGCGCCGATAGCTTTTATAGCCGCCGTCCAGCTGACGTGCCTGCCAGCCGATCATATTGAACAACGTCGTGACCGAACCCGAACGTTTCCCGCCGCGCCAGCAATAGATCAGCGGCCGCCAGTTGCGCGGCCGGTCGGCGAAAGTCGTTTCCAGGTGGTGCGCGATGTTGCGCGCAACCAGCGCCGCGCCGATCCGGGTGCCTTCGAATGGCGAGACCTGCTTGTAAGTCGTGCCGACCAGAACACGCTCTTCGTTGCTCAGCACAGGCGCGTTGAGCGCGCCGGGAATGTGGTCTTCGGCGAATTCTAAAGGCGTGCGCACGTCGATGATTTCATCGAAATCACCGGCTTGATCTAGGCTGACAAGTAGGTTTTTCAAGGGGTTACGGACGAAACGGACCGGCGGGAGAAGCGAAATTATCGCATGCGCCGTCAATGCCGGCTGGCGAGCCGTTCCGTTTCGCCTTCAAGCCATATGCCAGGCCATGCATCAGGCGAAATACGAAGCCATCTGCCAGGCCCGTGCCTCGCTTTGTCTGTCGGTCCGTCCGCGCCTCAGATCACCTCGACTCGCCGTTCTCCGCTGACCATTTCCCCGATTACGCACGCCTCGTCGAAACCGTCGGCGCGGAACAGGGCGAGCACTTCGTCGACGGCTTCTGGCGCGCACGACACCAGCAGGCCGCCCGAGGTTTGCGGATCGGTGAGCAGGGTGCGAGCCGTCGACGGCAATGAGGAAGGCAAAACAATGTCCTGACCGTAAGCGTCCCAGTTGCGCCCCGAAGCGCCGGTAAAAATGCCGGCCTGGGCGAAGCTGACCACGTCCGGTAGCCACGGCAGATCCGCATAGCGCACGCGGGCGGTCAGATTCGACCCGCGGGCTAATTCCAGCGTATGGCCCAGCAAGCCGAAACCGGTGATGTCGGTGAGGGCATGCACGCCGTCGAGCGTGGACAGCGCCGCGCCCGGCCGGTTGAGCTTGGTCGTGGCCGCGATCATCGCGGCATAGCCGTTTGAATCGAGCCGGTCCTTTTTCAACGCCGCCGACAGCACGCCCACGCCCAGCGGCTTGCCGAGGATCAGCACGTCGCCTGCCCGCGCACCGGCGTTGCGTTTGACACGCCGCGGATCGACCACACCGATCGCTACCAGGCCGTAAATAGGTTCCACCGAATCGATCGAGTGACCGCCGGCGAGGGGAATGCCGGCTTCGGCGCAGACGGACTCGCCACCCTTCAGCACCGCCGCGATCACGTCGTGCGGCAGCACATTGATCGGCATGCCGACGATCGCCAGCGCCATGATCGGCTTGCCGCCCATGGCGTAGACGTCGGACAGCGCATTGGTTGCGGCGATGCGGCCGAAGTCGAACGGGTCGTCGACGATCGGCATGAAGAAATCGGTGGTGGCGACGATCGCCTGCTCGTCGTTGAGCCGGTAGACGGCGGCATCGTCGGCGGTATCGTTGCCGACCAGCAGGTCGGGAAAGAACGGCAGCGGCGCGCTGCGCTTGAGCAGATCGGCAAGCAGGCCGGGGGCGATCTTGCAGCCGCAGCCTCCGCCATGCGACAGGCTGGTCAGGCGGGGCGAAGGGTTTGCGGTGGGGAGGGTGTCGGTCACGTGTGGCGCGGATTTCAGGCTTCGAATGACCACATTATGGCGGTTGTTCGCGCGCGGCGCAGGACAGCGGACGTCCACGGCCTTGGTCGTTGCGGACGCAATCAACTGATGCAAGAGGAATAGTGCCCAGATTCATTGAAACCGGCTGCGGCGCTTCATATTTAACGACGTTGATGACGTGCCCGTCTGGCTGCAAGACTTCATATCGGCCTCTATAATCGTTATTAGTATCCCGAAAAGAGCCGAGGCCATTACATGACCCACATGTCCCGGCGACAGTTTCTGAAGGTCTCCGCCACCACGCTCGCCGGATCAAGTTTGGCCCTCATGGGCTTCTCTCCGGCACTTGCGCTAGCCGAGGTTCGTCAGTACAAACTGTCGCGCACAACTGAAACCCGCAATACCTGCCCGTACTGTTCGGTGGGCTGCGGCATCCTGATGTATGGACTTGGCGACAACGCCAAGAATGCAAAGTCCAGCATCATCCACATTGAAGGCGATCCCGATCATCCGGTGAACCGCGGCACGTTGTGCCCGAAGGGCGCGAGCCTGATCGACTTCATTCACAGTCCGAGCCGTCTGAAGTATCCGGAGTACCGCGCGGCTGGATCGAATGAATGGAAGCGGATTTCCTGGGAAGACGCGCTCGATCGTATCGCCAAACTGATGAAGGAGGACCGCGATGCCAACTTCGTCGAGACGACGGAAGACGGCAAGAAGGTCAACCGCTGGCTGACCACCGGCATGCTCGCGGCATCGGCCGGTAGCAATGAAGTGGGATATTTGACGCACAAGACTGTCCGCAGTCTTGGCATGCTCGCGTTCGATAATCAGGCACGTGTTTGACACGGCCCGACGGTGGCAGGTCTTGCCCCGACGTTTGGCCGTGGAGCGATGACGAACCATTGGGTCGACATCAAGAACGCGGATGTGATTCTCGTGATGGGCGGCAATGCAGCCGAGGCGCACCCGTGCGGTTTCAAGTGGGTCACGGAAGCGAAGGCGCATCGCAAGGCAAGGTTGATCGTGGTCGATCCGCGCTTTACGCGTACGGCCTCGGTCGCGGACTACTACGCGCAGATTCGGACCGGCTCGGACATTGTGTTCCTGGGCGGGGTGATCAACTATTTGCTCACCAACGACAAGATTCAGCACGAGTACGTCAAGAATTACACGGATATGCCGTTCATCGTGCGCGAGGATTTCTCGTTCACGGACGGCCTGTATTCCGGCTACGACGCGGATAAACGCAGCTACGACAAGAGCACGTGGGACTACGAGCGCGGCGACGATGGTTACGCCAAAATCGATCCGACGCTGCAGCACCCGCGCTGCGTCTATCAGTTGATGAAGCAGCACTACTCGCGCTATACGCCCGAGCAGGTCGAGCGGACCTGCGGCACGCCGAAGGACAAATTCCTCAAGGTCTGCGAGATGCTGGCATCGACGGCCGTCCCCGGGCGCGCCGGCACGATCCTGTACGCGCTCGGCTGGACGCATCATTCGATCGGCGCGCAGATCATCCGCACCGGCGCGATGGTGCAATTGCTGCTGGGCAACATCGGCATTGCGGGCGGCGGCATGAACGCACTGCGCGGTCACTCGAACATTCAGGGTTTAACCGACCTGGGTTTGATGTCGAACCTGTTGCCGGGCTACATGACGCTGCCGATGGAAGCCGAGCAGGACTTCGACGCCTTCATCACGAAGCGCGCGAGCCAGCCGTTGCGGCCGAACCAGTTGAGCTACTGGCGCAACTACCGCGCGTTTCATGTCAGCTTCATGAAGTCGTGGTGGGGCGATAACGCGACCGCCGAGAACAACTTCGGCTACGACTATCTGCCGAAGCTCGATAAGTCATACGACATGCTGCAGGTCTTCGAGCTGATGAATCAAGGCAAGATGACCGGCTACATCGCGCAGGGCTTCAACCCGCTCGCCGCGGCGCCGAACAAGGCGAAGATCGGCGCGAGTCTGGCCAGGCTGAAGTGGCTCGTCATCATGGATCCGCTCGCTACAGAAACGTCGGAGTTCTGGAAGAACTTCGGCGTGTTCAACGACGTCGATCCGTCGACGATTCAAACCGAAGTTTTCCGTCTGCCTACCACCTGTTTCGCCGAAGAACGCGGCTCGCTGGTCAGTTCCAGCCGCGTGCTGCAGTGGCACTGGCAGGGCGCCGACGGCCCGGGCGAAGCGAAGAGCGACCTCGAGATCATGTCGGGGCTGTGGCTGCGCATTCGTAAGGCTTATAAGGAGAACGGCGGCAAGTATCCCGATCCGATTCTCAACATGAGTTGGCCTTACTCCGATCCGGAAAGTCCGACGCCTGAAGAAATCGCCATGGAGTTCAACGGCAAGGCGCTCGCCGACGTGACCGACGCCACCGACAAAACCAAGGTGCTCGCGAAGAAGGGCGAGCAGTTGGCGGGCTTCGCGCAATTGCGCGACGACGGCAGCACCGCGAGCGGTTGCTGGATCTTCTGCGGTTCGTGGACTCAGGCGGGCAACCAGATGGGCCGCCGCGACAATTCGGACCCGACCGGCATCGGCAATACGTTGAACTGGGCATGGGCGTGGCCTGCGAACCGGCGGATTCTGTACAACCGTGCTTCGTGCGACGTCAGCGGCAAACCGTTCGACCCGAAGCGCAAGCTGATTGCGTGGAACGGCAAGACGTGGAGCGGTGCGGACATTCCCGACTTCAAGGTGGACGAGCCGCCTGAAAACGGCATGAATCCGTTCATCATGAATGCGGAGGGCGTGGCGCGCTTCTTTTCGCGCGACGGTCTGGTGGAAGGTCCATTCCCCGAGCACTACGAACCATTCGAAACGCCGCTCGGCTACAACCCGCTGCATCCGGATAACAAGGCGGTCGTCAGCAGTCCGGCGGCGCGCGTGTTCCCGGACGATCGGGCCGCTTTCGGCACGCATGAGAACTTCCCGCATACGGCCACCACGTATCGTCTGACCGAGCATTTCCACTACTGGACCAAGCACGCGCGTTTGAACGCGATTGTGCAGCCGCAACAGTTTGTGGAGATCGGCGAGGATCTGGCGAAGGAGGTGGGCGTGGTCGCGGGGGATCGCGTGAAGGTGTCGTCCAATCGCGGGCACATCATCGCCGTGGCGCTCGTCACCAAGCGGATCAAGCCGCTGATGATCGAAGGGAAAAAGGTCCAGACAGTCGGCTTGCCCTTGCATTGGGGCTTCAAGGGGCTCGCGAAGCCGGGCTATCTCGTCAATACGCTGACGCCTTCCGTGGGCGACGGGAATTCGCAAACACCGGAATTCAAGTCGTTCCTCGTCAAGGTCGAAAAGGCATAAGGAAAAGAGATGGCACTGCAATCACTGGATATCAAACGCCTCTCGGCCACGACCTTGCCTGAACCGCAAGTGCGTGAGCCGGTGACGGGCACGGTCGCCAAGCTCATCGACGTATCGAAGTGCATTGGCTGCAAGGCGTGTCAGACGGCCTGCATGGAGTGGAACGATCTGCGCGACGAGATCGGCACGACAACCGGCATCTATGACAACCCGCGCGATCTGTCTGAGCATTCGTGGACCGTCATGCGGTTCTCGGAGTACGAGAACACCGAAGGCGATCTCGAGTGGCTGATCCGCAAGGACGGCTGCATGCACTGCGAAGATCCTGGCTGTCTGAAGGCCTGCCCTTCGCCGGGCGCGATCGTGCAGTACACGAACGGTATCGTGGATTTTCACGAGGAAAACTGCATCGGCTGCGGCTATTGCATCACCGGTTGCCCGTTCAACGTGCCGCGCATTTCGAAGAAGGACAACCGTGCGTACAAGTGCACGCTGTGTTCGGATCGCGTGGCTGTCGGTCAGGAGCCGGCGTGCGTGAAGACCTGCCCGACCGGCGCGATCATGTTCGGCACCAAGGAGGACATGAAGCAGCAGGCGGCGGATCGGATTGTCGATCTGAAGGAGCGCGGTTTCCAGAACGCCGGTTTGTACGATCCTGCCGGCGTGGGCGGCACGCATGTGATGTATGTGCTGCACCACGCCGACAAAGCCAACCTGTATCACGGTTTGCCGCAGAATCCGAAGATCAGCGCGATGGTTTACCTATGGAAAGGTCTGGCGAAACCGCTGGCGCTGGCAGGGATCGCGTTTGCTGCAGTGGCAGGGTTCTTCCACTACACCCGTGTCGGTCCGAACGAGGTGACGGAGGCGGAAGAAGCCGAAGCACAGCACGAAGCTGATGAAGCACGCCGTTCGCGGGAGGCATCCGATGAAGCACGCTGACAATCACGAGCACGTTGTGCTGAAAGACGTGAAGGGCAACAGCCTGATCCAGCGCTACACGCCGAATGAACGGACGAATCACTGGATCACCGCCATCACGTTCGTTCTGCTGGCGCTGTCCGGCCTCGCCATGTTCCATCCGGCGATGTCGTGGCTGTACGCGATCTTCGGCGGCGGCCAATGGACGCGGATTTTGCATCCGTTTGTCGGTTGCGTGATGTTCCTGTCGTTCCTGATTCTTGCGTTGCGCTTCTGGCATCACAATTATCTGGACAAAGCCGACATCCAGTGGATGAGGCAGATCGACGACGTGCTCAACAATCGTGAGGAAAAGCTCCCTGCGATCGGAAAGTACAACGCCGGTCAAAAGCTGCTATTTTTCACTATGGTGATTTGCCTGCTGCTGTTGCTGGCGAGCGGCATTGTGATCTGGCGGCGCTATTTCTCGTTCTATTTCCCGATCGAGATCATCCGCCTCGCGGCGCTGGTTCATGCTGCGGCTGCGTTCGTGTTGATCGTCGGCATCGTCGTGCATATTTATGCGGCGTTGTGGATCAAGGGCTCGATCGGCGCGATGACGCGCGGGACTGTGACCTACGGCTGGGCGAGAAAGCATCATCCGAACTGGTTCAAGGAAATCATCGGCAAGTAGGATCGGAAATACGCGTGGCGCAATTTGCCACGCACCCCGAGCCGCCGCCCCTGTTCGACAAACTGCGGCGGCTCTTCAGTTTTCAGCGCAGTTTTCAGAGGTCGATACTTTGGTTCAACGCATTCTTGAGGCCGGCGATATCGAATCGCTCGATCACACGGCGATTCCCCGCATCCGTACGCCGGAACGGCTGGCGGTGTTTTCGGCGCGCGCCGCGCGGCTGCGTCAATTGGCGGCGCTCAGCAATCCGATCGCCGGCTATTTGCGTCTGATGGCCGTGCTGGCGGACGCGCAGCAAGCCGTGATTACCGGCTTCAAGGCGAAACCGCCCAGCGCCGAGTTGATCGCGAGTGCGCAGCAGCATTCCATGCCGCTGATTCCGGCGCTCTCCGGCGTGCGCGATCCCGCGTGGCACGGGGTTTTGCTTCAATTGCTCGACAAGGTGCAAGCTGCCGGTTCACTCACACCGCCGCTCGAAGCGCTCCTCGCCAGACTGCGAATACTCGATAAAGTCACTCTCGAAGCCCAGGCCGACGCGATTTTCGCGCAGCGCTTCGAGGAAGTCGATCCGGCGAGCGCGCCGTTCATCATGGCCGCGCTGCAAGTCGTATGGACCGACCTCGCTGCCGACATCGACAAGCGCGAGGTGCCGTACATCGAGACGTTAGGCCTGTGTCCGGTGTGCGGATCGCATCCGGTGGCTAGCATGGTGCGCGTGGGCGGTGCGTATGACAATTACCGTTACCTGCAATGCGGCCTGTGTGCGACGGAGTGGCACATGGTCCGCGCGAAATGCTCTAACTGCGATTCGACCAAAGGCATTGCCTATCACGCAGTCGGCTCGCAGGACGCCGATGAGGCCACGCGAGAAGCCGATTCGAAGAATGCATCCTTGAAGGCGGAGTCGTGCGACGAATGCCATACTTACCGGAAGATCGGCATTCAGTCGAAGGACTACGATTTCGAACCGTTCGCGGATGATCTCGCCAGTCTCACGCTGGACCTGCTGATGGGAGCGGAAGGTTATCGGCGCGCGTCGCCGCATCCGTGGCTCTGGCCGGAACAGGCCGATCCTGCGGCTGATGATTCTTCCGGCGAATCCGACTGAGAAAGAGGATTGCTTCGTGAGCGATGTAACCGGCTCTGAATTGCGGGCGCTGATGGCGCGCGTGCCGTCGGTGGAAAAGGTGATGGCGTCTGCCGAGTTTGCGGCGTTGCTGACGGAGTTCGGCCGTACGCAGGTGTTGGGCGCCCTGCGTCACGCACTCGACACCTGGCGCGCCAGCGCGCAGTCCGGCGATGCGTCGGTGAGCGCGCTCGATATCGCGCAACTGCGGGCCTCCGTCGAAGCCACGCTGCGCCGGCGCAACGCGGCCCGCTTGCGCAGCGTCTTCAATCTGACTGGCACCGTGCTGCATACCAATCTCGGCCGCGCATTGCTGCCTGACGAAGCGGTGCAAGCCGTCATGAAAGCGCTCACGCAACCGGCCAACCTCGAGTTCGATCTCGGCACCGGCAAGCGCGGTGATCGCGACGATCTGATCGACGAACTCATCTGCGAACTGACAGGAGCCGAAGCGGCGACCGTGGTCAACAACAATGCCGCGGCTGTGTTGCTCACGTTGTCCGCGCTGGCGTCGAAGAAAGAAGTGATCGTGTCGCGTGGCGAGCTGGTTGAAATCGGCGGCGCGTTTCGCATTCCCGACATCATGAGCCGCGCGGGCGCCAGGCTGCGCGAAGTCGGTACCACCAACCGCACGCATCTGAAGGACTACGACGAAGCCATCGGTCCGCAAACCGCGCTGCTGATGAAAGTCCACACGAGCAATTACGCGATCAGCGGATTCACCAAAGAGGTCGGGGTCGACGCCATCGCGCCGCTCGCCCACGCACGCGGTCTTGCCGTTGCGGTGGACCTCGGCAGCGGCACGCTGGTCGATCTGGCTCAATGGGGTTTGCCGCGTGAGACGACCGTGCGCGAAACCATCGAAGCCGGCGCCGATCTTGTCACGTTCAGCGGCGACAAACTGCTTGGCGGCCCGCAGGCGGGGTTGATCGTCGGCCGGCGTGATCTGATCGCAAAGATCAAGAAGCATCCCCTCAAACGCGCGCTGCGGGTCGGCAAACTGACGCTCGCGGCATTGGAGCCTGTGCTGCAGATGTATCGTGCGCCGGAAAAACTCGCTGAGCGGCTGACTACGCTGCGTTTGCTCACGCGACCGAGCGACGACATCCAGCTTACCGCGCAGCGGGTGCAGCCTGTGTTGCAGCGTGTGGCCGGAGAGCGCTATGTCGTGGAGACCGAGCCCATGTTCAGTCAGATCGGCAGCGGTGCATTGCCTGTCGATGTGCTGCCGAGCTACGGCCTCGTGATCAGGACCGCCGACGGCAAGCGCGGCGGCCGTCAATTGCTCGCGCTCGAGAAGCGCTTGCGCGAGATGGCGCGGCCGGTCATCGGCCGGATCGCGGACGATGCATTGCGTCTCGATCTGCGCTGTCTCGAAGCCGCCGATGAAGCGCAGTTGATCGAGCAACTGAAGGACATGCAGGCATGATCGTAGGTACGGCCGGGCATATCGATCACGGCAAGACGAGTCTGGTGAGAGCGCTGTCGGGCGTCGACACGGATCGACTCAAGGAAGAAAAGGCGCGCGGCATTTCGATCGAACTGGGCTATGCGTACGTGCCGCTCGACAACGGCGACGTGCTCGGTCTGATCGATGTGCCGGGCCACGAAAAGCTCGTCCATACGATGACCGCGGGAGCAAGCGGGATTGATTTCGCGTTGCTCGTGATCGCCGCCGATGATGGCGTCATGCCGCAAACGCGCGAACATCTGGCGATTGTGGAACTGCTCGGCATCAAGCGCGGCGCGATAGCGCTGACCAAGATAGATCGCGTTGATGCTGAGCGGCTGCAGGCAGTGCGTGACGAGGTGACAGCGTTTCTGAGCGGCAGCGTGCTGCAGGACGCTCCCGTGTTCGATACCTGCGCGACGCGTGAAGATGACCTTGGCGTGGCCGCGTTGAAAGCACATTTGCACGCGGCGGCAGTAGCGTGGCGCATGAGGCGCGACGACGGTCTGTTCCGTCTCGCGGTCGACCGGGTCTTCACGCTCGCGGGCCAGGGCACGATCGTGACCGGGACCGTTGTGTCGGGACGCGTAGCGGTCGGTGACACGATGCTGCTCGCGCCGAAAAATCAACCGGTGCGCGTACGTAGCATTCATGCGCAGAATCGTCCGGCCGAGACTGGAAGGGCAGGTGAGCGCTGTGCGTTGAATCTGGCGGGCATCGAGAAGAGCGCAATCGATCGCGGCGACTGGATCGTCGATCCGCGGCTGTGGCAGGCGTCTGAACGCATCGACGTCATGCTCACGCTACTCGCTGATGCACCGTTGACGCTGGAGCACTGGGCGCCGCTGCATGTGCATCTGGGCACGCAGCATCAGGTGGCGCATGTCGCGTTGCTCGATGGGGAGACGCTCGGCGCAGGTCAGCGGGCGCGTGTGCAGCTTGTGTTCGAACGGCCGGTGTGTGCGCTTCCCGGCGACCGCTTTGTCGTGCGCAATGCCCAGGCTAATCGCACGGTTGGGGGCGGTCATGTGCTCGATCCGTTTGCGCCTTCGCGTAAGCGTCGCTCGGCAGAGCGGCTGGCGTGGCTCGATGCGATTCAGGTCATGCTCGACACCGGCGCGCTGGATTCGCTTCTGACAAGGGCGCCGCATGGATTGTCTCGTTCGTTGCTGGAACGACTGACGGGTATGCAGGCGGCCGTGCTCGCGTTGCCATCTGACACGCGCGTTGTGGAACTCCCCGGCGGTAATGACGCGTTGTTGATCGCCTATGCTTCGTGGCGTGCCTTGTATGCGCGGCTGATTGCGGCACTAAAGCAGTACCACGAACGCTCGCCGGATGAACTCGGCCCGGATGTATCGCGCTTACGGCGGATCGCAGCGCCGCTCGTCGAAGATGCATTGTGGCGCGCGCTAGTCGACGATGCGGCGGCGCGCGGCGAGATCGTCAGACGCGGGCCGTGGTTGCATCTGCCTGACCACGCGGTGACACTCGACGACGCCGATCGCGCGCTCGCTGCAGCACTGCTGCCGGCGCTGAAAGACGGGCGTTTCGATCCGCCCTGGGTGCGTGATCTGGCTAACGCGCATGGGGTATCCGAAGACCGCGTGCGGCAGTTACTGCGCAAGCTCGCGCGACAGGGTGAGCTTTTTCAGGTTGTGCGCGACCTCTTTTATCACCATGAGGTGATTCGTGAACTGGCTTTGATTGCGGGTTCCGAAGCGCAAAAAAATGCGGGTACTGTAGCGGCCGCGCCGTTTCGCGATGTCACTGGTCTTGGCCGAAAGCGTGCGATCCAGCTTTTGGAATTCTTCGACCGGGTTGGATATACTCGCTTCCACCGTGGCGTGCATCTGATGCGCACGGATAGTCGTTGGCTCGATCTGATTTGATTCAGTGTTTGAGTTGCAGGGCGTGGTTCAGGTAGTTCAAGTAGTTCAATCACCGTAGGAAGGCATTCGCATCCGGTGGTGCGGCTGGACTTCAAATCCAGTTGAGGGCGTCAGACGCTCTCAGGTCGGTTCGACTCCGGCTGCCTTCCGCCCGAATGGCTCCCAAGCGTTCTGACAGGCTGCGTCTATGCCAACAGTCGATGGGCTGCCGCCGTGTTCGGAAGCAACGGATTTTGATCGAAGGAGAACGTAATGCCGGCTGGGCGCCCCGCCTGCTGCAACTGCGCCCGTCGCGCCGCGACCGCCTTGGAACCGCCAAGACGGGCAAGGTAGAAAACCCGATAGGGTTCGCCTGCGGGAGGCGTGTTGGGCAATAGCTGAGCCGAGCGCCATACCACCCTTAGCTCGATCTCCGGCCTCAATTCGGTCAAACGTTTCATGGCGGCACGCAAATGCCGCGTGCCAATCAGGCAACACGGGCAGATGAAATCGAGGAAAGCCTCGATCTCCAGAAAAGGTCTGTTGCGATCGGCTACGTGCCCCCTCGTTGTTTGCCGAGGTTCAGCGACATTCACAGTGCACGCCATTCTCTCTTACTCACACGCCATGACGTGAATGTTTTGACTGGTCACGTCCGCTCCTCAACTCAGTTCTCCGATGAATTCCACAGCGCGTGGCCACTCACCGTACCCCGAGGCGGAATTGAGATGGCCGACAGCGCCGACGTCAACCAAACGGCTGCCCCACGCGCTCGCCAGTCGTGTGACCGCTTCGATCCGCGCGAGGGGATCGTTCGTGCTGGCCGCCACGATGCTCGGAAACGGTAGCCGGGTTCGTGGCGTGGGCAGCCAGCCGTTCTGACGCAACACCTCCAGCGTCGGATAGCCGTCCGGCAGCGACGTTTCGAAATCCGGCGGCGCCGCGAGCAGCGCGCCCTTGATTTCGCGCTGATGATGTTGCGCCCAGTGCACAGTGGTCATCACCCCGGCACTGTGCGACACGAGCACCACGGGACCGGTGATGCTGGCGAGAGCCTGATCGAGCGCCTCGATCCTTGCCGCGCAGCTCAGCTTGTCGTGTTCCAGCGGCGGTACCACGCGCGCATTGGGCAGTTTGCGTGCAAGAATCGTTTGCCAGTGATCCTCGACGTGGTCCCGTAGGCCGGGAACGATCAATATGGTTGGTGGCGAATAAGGTGTCATTGCTGGGGTTCGTGAAAAATATCAATGGGATATGGGCTGGTCGCGCACTCCACCGGTGCGGCGCAGGTTTTTCACAGCGCGGATCGGCAACGCCAGGGCCGTCACTCCCACCGCTCGCAAGATCGCGGCGCTCTTCTGCATCACGTTGCGCTACAGCATGGAATATGTGGATTGCGGCACCGCGTACTACGAAGAGTGCTACCGGCAGCGGGTCTTGAACAACCTGACCCGATGTGCCGAATCACTGCGCTACGTTTTGCAGGCCAAACAGCCTGACACACTCACACTCAAATCACGAAGATGGACGAGCCCGTGGTTTTTCGAGCCTCCAGATCCTGATGTGCCCGCACCGCGTCCTCCAAGGCATACCGCTGATTGATCTCGATGCGGATGCGGCCTGCAGCCACATGGCTGAATAACTCATCGACCAGTTCTGCCTTTTCGGCCGGATCGGCGATGTAGTCGGCGAGACCCGAGCGGGTCAGGTACAGCGAGCCCTTGCGGGCCAGAATTTGCGGATCGAACGGCGGGATTTTGCCGGAAGCGGTGCCGACGCAGACCATCAGGCCGCGGCGCTTGAGGGAGTCTAGCGAGGACATGAAGGTGTCCTTGCCCACACTGTCGAAGACCACGGACACGCCCACTCCGTTGGTGAGTTCCCGCACGCGCTTGGCCACATCCTCATGACTGTAGTTGATCGTGTGATCACAGCCATGGGCGCGCGCCACCTCGGCCTTGGCGTCAGTAGAAACCGTGCCGATCACCGTCAGACCGAGCAATTTGGCCCACTGCGAAACGATCAGGCCAACACCGCCTGCTGCGGCATGCAGCAGCACGGCGTCGCCCGCCTTGAAAGGGTAGATTCGGCGCACCAGGTAGGCGGCGGACAAGCCCCGCATGGTCATGGCCGCCGCAGCTTCGCAACTGATGGGCTCCGGCAGCTTGATCAGCAGCGCGGCAGAAATCAGCCGCTCAGTGCTGTAGGCGCCCAGCGTGTTGATGAAGCCCGTGTAGGTCACACGGTCGCCGACCGCCAGATGGGTCACGCCGGCACCAATGGCCTCGACCACGCCGGCTGCCTCGTTGCCGAGTCCGCTGGGGAGCGGAACTGCGTAGGTACCTCCGCGGAAGTAGGTGTCGGCAAAGTTAAGACCCACTGCCACGTGACGGACGCGCACCTCTCCCGGTCCGGGCTCTCCAACGTCAAAGTCCTCAAAACGAAGGACCTCGGGACCGCCGGTTTCGTAGAATTTAACGACTTTCGCCATGTTGTCTCCTGTCGACCAGGGTTGGCGCATTAGCTGTCGACCGGAGTTCACGCTTTAGCGTGTTACTCCGGTCCTATGCAAAGCACTTACTCTGGTCCCATGCAAGCTGGTTGCTGTTATGTATCGACTTCCGCAGTTCGCCTGCGGCTCGCTAGCCCTTACTTCAACCCCGATCTCGCCAAAAAACTTCGGTCGATGTGGGTGAACTTCAACTTCAGTTTGAGTCCGCCTCTAGAAAATGCTGGGCGACTCATACACCACATGATGTCAATTTCCCGCAGAGGCTTCAGGTCGGCTTGCGCAGGAATCCCTGGTTGCCACCGTTACGATTGGGCGCGAAGCCATTTGCCTGAAGCGTCTCTTCCGCCGTGTCATAGAAGACCCCAATCTTCATGATCTCCCGTGCCTGTTTCGCCGTCGCTATGGGGCGACCAAATTCGCCGGAGATACGCACCAATTGCTTAATCTGCTCGACGGAGCTCATCTTGCCCGTGCGGGTCTGATTCCATAGCACGTCCTCGATGCCGCACCGCACATGCAGGCCCAAGGCAATGCCTATCATATTCACGGGCAGCACATTTAGCACCGAACTCTCCACCGTGACCACCGCGCCGTCGGGCGCAGCACGCAGGAAGTTGGCCAGGTTGTAGATGTTCGCTTGATCCATGCCGCCGCTGATAGCCACCCAGTTCATCACGAGTGGTCCCTTGTAGATGCCGCGGCGAATCATCCGCTCAATCGTTTCAAAGCTGTTGATGTTGTAGCACTGAAACTCACTTTGAATTCCGGCGGCTGTCAGGCGTCGGATGTGCTCTTCGGCCCAACTGGGATTCGAGGGCACGATCATGTCCTTGTAGGTCGCATAGAGGTGCGGGAATCCCCGTGAAACCCCCTTGAAGTCGTCTATACCGGCATGCTCTGTCACATTCATCTGCGTAGTGTTGACGGTGACAGTCACCTGGTCTGGCTTCGGATCGAGTTCGGCTAGCATATGCCGTGTGTCATCGCTTAGCCATTGGGCGGCTTGGCCCTCGGATTCAGGCGCGAAGCTGATGGAGCCGCCCACCTGGATGACCATTTCCGGCACGCGGGCGCGCACCCCGGCGATCAGTTCATTGAACATGGACAGGCGCTTGCTGCCCTTGCCATCGGGTTCACGCACATGCAGATGCAGCACGGTGGCGCCGGCTTCGTAGCAATCCACCGCCTTCTGGATCTGCTCCTCCATTGTGACGGGGATATCTTCGGGGAAGTCTGAGGGAATCCAGCCCGGCGCATAGGGAGCGGCTGTGATGATCAGGGGCTGCTGGTTCTCAGGATACAGGTGGCCGTCAAGGAAGTTCATGATGGATCTCCAAGTTGAAATGTGAATATTGAGAATGTCGAACTGGATGAGAAAGCTTTAGATCCCCATCTTCTTTAAGCGGTTGTTGTCTGAGTGTCTGAGGCGACCGGTGAATCATCTGGCCTGGCGCCACTTCCTGCTTTACATTGCATGCCTTGCACTTGACTTTTCATGACAGTAATCCGCTGACGCAGGCGCGCCGGATCATCGACTACCGCATCCACGATCACCGACGGAGACGGCAGGACAAAACGGGATCAAGTGCACAACATGCAGGCCGATTGGGTTCATTGTCAGCGCCTGTCTTTCATCGATGTCCTGATGAACCCTCGGCATGCCGCGCGATCGTGACTGCTGTTCATCGCTTTCCACCGGAATTGTGTAGTTCAGGCATAGCGATGGAGTCGTCGTTCAGTTCGAGGCTCCGGTTGTCATGACCACGATCCCGAGGCGTGATGTCATGGTGGGGCGGCATCACAATGCCGGTCATGCACACATAGCAAAGCGCTTCATGAGTCATTGGAGTGAGATTCCCCCTCGGGACAAACTCCGACGCAATCCGCGCCGCAATCCGTCGAGCGGCATGAGTTTTGTTCACCAATATCTTCGCAATCGGCAGCGTCGACAGCATTGGAATCTCTCCGTTCTTTGACTTCACATCGGCCGCAGCAGTGCTAGGCCACTGTGATCCGCAGTGTATCTCCTAAAACAAATAATGTCGACAAAAATAAGGAGGCGGAATTTGTCGCTGGGTGTGGCAGACGCCTGTTGACTCCGGCGGCGCGAATCTGGGGTTCCGAGCGCGGTCGCTTGTCGCGAAGCCATATACCGTTCTGCCTGCTAGGTCGACTCAGTATAAGTATTAATGTCGACATCAAAAATTTTAGAGGATGATCGGTATTGTCAGTGTTCCGTCGGCAAACAGGGCCGTTGCAGGAAGGCCCCGGAATCGTCGGGTGATCGTCAAGTCACGCACCCCGTCCAAAATAGCGGGAGGATCTTTCGCTACAAGGAACTGCGCATGCGCCAATTGCGACGGAAGTGGGGGCGACGCCGCCGCGCCATTCGGGAACAGTCAGATATCCGGCCGGGCTCGCTCGGTCATCATAAAAAGCAGAGGAAACGTCAATGAAACTGAAGTGGAGCGGAGTAGCGGTACTGGCGGTGTTCGCTAGCGCGTCGCATGCGCAATCGTCGGTCACGTTGTACGGCGCAATCGATTCGGGCGTTTTCTATCAGAGCACGGCGGCGTCGTCGTTCGCGCCGACCGCCCGCAACAACGGGCACGTGTACGGCATCAAGGACGGCAGCCTCTATGGGAGTTTCTGGGGAATCAAGGGGGCCGAGGACATCGGCGGTGGCTACAAGGTCAACTTCAGGCTGCAGGGCGTGTTCAACAGCAGCAACGGCAAGCTCGGGTTGGCCGATACGACGGGCGGTACCGCGATATTCAACCAGCAGTCGACGGTCGGCCTCTCCGGACCGTTCGGCACGTTCGACGCCGGGCGGCAGTACACGCCGATGATCTACGCGATGGCCGATACCGACGTCCGCGCGGCGCAGTACTTCGGCAGCATCCTGGGCGCATGGCTCGGGCTGAACCAGGCCGCCGGCTGGCCCGGGACGAACACGAACGTGCCGATCGGCGCGCTGTACGACAGCAACGCGCTCGTCTACCAGACGCCGAAGTTCTACGGCGCATCGGTCGCGCTCGAGTACGCGCCGGGCGGCGTGCCGGGCCAGATTCAGGGCGGCACGCGCGAATCGGCGGTGCTCAGGTATTCTAACTACGGCCTCAATCTGTCCGCCGTCTACTACAACGCACACGACACGAACCTCTCGGCGGCCGCGCCGACCGGGCTCGACAACAACCGCTTCTACTATTTCGGCGCGAAGTACACGTTCCGCGGCGCATCGGTGTCGGCGTCGTACGGGATCGGCAAGAATCCGTCGAAGACGAGCCTCGCGGACTACGAAATGATTTCGGGCGGCCTCGGCTATCAGTTCACCCCGTTCTTCAAAATCACGTCCGGCTTCTACTACCTGAAGGACCGCAACAACTCGGCGAACCATTCGAGTGAATACGCGGTGGGCGCGGAATACAGCCTGTCGAAGCGCACAATCGTCTCTGCGCAGGTCGGGTACGTCGCGAACCGCGGGACGATGAACCAGACGATCATGTACGGCCAGATCGTCGCGCCGGGCGTGTCGACCACAGCTGCGATGATCGGCCTGCGCCACAGCTTCTGATGAATTGAAATCGAAACGGAGAACAACGATGAAAACGATGAATGGACTCAGGGTGGCGCTCGGCGTTGCGATTGCGGCGGTGTCGATCAGTGCGTGGGCGCAGGACGGCGCGTCGGCGGGGGCATCGGCTGGCACGGCTAGCGCCGCGGTCACCGCGTCCGACGGCATGACGGCCAAAGCCGCGCGGCAGGCGAATCGCGCGCTGCGGCGCAAGGTGTACGCGGCGCTCGCGAAGCACAAGGAGATCGACGCGGGCGACATCAGCATCACGGCGAAAGGCGGCGCGGTGCTGATTACTGGCACGGTTCCGGACGCATCGCAGATCAATACCGTAGCCGAGGTCGCGAAGGGGGTCGCGGGTGTGACGTCGGTGACCAGCAAGCTCACGGTGCAGCGGCCGTTCGGCCAGTAGTGCGGTGCGACGGCCGATCCCGGCATGTGATGGAGTCCGTCGCCCTTTACTGATACTCAGGCTGGCCAGCCGTTCACGTAGAGAGGATCCTGTCATGAAGGTCATTTCTCACCTCGACAAGGTGCGACGGCTAGTGGTGCTTCGAGAGCACCTCGACCCGTTAGCCGACTTCGAATTGTGGTTCTGGACCACGCTGACCGCGAGTATCAACGTGTTCAACGCGGCGCTTCATCTCACAGGTCTGACGCGTGACGATCCCGTGTTCTCGACCATTCCCGGCGTACACGTTGTGAAGCAACCCGATGGCAGCTACGCGCGCGAGTTGAGTGGGCTCGGCGATGTGAGCCACGTCGGTTGGCCGGAAATCGAGGGCGAAGTACCTCAGGCCATTCGGCAGTTCGAACACGCGTTGCATACCATCGAGCATCATCGGGATCCATGCATTCGCGGAGATTGCGTTCCAAACCAGACCATCGTCGATGAATGTGAGCAAGCGTTTGCACAAGTCATGTACGTATTCGAACAGGCATTGAAGGGTACCGAGTATGAAAACCGAGAATCATCGACGCAAAGCCGAGAACATCGAGACGTCGCTGAGGTTCCTCGGCGAAGATGACTGGGAAATGAAAATTGAGGCAGCGATGTTGGCCGGCACACACTGGGCGAACTACGCGCTGCATCGCCGCGGCGTCACTTCAGACAGTGAGGACATCGTCCACAACTCGATGCTGGCCGTTAGCATGCTGCGCAAGTATTCCCTTGCGGAAGGCGAACTGCTTGGTGCGCTAACCGAAATCGAGGAGCTTCGCCCTCTTTATGTTCGTGGAGACTTGCCAGACGGCTCTCGCGCCGCAGCGCGTGCGCTGGAACTGCTTGGGTTGATCAGCGCGCTCGCGAGGCGTGCGCCATGACTGCTTCAGCGGAAAGCGTCGCGATGATTCATCCGACTATTCAAGCTCCAGTTGTGCGATCAAATTAGTGCTCACGCACTACCGAAAGCCCGAGCGGCTGCATCAATAACCGGCGATCAACCCGGCCTGCGGCGGGCATGGCCCACGGCCAGGCATTCCTGCCATCGTTCTTCGCGACCAGCAAGGATTGGATGGCATAAAATTAATGTCGACACAAATAAAATGATCTGCTATCTTGTTTGTACAGATGCAGGGCAACAACATTTCACGGTTTCGTAAAGCTGGGGCGCCACGCGGCGACGGTGGGTGAGTTGGTGAAATGCCTGCCAGATACAAGGAGATATCGCTCATGATTAAAGTAGAGAGACTGACCACTTGCATTGGTGCCGAGGTGTCCGGTGTGAGCTTGGGGGATGCGTCTCGAGATGCATCGCTGTTCGCGGAGATCAAGGCTCTGTTGCTTAAGCACCGGGTCCTCTTTTTTCGAGATCAAGACATCTCTCGGGAAGAGCATGTTTCCTTTGCGCGTCGTTTCGGGAAATTGGAAGATCATCCCGTTGCGGGAAGCGATCCGGAGCACCCGGGCCTCGTGCAAATCTATCGATCGGAAGCAAAAAACCCTTACGAGAACAACTACCATAGTGATGGGCTTTGGCGGCCGAACCCATCTATGGGCGCCGTGCTTCGCTGTGTCGAGTGTCCAGAGGTCGGGGGTGACACCATCTGGGTCAACATGGTAGAGGCCTATAAACAACTACCAGAAGACATCAAGAAGCGCATCGATGGATTGAGAGCAAAAAGCAGCATTGAGCACTCGTTCGGTGCGGCAATGGATCCGGAGGAGCGTAGAAAACTGGCGACGCAGAATCCGGAGGTGGAGCACCCTGTTGTGCGGACGCACCCAGAGACTGGCGAAAAGATTCTATACGTCAGCAGCTTTACGACGCATTTCGTCAACTACCATACGGTTGAAAATGTGCGTTACGGATTGGACAAGACGCCGGGTGCAAGCCTTCTGCTGAGTTATCTGCAGAGCCAGGCGTCGATCCCTGAGTATCAGGTTCGTTTCCGGTGGAAACCGAACAGTATTGCCGTCTGGGACAACCGGCCAACGCAGCACTATGCGGTAATGGATTATTGGCCTGCCCCGCGTAAGATGGAGCGAGCAGGAATCGAAGGCGATAAGCCATACTGACAGTTTGCCTGTCCTCGCGAGGTTCGAGGTGTTCGGGCTCCAGCCGGCGGTCAGGGAGTTTTTGTCGACATTACAATGCCGGAGACTATAATGATCAAAGGATTGAATTCGACGAAAATTGATTCCGCGATACGCCATGGCCCGAAATAAAACGCAAAACCTTCCCGATCTTTCCGCGCTTCTTACGCCCAAGAATTCACTGATGCTGGCAGTCGAGCGGGCGGTGCTGCGCGGGCAGGACTGGGCGTATGCCTCGGTGCCGATTGCCGAGCAGATCGCCGCCCGGCTGGCCGGGGTCATTACGCTTGACCTGGTGAAGTCAGGGCAACGCTTGCTGGAGAAAGATATCAGCGAGGTGCTGCACGTCAGCCGCGCTCCGGTGCGCGAAGCGATGCGTATACTGGAGCGGGACCGTCTGGTTGAGTTTCAGGCCAGGCGCGGGGCGATCGTTACGGCGCCCGACGAGAATGAGCTTCGGGACATTTTCCGCGTGCGGAGCGTGCTTTACGTCACGATGTTGGAGCAGGTGGCGCGCGAAAGCCCGGCCGAGTTCGAGGCGTTACTGACCGCGCATATGCCCAAGCTGACCAAGGCGGCCGAGGAGTCGGTAGACGCGTATGCCGTGGAAAGCTTCCTCCTGAATTTCAACACGGTCGATCTGTGCCGCAACCGACTTCTGGTCGATGTCCTGCACTCCATCTCATTGCGAACCCTGCGGTATGTCCGGCTAGGATTTGTGGCTAAGCCTCAATCGGTTCGCGCATCTTTAAAAGTCTGGCACGCGCTGCAGAAGGCCGCGATCAAGCGGGACAACGAACTACTGCTTTCCCTTGCAGCCTCGCGCCTGGACGACGCCAGGGACGCTGCCATTCGTGCAATCGCTGAAAAACCTGCAGACAGTCGGCGTGCGCGTGCCCCAAAGGCGGCGCAGCCCGAAGTAGCGGCCGCCTCTACAAAGCGAGTCGCTCGCCGCGTACTTAGGACGGTTGAATCCTGATGGCTCGGCGTTCCATCTTTTGGAACGCCGCGTCGGGTTTTCCACTGGCGGCGGCCACGTCTATCGTGGCCGCGATGTCGCACGAATTGATTGGGACGTTCCCTGGATAGTTGGAACGAGTTGGGATGTCATGTCGTCGGAATCGACTTCGCCTCCCGCTCATCCATCCTCTCCTCGACGCTGGGGACGCTCACCCAGGAGCAGACACCGCATGCCAGCACCTCCGGTTGTTTGCTACGCACCGGTGCGGGGATCTTGCGTCCGAGTCTTCCACCAACTGGTTGGCGCGTAACGGGCACTAGTCGTTCTTCTTCAGCGAATCCACCAAGCGCTTCCGCTCGCACGTGATCCCGTTTCGCCGTGCCCTCAATATTGCGAACCTTAGCTTCGCTTCCGGCTTGCGCCACTTCGTAGCAATTCGTCCCTGCGCTCAGGCGTGGTGTTTCGTGGGCGGTTAATAATTAATGTCGCCAAAAATAATCCTCGGTGCTATCCTGAAATCCGTGTCCGTCGTCAGGAGCTTTGCGGCCGCAGGCAAGCATTTGCTTTCCCGTGAACACCCGATTCTGATCGAGGAGCAAAACGAGCGAACTTCAACGTCATCACGCAAGTCATCAAGACGATTGAAATAAGCGTCGAAATCCAAAGTGCGCACAGCTACACAAAGAAAGCGTCCGGCGATGCTGATGGTCAGCAGAAACCACTGCCGGTCTTGGCGTAGAGATCTTGCTTCACACGGGCCAGACGATATCAAGCGGCACGATTCAGTATGAATTTAGTGAATCATCGGAGGAGACAGAATTGAATCTTTATACAAGTAACGTAGTGCCGGCCGAGTCGGCGGCGGTTGCCAATGGCGCCCGAGCCTACGCCTGGGTGGTATTTGCATTGATGTTTTGCCTCTTGCTGTCCGACTACATGTCGCGGCAGGCGCTCAATGCCTTGTTTCCGATCTTGAAAGTGCAGTGGCAGCTGACCGATACAAAGCTCGGTTCGATTAGCGGCGTGGTGCCGTTGGCGGTTGGCGTGCTGACCCTCCCATTTTCCATAATCGCGGACCGTTGGGGACGGGTCAAAAGCATTGCACTGATGGCTGTGCTATGGAGTGTTGCCACGCTCGGGTGCGCGATTGCCAGCAGCTACCATGAGATGTTCGTCGCGCGCATCTTCGTTGGTGTCGGCGAGGCTGCCTACGGAAGTGTCGGACTTGCGATGCTCATGAGCATCTTTCCGAAGCGTCTGCGGTCTACCATTGCGGGCGGCTTTACGTCTGCCGCTGCCTTTGGGTCCGTGCTCGGTGTTTCGCTTTCCGGCATCGTTGCGACCCACTTTGGTTGGCGCTGGTCGATGGGTCTGATGGCGATCTTTGGTTTTGTGCTGGTGATCATTTACTTCTTCGTAGTCACGGAAAAAAGGCTCGCGCGTTCGCAGCCGGACAATGCGAGCGGAACTCCGATGTGCGGGCGTATGAAACTGACGCCCCGAGCGCTTTTCTCTGGCCTGTTTCCGTCCCGTTCCGTCTTTTGTGCGTACCTCGGCAGCGCCCTGCAGATCTTCATTCAGGGCACGCTTTTCGTGTGGCTGCCCAGCTACCTGAATCGCTACTGGGGCATGCCTGTCAGCAAGGCTGCCGTAGTGGCGGCCGGCCTTGTCCTTGTCAGCGGTATGGGCCAACTCTTGTGCGGTGTGATCACAGACCGGATCAGCAGGGACTCGTCGCTTAAGCGGTGGAACATGGCCATTGGTTATTGCCTCGTGCTAGGCATCCTGCTGGCGGTCGCGTTCCGCTTGCCACCGGGCAATCTGCAACTTGCGCTCCTTGCGCCCGCGGTGTTTTTCCTTGCCAGTTCGTTCGGCACATGTAGCGCGATTATTGCGGGGGCCACACCGCCAGCTATCCATGGCTCGGCATTTGCCACGCTGACGCTGTTCAACAATATATTAGGCCTCGCGGCTGGTCCCTTTTTCACCGGTGTGGTAGCGGACGCGGTTGGTCTTCAAGGCGCGTTGCGCTTGCTTCCGCTCGCGGCAGTTCTGCCACTCGCGGTGTACCTCATTGGCCGGTGGTGTTACATAGCGGAGGCGCGACGCGGCTGAGCGAGCTGCTGGCGTGGCGCACCTAATCGACTGAACGTTTTCTGATGTCCATGCTCCAGGTGGTCCACCTTAATGGGCCAGCTGCACCGCTTACGCCGGGAGAGCCAGAAACTCCCGCAAATACGGACTTGCCATGTCAAATCTGAATCCCTCACTGCCGCTCGCGGGCGTGCGCGTGCTCGATCTTTCCCGCGTACTGGCGGGCCCGTGGTGCGGCATGGTGCTGGGCGACCTAGGCGCCGAAGTTATCAAGGTCGAGCACCCGAAACGCGGCGACGACACGCGCGATTGGGGCTTGCGCATCGGATCGACCGAGACGGCCTATTTCAATAGTGTCAACCGCAACAAGCGCTCCGTGAGCCTCGACCTGCAAACCGCCGAGGGCCAGCAGATCGCACGCGATCTGGCTCAGAAGAGCGACGTCGTGATCCAGAACTTCAAGTTCGGCGGCATGGAGAAGCTAGGTCTCGGATACGAGCAACTGAAGCAGAACCACGAGGGCCTGATCTATTGCTCAATTTCCGGCTACGACCGCACGGGACCGGAAGCCGCACGCCCCGGCTACGATCTGGTGGTTCAGGGCGAGGCTGGGCTGATGGCGCTCAACGGCGAGGCCAGCCAGCCCCCGCTAAAGTTCGGGATCGCCGCAGTCGACATGTTCACCGGGATGTACTCGGCCCAAGCCATTCTGGCGGCGCTCTTCGAGCGTCAACGAACTGGCACGGGACACCACATCGAAATGGCGCTGTTCGATTGCGGACTGATGATCACCTCGTATTGCGGGATGGAAGCGCTGATCTCGGGCGAGGACACGCCGCGTTACGGAAACGCGCATCCTTCAATCGTACCGTACGGTGTATTCGATGCCGCGGACGGGCCGCTCGTCATCACGGTCGGCAACAACAACCAGTTTGCGCGCTTTTGCCGCGAGGTGATCGAACGGCCCGATCTTGCCGAGGACGATCGCTTCCAGACCAATATCGGCCGCGCCGCGAATCGGGCGGTGCTGGTGCCCGAAATCGATCGCGAGATCGGACGAAGAGGGCGCCGTAGTCTGCTCGATCGTCTGACGCAGGCCGGCATTCCATGCGGTGAAGTCCTCGGGCTCCACGCAGCGCTGACCTCGAAGCGCGCGACGGATGCCGGACTCGTGACGACGCATCCGCACTCGGAGGTTGGCAGCACACAGGTCCTCGCTCCGCCCTGGCGCTTCGACGGCGCGCGCTTGCCGGTACGAAGCGCGCCGCCGCGACTGGGGGAAGGCACGAACGACGTGCTCCAGACCTTGCTCGGGCTGTCCGCTGAGCAACTTTCCCGGTTAAAGGCTGACGGCGTCATTTGACGTCGTGCGTGGACGCAGCATTACGCCTCTGACTCTGGAGGCGCTGTCAATCGCCATCGAAAACGCGCAGGCGCAGGAGCGCCCGGCCTAAAGGTCTTTGCCGGTCACGCGCCCATCACTTCCGGCGGGTGCCTCGCGACGTAGCGCCCCGGCGCGGGCTCGATCGGCTTGTATTTCGCATTGCCCGCCCGCCTAGGCGCTTTGATCTGTTTGCCCGCATGCGGTTTCAGCCAGTTCATCCAGTGCGTCCACCAGCTTCCTGGCTGCGACTTCGCCGTCGCAAGCCATGCCTCGGGGTCATCGCCGAGCGTGCCGTCGGCCCAGAAGCTGCGCTTGTTCTTCGATGCCGGATTGATGACACCCGCGATATGTCCGCTCGCGCCAAGCACGAATTGCGTCTCGCCGCCCACCAGTTGCGTCGAGCGATACGCGCCCCGCCACGGCACGATGTGATCTTCCTGCGTGCCGAAGATATAGCTCGGCATGTCGATCCGTCCGAGGTCCACCGGCGTACCGCACATCGAGAGCTGCCCTGCCTTGCACAGGTTGTTTTCCAGGTACATGTTGCGGAGATACCAGGCGTACATCGGCCCGGGGAGGTTGGTGCCATCGGCGTTCCAGTACAGCAGGTCGAACGCCTGTGGCGCACCGCCCTTCAGGTAGTTGTTGACTACATACGGCCAGATGAGATCGTTGGCGCGCAGGGTCTGAAAGACAAAGCCGAGCTCGCCACCTGAATAAATGCCGCCGCGTCCGATGGTCTGCTCGCGCTGCGACACACCCTGTTCGTCGATGAACACACCGAGATCGCCCGGGTCGCTGAAATCGAGCATGGTCGTGAGCAGCGTGAGGCTTTCCACCGGATCGTCGCCCCGCGCGCGCAGCACCGCGAGCGCCGACGACAGGATCGTGCCGCCCACGCACCAGCCGACCGCGTTGACCTTGTCAGCGCCGCTGATCGCGCGCCCGGTCTCGATCGCCTTGATCGCGCCCTTTTCGATGTAGTCGTCCCAGGTGATGTGGCCCAGGTCCGCGTCAGGGTTGCGCCACGACACGAGGAACACCGTCTGCCCCTGTTCGCACGCGAAACGCACGAACGAGTTCTCCGGCTGGAGGTCGAGGATGTAGAACTTGTTGATGCAGGGCGGCACGATCACGACCGGCCGCTCGGCGACCTCGTCGGTGAGCGGTGCGTACTGGATCAGCTGGAACAGTTCGTTCTCAAACACCACCGAGCCTTTTGACACGGCCACATTGCGGCCTACCTCGAAGGCAGTTTCATCGGTGATCGAGATCCGGCCGCGCTTCAGGTCTTCGAGCAGATTGGCGAAACCGGCACGCACGCTCTCGCCCTGCGTCTCTAGCGCGGTTTTCATCGCATCGGGGTTGGTGGCGGCGAAGTTGGCTGGGCTCATCGAGTCGATGAACTGGCGCGCGTAGAAACGCAGCTTGTGCTTTTCCTTCTCACCGAGGCCCGCCGCTTCGACCATGTCGTTGAGCAGGCGCGAGTTGAGCAGGTATGTCTGTTTCAGAAGGCTGTACCAGGCATTGTCGTTCCAGGCGTCGGCGCTGAACCGCCGGTCGCCGCGCTCTGGCCGGACGGTCGGCTCCGGGGTTTTTCCGGTAGCGCTCGCGACCATGCCCATGTACAAGGCCATCTGCTGCTGCCAATAATGGGCTTGCGCCTGGGCCAATGCCAACACCGGCGTGCTTCCTGCGCTGGCGGGCGCATCACCGCTCATGCCGGTGAAGGCGTGCAGCAGGCTCTGCCCGGATTTGAAGAAACCCTGGACGAACTCGTCCGGCATATTGAACGGGGCAGCCATGCTATCTCCTGAGTTCCGTCGTCAGCATCTTTTAACTCCCTCCTGGTGGCGAGAGTCCCGACTGACGAGCTTCTGAATTGAATGGGTCAAGCCTCAGATTCCTATCCCGGCTCAATATACCGCCGCTTGAGTTGCAGTATGCACTGTGCGCACTGGCCGCGACCCAAAGTCATACGCATGGCGCACGGCATGCACAGGCTCGCCCCTTCGATCTCCAATGCAGAAGGTCGCCGGGCCGTGTGCTTACCCGATCGCCAGACCCTGTACCTGGCCTGACGAGTACGACCGGGTAAGTGGAGCAAGATCGAAACGCGCGTCGAACTCGTCGACGAGATAGGCGCCGATCGGCAGCGCGGAGGTCGCCGCCGGAGACGGTGCGTTGCATACGTGCAGACTGCGCTGCGACGAACGGATCAGGAAGTCATGCACCATGCTGCCGTCCGCCATCACGGCCTGCGCACGTACGCCGGACGGGTAAGGCTCGAGGTCGGACAGCTCGAGTTCCGGGCAGTATCGGCGGCACAGTTCGAGGTAACCCCTTTTCCACAGCGAGTTGCGCATCTCGATGAGCCCCGATGCTCCATGTGTTCCAAGCATCTTCCAGAAGCCCGGGAACGCTGCCATGCCGGCGAGATCCTTCAGATTTGCGTCGCGCCAGCGGTAGCCCTCGCGCGCGAGCGCCAGCACGGCGTTTGGACCCACCGTGATATATCCTCCGATCATTCGCGTCAGGTGCACGCCGAGAAAAGGCAGCGCGGGATCTGGCACCGGATAGATCAGGTGCTTCACGATGTCGTTCTTCGCCGCTGGCAACCGATAGTATTCACCGCGAAACGGCACGATCCGAAAATCGAGATCGACATTGCACATCTTCGCGAGGCGATCCGCCATCAGCCCTGCGCAGACGATGGCGTGCTTTGCCCGGAAGCGCCCGCCGGACGTTTCCGCGGTAATGCCGTTTTCGTCCTCGTGGAGCGCGTCGACACGCTGGTTCAGCAGAATCTGCGCGCCTTGCTCCTGCGCGAGTCGGGCCATCGTCGTGGTCATGCCCGGATAGTCGGCGATGCCGCTCGCCGCCACGCGGATCGCCGCGCGCCCCGCGATGCGCGGTTCGAGTTCTCTCAACGCCGCCTCATCGAGCATATGCGGTTCGAGCCGATTTTGCTCGCAACGTGCGTAGAGCGCATTCAGCCTTTCGATTTCGACGTCTTCGGTCGCGACGATCAGCTTGCCGCATTGATCGACCCGCACGTCATGGCGGCGGGCAAACTCATAGGTCGCGTCAGCGCCTCGCCTGCAGAACTCGGCCTTGAGGCTTCCCGGCGCGTAGTACACGCCGGCGTGGATCACGCCGCTGTTGTGACTGGACTGGTGAGCTGCGAGTGAGGCCTCCTTCTCGAGCAGCAGCACGCTCAGGCCCGGATGACGTTCGATCAGTTGCATGGCCGTCGAAACGCCGACGATGCCACCGCCCACGATCAGGACGTCCGCGTCATAGCCGCGGTGATGCTGGACGGTCGTCATTGTGCGAACACTCCGCGTTGGCGCATCAGTTCACGATGAAGCGCCGGATGCTTCTGGAACGGCGCCCGGCCGTGCAGCCAGAAATAGTTGTTGAGGACCACGAGGTCGCCCACGGGAAGCGGTACTTCGCGCGTCGCGGACGACGCTTCCATCGACGCCGACAAGTCGTGCAGATACACCGCTTCGGCGGATGAACGGGGCTGCACGAATTGATCGATGAACGACATCGCCAGGCCATACTCACTCTGGAAAAACACGGGGCGTTCGATCTGCGCGTCGACGTTCTTCGAACCGGGCGCCTTGTAGAGAAACGGCCGGGTGCCGAGTGGATCGTCGAGGAACGTGTCCCGCTCGCTCCAGTCGTCGATATGCATGAAGCGCGACTCGCCGCCGACCGCGTTCTCCTCCGCGAACTTCATCATGAGCAGCCATTCGGTCGGCTCGTCGACAAAAGTTCCGTCTGTATGCAGCGTGAACAAACGGTACGCCTGACGAAGGTAGGAGTCGCTGTTGTCCGTGTCCTTCACGAGGAAGCGAGCGTAATACGTGCCGGACATTGCGTCGTGATTCGCCGGTCCAAGCAGGTACCCGACTGCCGTTCCGAAACGGACGAAGTCGCGAGGGTCGGCGCTCACGTCCTGGACGCCCAGCGTGAATCCGCCGGTGGATCGGTCCCGCACGAGTTGCCGAAGTGCTGAGACGAAACCGTCGCCGACTGCGCGCGCGAGCGCGTCCGCAACCATAAAGCGCATGAACGGCACGTATTCGAGGTTCTGAAGGTCGATGTCTTTGACTGAAGAAAAGAATTTCTGCAGCGCGTCAGGTTGCACCGTGATATGACGCAGACGTTCGTGATGAGGATGACGCTCGATCGAAAACTTCAGTTGCGAATCGACCGCTGCGGTCATCGGCAATGCTGTGACGGCGCTCATGAAGGTGTCCTTGGGAAGAAAGTATGTCTATTTGACTCCTTATCTGTGATTGGTTAAACACGTATAAACTGCATTTTTATTCGTAGAATGAGATTAAAGATGATCGATAGCCGGCAACTCAAACTATTCGTTGCGTTGGCCGAAGATTTGCACTTCGCTCGCACAGCCGACCGGCTCGATATCGCACAATCGGTGCTCAGCCAGCAGATCAAGAGGCTTGAAACCGATCTCGGCGTACGGCTGCTCAACCGCAACAAACGCGCGGCGATCACGCTGACCGATGCGGGGGACGTTTTTCTGGTCGAAGCCAAGGCCGCACTGCGACAACTGGAGCGCGCCGACCGCGTCGGGCGTCTGGCAGCAAGAGGAGAAGCAGGTCACGTTGCGCTCGGCTATATCGGCTCGGCCGTAACAACTGGGCTGCTGCCCGATACGCTCAGGGCATTCAGGATGGCGAGCCCGGACGTCCGCATGCACGTCGTGGCGATGGAAACACCGACGCAACTGGAACGTTTGTCGGACGGGACCATCGATGTCGGTTTCATTCGGCCCCGCGCGCACTATCCCGATGGGGTCACAGCCAGAGTCGTTCAGAGCGAACGCCTGCTGATTGCGCTGCCGGCGGACAGCCCACTCGTGCGCGTGAAAGCCGTGAAGGCTTCCCAGTTGCGGGGGGTGTCATTCATTGCGCCGCAGTTCAATGAGGTGGCCGGCTTCGCGGAAGATCTCGCCAGACTCGGCCGCGTCGGCGGGTTCGATGCGCAACCGGAGTATCGGGTCAACGATTTCATTACTGCGGTCAGCATGGCGTCGGCGGGCTACGGCGTAGCGCTCGTGCCTCAATCCATCCAGGGATTCGCTCAACCCGGCGTGGTGTTCAAACCTTTAAGCGACTTCGAAGATCAGGTCGAAATCGCGGTGGCGTATCGCGTTCGCGAGCATTCGCCTTGCGTGCGGGGATTCATCGATACTGCGCTGTCATACGGCGGCCTCACGAAGCGCCCGGGGACGCGCCGCACGACGCGTTAGAGAGCCTCGTCTGTCGTCTGTCCGTGCACTGCGCCGCGCGTCGCCCGGCTCTCCTTGGCGCTGCAACCGAATTGCGTGTGATACCAGCGGGAAAATGCGCTCGGTGCGGAAAAACCGAGCAGGGTCGCTACCTCGGTCAACGGACGATCGCTCTCGATGACATGACGCGTGCTCAGTTCCTTGCGGATGTCGTTGACGATCGACGAGAAGCTCTGCCCCTGTTCCGCGAGCCGGCGCTGGACCGTGCGGCACACCACGCCGAGGTGCTCGGCCACCTGTTCGATGCCGCAGCGTCCACTGGGTAACAGCAGCAGGATCGTGCGCCGCACGTCCTCAAGCATGGTTGGCTGCTGCGACATGACAGACGCGTCTAGCAACTGCTGCGCATAGCGCGCCATCGCCGGATCGGCTGACGGGTTGCGTGCGTCGAGATCGTCCTTCGCGCAGATGATGCAGTTGAAGTCATAGTCGAACTCGACGCAACTGCCAAAAAACCGTTGGTGTGTACTAGCGTCGCGCGGCGCCGGATGTTCGAAGCATACGCGCCGCGGTTGCCAGTCGGTCTTGAGGAGCTGGCGTATCAACTGCACCATGACACCTAGTGCCAGTTCAACCCTTTGGCGCGTGGGCTGATGCGCACTGCCAGCAATGACCACCTCGCGAATGATGACCAGTTCGCCGCATTCCTCGACCGCCAGCGACAGCGCACCGTTGAGCAAGGCCTGGTAGCGCATCAGCATGTTGAGCGAGTCGCGCAGCGTTGCCTGGTCGCGGATCAGCAATCCTACAGCCCCAAGGTTCGACAAGAGGCGCGACTCGGCCATGCACAGTCCGAAACTCTCGTTGCCTGACAGGGTTGCGGACGCCTGGAGCAGTTGTCCGACGCGCTCGACCGGAATCATGAGGTCCGGCTCGCGCAGTACGCCCGGACTTAACCCCGCGTCAAGAAGCATCCGCACCGGGTCCAGTCCGGCTGCACGAGCGACCTCGCTGTAGTTGGTTAAGCTCGCAGCGCGGACAAGTGTCGACATCGGAAAACTGAATGGAAGACTGGCACAAAATGATAAGTCCGTGTCATGTAATGTCAAGCGGGGGAAACCCATCACACCCACACTACCAAGCTTGATTGGTCCGATCGACAACCGGACCGTCTGAACACGCGAGGCATCAGGACCGTGGCCGGTATTCAAAAAATATCAGGAGACAAGCATGAACGTGATACCCGATGGCCCGGAGGCTCGCAACAACGACGACTACCTGACGAGCAGGCGGCAAGCCTGGTTTGCATTTGCGCTGACCTTCGCGCTCATGATGTTCGATTTTATCGATCGACAGGTCATCGTCTCGCTATTTCCTCACATCAAGAGCGAATGGCATCTGAGTGACAAACAGCTGGGTTCACTGGTTTCCATCATTTCCATCGTGGTGGGTGCGGGGGGATTGCCGGTAGCGCTGGTGGCCGACCGCATGGGCCGTGTGAAAAGCATCGTGGTGATGGCTATTGCATGGAGCCTGGCCACTATCTCGTGCATGTTCACGGCCAATTACAGTCAATTATTTGTGGCGCGCGCGATGGTGGGGGTGGGTGAAACCGGCTATGGCTCAGTAGGAGCGGCCCTTATCTCGACACTGTTTCCCAAGCGCTTGCGCAGCGCCGTGCTCGGCGCCTTCTTCGCTGCTCCATCGCTGGGTTCAGTGCTGGGCGTGGTGTTGGGGGGCATGATCGCGGCCAGGTGGGGCTGGAAGGCCGCCTTTGGTGTGGTCGGTGTACCAGGGCTCGTGCTGGCATTGCTTTATCTGCTCGTGCGCGACTACAAGACGGTGGCACTGACGCCAACCTCGAACCAGGTGACCCAGTCGCTGGGTGGGACGCTCAAGCACATCTTTGGCACGCTGGCGCGCACGCGCACGCTGCTGTGGCTTTGTGCCGGAGCGGCGGCAGAACTGATTACGGTGTCGGCCATCTGGTCGTGGCTGCCCAGCTACCTGAATCGTTTCCACGGCATGGCCCCGGAGGCTGCGGGCAAGGCCGCAGCGGCGGTGGTATTGGTCGGCGCCTTTAGCTGCACGTTCTGGGGCATTGTGGTGGGACGCCTGGCAGTTCGCACACCGCGCAACAAGCTGCCCGCGCTGTCCGTGCTGTGCCTGGTCACATCGGTGATCTTCATGGTGGCGTTTGGCGGCACATACACGGGCGATGCACAGTTCAAGCTGATCCTTCTTGGCGCTTTTTTCATGAACTGCACCGTCGGTGTGGTCGCCGGCGTTGCGATGGACGTCATTCACCCAGGTGTGCGCTCTACCGGCGCGGCCGTCCTTTCCCTGTTTCAAAACGTGTTTGGCCTGGCCGTGGGTCCGTTCCTGGCGGGTGTCCTGTCCGACCAATGGGGTTTGCAGAACGCACTGACATTCATTCCTCTGTGCAGCGTACTGGCCGCGGTGTTTTTTGTCATCGCAATGCGCAGTTACGACGCGGATTCGGCCCGGATCTCCGATGTGAAGCTGGATGTGGCGCCATCCCTCGCCGGCACCCTGAACACCGGCACTGCAACCTGATTTGGGGGCATTGGGGCAAGGAGACGCTTTGAACAAACGGAGTCATTGGCTTTCCGAAAGAGAATTGTCAACGACAAGCATTACTGAGTGTTTGGATCGCCAACCCCATCCCCCAATTTCTTTCCTTACACCAAACCTGCCATTGGAGACGTGACATGAACTTTCTCGACGGTTCTCTTTACCCTGAAAACCAGCAACCTCTGATCATCACGGCCGCGCCTTATGCTCCAGGATGGCTGCCCTCCGATTTTCCCGAAGACATCCCGGTCACGATGGAGCAGCAGATCCAGAAGGCCGTGGATTGCTATAACGCCGGCGCCACTGTGCTCCACCTGCACGTGCGCGAACTCGACGGCAAGGGCAGCAAGCGCCTGTCGAAGTTCAACGAGCTGATCGCCGGCGTGCGCGCCCGAGTACCCGAGATGATCATCCAGGTGGGCGGCTCGATCAGCTTCGCGCCTGAGACCGAAGGTGCTGCAGCCAAATGGCTGAGCGACGACACGCGCCACATGCTGGCCGAACTCGATCCCAAGCCCGACCAGGTCACGGTGACGGTCAACACCTCGCAGATGAACGTCACCGAACATGCGGAGCTGGCGGATTTCAAGGGCACGTCGAGAGAAAATCCCGCGATCTACAACGCCTACAAGGAGATGACGGTGCCGGCTCAGCCCGGCTGGGCCGAGGAGCACATTCGCCGTCTGAGCGAAGCCGGCATTCAGAGCGCCTTCCAGTGCTACAACATCAACAGCTTCGAGTCGGTGGAGCGGCTAATTCGGCGTGGCATCTATAAGGGCCCGCTGGTCATGAACTGGGTGGCGATCAGCGGCGGTATGGACGCACCGAATATCTACAACCTGGCCAACTTTGTGCGCGCCACGCCGGACGGCGCGGTGCTGACAGTCGAGAGCTCAGTGCGCAACGTGCTGCCGGTCAACATGATGGGGATTGCGCTGGGCCTGCACGTGCGCTGCGGCACCGAGGACTGTCTCTGGAACCAGGCGCGCACGAAGAAGATCAGCACGGTCGAGCAGATCGAGCAACTGGTACGCATCTCGCGCGAGTTCGGCCGCGAGGTGGCGACCGCCCAGCAGGCGCGCGAAATCAGCAAGATCGGTGTGTTCTACGACACGGCGGAAGAGACCTTGCTGGCCAACGGCTTCGCGCCCAACCGCAACGGTGGTAACCAGGGCTTCCTGCGCAAGGCCATCTGAATTTTTGAATGCACCTTGGTGTGAGGCTAGCGCGCGCCCTCGGCTATGTGCCGGAGTGACGGCACGTCGAGAATCGTCAAGTACCGAGTCGGCCGAAAGCAACCCCTGCTGCGTGAGCAGGCGCGGTGCCTTATTCACGGTCTGGCGCGCGCCGCAAGCACTGAGGCCAGGTCGCCTTGAGACATGCTGCCGGGGGTTGATTGCATGGGCGCGAGACTATGCAGGAATCTGCATCCATTTCGATCCGATCTCACAAGCAAATAGAACCTCTATCGTGCTAGTTTGACCATGCGCAGTATCGGTTGCGGATGCGCGAGTATAGAAACAGGTCAATTGGGACAACATGCACCCGGCATGGCGCAGAGAATCGCCTGTGAGGGCATCGAATCTTCGCCAGTGGGGCGGTCGCCCAGAACAACGAAACGTGTTCCGTTTCATTAACGAGAGTGAAGATGACAAACGGCGTAGGTGGTAGTGATCAGCAAACGGCATTGGCGCGACTCTTGCCGTGTGCGAGTGAGATTGAGGAAATCAGTGCAGTTGAACATCTGACGCGGATAAGTAAATTGCAGAGAAATATGACGGATGCTGGCGTCGATGCGGTCTACGTCAATGCGGGGACTAATCTGCTTTATTTCACTGGAATAGAATGGCACCCCAGTGAAAGGCTTCTTGGTGCCATCATCCCTGCGAAGGGGAGTTTGATCTACATCGCACCGTGGTTCGAGGAAAGGACGTTGCGCGATCGCGTGAAGGTTGAAAGCGACGTCATGTGCTGGCACGAAGACGAAAGCGCGTATGCGGCATTTTATAAAGCCTTGCT
The DNA here is from genome assembly GCF_030464835.1 of Paraburkholderia sp. WS6. Taxonomy (NCBI): domain Bacteria; kingdom Pseudomonadati; phylum Pseudomonadota; class Betaproteobacteria; order Burkholderiales; family Burkholderiaceae; genus Paraburkholderia; species Paraburkholderia sp. WS6. Next base: position 50,380 of record NZ_JALQCK010000049.1, read on the forward strand.
TGCAATCGGCATAGCGCCAGTTCACGGAAGTCGCGCGAAAATTGCTATCTGCGGAACCGCCTCGGCATCGGTTTATTTTGGATTGAAGGAATTATCGGAGAATTATGAATTAGTCTGCGCCGACGCTTTGATTGGGTCTTTGAGAAAGAACAAATCGCGCACGGAGATTGCAATCATGCAGGCCGCTAAAGACATGACTTTGCAGGTTCAGCGGGCGGCGGCAAGCATCTTGCGCGAGGGAATTAGCACGGTGGATGTTTGTGACTTCATAGACCGGGCGCATCGGAAAGTGGGCGCGGCAGGGTCGCATTTCTGCATCGTTCTGTTTGGGGAGGCAACATCCTATCCACATGGGGTCAAAGAGCCGCAAGTTCTCAAACGCAATGACGTGGTCCTGATCGACACCGGCTGCAAGTACAAGAACTATGTTTCCGATATCACGCGCACCTACGTTTTCGGTGATGCAAACGATCGGCAGCGATTTGTATGGAACGCAGAAAAGGCAGCACAAGCCGCTGCTTTTGATGCTGCACAGTTGGGTGTTTCATGTGCAGAGGTCGATCGCGCGGCGAGACGTTGCCTGGAAACCTATGGATTCGGTCCTGGCTATCAGCTACCGGGTTTGCCGCATCGGACTGGCCACGGCATTGGCCTCGACTTGCATGAGGCGCCGTATCTGGTGGGGAACGACGAAACGCTGCTGGAAGTTGGGATGTGTTTTAGCAATGAACCCATGATCTGCATTCCCGGCGAATTTGGAGTGAGGCACGAAGATCACTTCTACATGACCGAGGAGGGACCGAGGTGGTTTACCCGACCCGCATATTCCATCGACGATCCTTTTCGCGTCGCGTAGGTTCGACGGACGAACACTTCCGGGCGTTGTCACCGGAACCCGGAGACGGAGATATCAACTGCAATAGCAAAGGCCCGCTCTCATACAAGATACGGGCCTGTTTCAGGACGCCGGGCGGGCCGGCTGAATTCTTACTTGCCTGATTGCGACGTGCTGCTGGTATCGGCGCCGTAAGCAGTGGTGTTGCTGTTCTGCTGCGCGACGAATGCCAAATTGCATGCTGGCGGTGTATCGAGACGCAAAAGCTAAAACTCTCCCTTATGTCATTACCGCCGCAAAAACGGCTCCCAGGAACGGAAGGATGGCGTCCGAGACCGGTTGCAGATGGCGCCGCAGATGGTGGACTCGGTGGCTGGCGCGAGCGTAGGTTTAACGGCTTGCCAGAGCGTCGGCCCTGACTCCAAGCCTGCTTGTTGTCACACCTCGCTTTTCGATGAGTCGGCTCGCAGGAACGGCGCCTCGTGAACAATGTCACCTTGGTAGAACGCCGGAAAACGGTCCAGTTGCCGCTGCGCATCAACGGGGTCGATACCGTCTTTCAAAACTGCACTGGAAAAACCTGTTCGCTCCATCTGGATGAGCTGATCGGCCAGCACATCGCCAGTCGCTCGCAAGTCGCCTTTGAAAAGTAGTCGCCGGCGTATCAGGTATGCCTGACTGTACGCTCGACCGTCCGTGAATTGTGGAAAGTGCAGTTCGACACGCTCTGCGTTCTCGATCTCATCCTTGCGTGAGACAGGATCAATGTCATTTGCGATTACAACCACGAGTTCGCCGGAATCCAGCGCATGGTCGAAGGATGTTAAAAGTCTGATGCGTGTCGGGCTAGTCATGCTGTTTTCTCTGTTATCGAGCGAGCGCTGTTCGCCGCGGCCTTGAATGGATCCAGCCCAACGCGCCGAACCGTTTGAATGAAGGACTCGCGCCGTGAGCTCGAATCCGCCCGGATATCCAGATAGGTCGAAAGTAGCGCCTCGATTACGTCAGGGACCTCGTGCGCCGAGAACGATGGTCCGATTACTTTTCCCGGCTGAGTAGCACCACTTGCCAAGGAGCCATCGGAACCGCCGAGCGTCACCTGGTACCATTCCTGGCCGTCCTTGTCGACGCCGAGAATCCCAATGTGGCCGCTGTGGTGATGACCACACGAATTGATGCAGCCGCTGATGTGCAGGTCGATTTCCCCGATGTCATTGAGTTCATCCAGGTCCTGGTAACGCTCGGTGATAGCCTGCGCGATCGGAAGCGACCGGGCATTGGCGAGCGCGCAAAAATCTCCTCCGGGGCACGAGATCATGTCTGTGAGCAGGTGCACGTTGGCGCTGGCAAGTCCCGCGCCGCGCGCCGCTTCCCATAATGGCAGGAGATCGTTCGCGTGAACCCACGGCAGCACGATGTTCTGTGTATGCGTGACGCGCGCTTCTCCGGCGGAGAAGCGGTCGACCAGATCGGCCACGAGGTCGAGCTGATCGGCCGACGCGTCGCCAGGTGCCTGAAGCAGGCGCTTGAACGACAGCGTCACGATCCGCATCGACGGATCCTTGTGAGGCGCGACGTTGCGTTCCAGCCAGCGCTGGAGCTGGGGTGTCTGAGCGGCGGTCGTGCGCAGCGTCGCCGCCACCTGCGGATCCACCGGACGACCGGAAGCGGTCCGCGGTGGCGGAATGAAATACGCGCTGACACGATCGAGTTCCGCCTGCGGAATGGTGTGGGGGCCACCGTCGTGTTCGACAATCTGGCGAAACTCTGCTTCGACCTCGTCGATGTAGCGTTGACCCTCAGACTTTACGAGAATCTTGATCCGCGCTTTGTACTTGTTGTCTCGACGACCGTATTGGTTATATACGCGTACCACGGCCTCTATGTAATTCATGATGTGCCGCCAGGGCAGAAATTCCCGCAGTACCGTACCGATCACAGGCGTGCGACCCATACCACCGCCGACGGTGACGCGAAAACCCATTTCGCCGTTGTCTCCGTACCGTAGGCAAAGCCCTACGTCATGCCATTCTGTGGCGGCACGGTCTTCACTGGCGCCGGAAATCGCGATCTTGAACTTGCGAGGCAGGAACGCAAATTCAGGGTGCAAGGTAGTCCACTGGCGCATGATTTCGGCGAATGGGCGCGGATCCTCAATTTCGTCTGGTGCGACACCAGCGCGTTCATCGCAGGAGATGTTGCGGATACAGTTTCCGCTTGTCTGGATGCCATGCATGTTGACTGTAGCGAGCAGGTCCATAACATCGGCCGCTTTCGACAGTGGAATCCAGTTGAACTGGACATTGGTGCGTGTTGTGAAATGGGCGTGATGTGTTGGCAGGTGCGCAGTGCCCAGTTTGCTCTGCGCTTCCAGCGCCGCGCGGTAGACGTCTGCCGCAGGCTCGTCGTAGTCTCGCGCTACGCGCGCCAGCACGCGAAGCTGTGCGCTCGATAATTCTCCGTACGGAACAGCGACGCGCAGCATGGGGGCATGCCGCTGCACATACCAGCCGTTTTGCAGGCGCAGTGGGCGGAACTCGTCTTCGCTCAGCTTGCCGTCTTGCCAGCGTTCGATCTGGTCGCGAAACTGCGCGGCGCGGCTCAGCAGGAACGCCTTATCAAATTCGTTGTATTCGTACATGGTCGATATGGAAAGCAGACTACCCGAGTACAAAGCACTTCAATGCGCTAACGACAATAATGTGAGACGGCCTTCGCTACAAGAAGCAGTTGCCGTCTGTAACGGCGTAGCAGTTAAGAAAGTTCAAGACCGCCGAACTACTGTCGTCTGAAGGTGTGTTTTGCCAGTCTGCTAATTTGCATCGCGATATTTGTGAGTCGCCCCGCCAGGTTTCAGGGTGCGCGGCGCACTGACGGGTGCACAAGCAACTTCCCCAAGGAACGTATCGCGTCGTCAATATGAGGGGTCCAAGGATGTCCGTAGTTCAGGCGGATGCAATTCTCGAACGCATGGGTGGCTGAGAAAATCGGCCCGGGAGCAAGGCTGATTCCGCGCTCAATCGCAAGGCGGTGAAGCTCCATCGCATCGATGGGTTCCGGGAACTCAAGCCAGATGAAATATCCCCCGGTAGGATGCGCCCTGCGCACGCCTTGAGGCAACCATCGACGAATCGAGGTGTCGAGTTCTTGCAACTGGGTACGCAACGCGCTGCGAACTTTCCTCAGGTGTCGATCATAACCACCGTGTTGAAGGTAATCAGCAATGCCGGCTTGAACGGGAATGCTGGCCGACAACGTGGTCATCAGTTTTAGTTTTTGTACCCGGTCGGTAAACCGGCCAGCAGAGGCCCAACCGATCCGGTAGCCGGGAGCAAGGGTCTTGGAAAACGATCCGCAATGCATGACAAGGCCTTTGTGGTCAAAAGCCAACGCGGGTAGGGGATATTCTGCCTGGAAATGCAACTCTCCGTAGACATCGTCCTCGATCAGCGGGACTTCGTGTTTCGCGAGCAATTCGACCAGCGTTTTCTTCTTCTCGAGTGAAAGTGTGACGCCTGTGGGATTCTGGAAGTTCGTCATGAACCAGCAGGCCCGGATTGGATGTTTGTCCAACGCGTCGGAAAGCGCATCGAGGTCGAGGCCAGTAACCGGATCAACCGGAATCTCGACAGCGCGCAGATCGAGGCGCTCGATCGCCTGAAGGGCTGCGTAAAAGCCGGGCGACTCCACGGCAACGACGTCACCTGGACGCGTCACGGCCATGAGACAAAGATTCAGCGCTTCAAGAGCCCCGTTGGTGACGACGATCTCCTCCATAGGCTGCGAGATGCCCATACCCATGTAGCGAAGTGCAATCTGCCGTCGCAGGTGCTCGTTGCCTGGCGGCAAATCGACGACCGTACTCCATGGGCTGATGAGGCGCGCGGCATGGGCGAGCGACTTCGCAAGTCTTGGCAAAGGGAAGAGGTACGGTGAGGGGAAGGCAGACCCAAGTGGCACGATTCCAGGCTGCTTTGCGGCATCAAGTACCGAGAAGACCAGGTCGCTGATGTCCACCTTGCTGGTTTCAACTGGCGAGGGGGCGCGATGCCGTGACCCGCTGTTGATACCCGCGCCGGGTGCGACGTAATAGCCTGAACGTTCCTGAGCCCGTACGAGCCCCCATTCTTCCAGGAGGTAGTACGCCCGTGATGCCGTTGATTGGCTGACGCCGTGTTGTGCGATCACCTGACGTAAGGAGGGCATACGCGAGCCGACGGCAATGCTGCCCGAGCGGATTTCGGTAGCCATTGCGCTTGCAAGTGTTTCGTACCGTGTCATTGGCTTTATCGTCTCCGTTCGTGAGAACTGCTGCGATAAAAGAATTCCGATCTGCTGCTTTGGCAACCGACGTCATTTTCTTATGCTTCGTAGAAGATGAAAAGGGCCATTCCCCTCCAGATTCCGCGACTTATTGTCCATCCGCACCGACAACCGTCCCCGCCATCTGCTCCTGAGTAAGTAGGTAGAGCGCCTTCGGCTGTCATCCAACATTCTCCTGATCTGGATAAGAAAAATGAGTGAAGTCTCTGCCGATACTGTCGTCGATCACCACGGCGCGCATGCTGTTCCAATCGGGTGGCGCCGATGGATATTTGCGACGAATCACAAGGATATCGGGACGCTCTATTTGCTGTTCGCGATGACTAACCTGATGATCGGTGGTGTGATGGCCCTGATGATCCGGGCTGAGTTGTTTGAGCCTGGCCTGCAGATCATGCGGCCGGAGTTCTTTAACCAGCTCGTCACGGAACACGGCCTCATCATGATCTTCGGAGCGATCATGCCTGCGTTCGTGGGCTTCGGAAACTGGATGATTCCGCTGCAGATCGGGGCTTCCGATATGGCGTTTGCACGCATGAACAACCTGAGTTTCTGGTTGTTGCCGGTGTCCAGCGTGCTGCTGCTCGGTTCGTTCTGGGCGCCGGGCGGCGCGGCTGCGGCGGGATGGACGATGTATGCGCCGTTGTCGACGCAGATGGGTCCGGGAATGGATCTGTCAATCTTCGCGATTCACATTGCGGGTGCATCTTCGATCATGGGCGCGATCAACATCATTGTGACGGTGCTGAACATGCGTGCGCCTGGCATGACGCTCATGAAGACGCCGATGTTCGTGTGGACCTGGCTCATTACGGCGTTCCTGCTGATTGCCGTCATGCCGGTGTTGGCAGGTGCGGTGACGATGCTGCTGTTCGACCGCCACTTCGGTACGTCTTTCTTCAACGCGGCTGGCGGTGGTGACCCGGTGCTGTATCAGCACATTTTCTGGTTCTTTGGTCACCCCGAGGTTTACATCATGATCCTGCCGGGTTTCGGCATGATTTCTCAGGTTATACCTGCCTTCTCGCGCAAACCATTGTTTGGCTACTCTTCAATGGTGTATGCAACCTCGTCAATCGCGATCCTTTCCTTTATGGTGTGGGCGCACCACATGTTCGTGACCGGAATGCCTGTGACCGGACAGCTCTTCTTCATGTACGCGACGATGACGATCGCGGTGCCGACCGGCGTGAAGGTCTTCAACTGGACCGCGACAATGTGGCGGGGTTCGATGATCTTCTTCAACATTGCTTTTTCCCCATGCATTTTCTCGGACTTGCCGGGATGCCCCGGCGGTATGCGGACTACCCGGCTCAATTTACCGACTTCAACCAGATAGCGACAATTGGCGCGTTTGGCTTTGGATTGATGCAGGTTTACTTTCTGTTCTGGGTTGCGTTGCCTACCTATCGCGGAACGGGTCTGGCGAAGGCGTCGGCGAAGCCATGGGATGGTGCTGAGGGACTGGAGTGGACGATTCCCAGCCCGGCACCGTTCCATTCGTTCGAAACGCCCCCGACGGTCGAATGAACAGCCTGTGTCGATTCGGCAAGTCCGATGTCTGGGCACACGGGGAATCCACGTGCGGTCGAGCGACGGGAGATATCGGTGTCAGTGGTAGTGAAGTTCCGCATGATCCGTCTTGCCGCGGAAGACGACGCGATACCCAAGCGTTGTATAGGCAAGGATGATTGGCACGATGATTACCGCACCGACCAGCGTGAAGGCCTGGCTCGAATGAGGTGCTGCTGCTTGCCAGATCGTGATGCCAGGAAGGATCGCGTACGGCCAGATGGTGGCAAGCAGCCCGATATAGCCCAGCAGGACGAATCCAAGCGCAAGCAGAAACGGTGTGATGCCGTGGCGCGCGTGGACAGCCTTGTGCATTCCCCAAGTGCAAACAGCGACCAGAACCGGGACAGGGATCAGCCAACGCAGAACGGACGAATCGAACCAGCGGGTCGCGAACATCGGCGCGAGAAGCGGTGTCCACAGCGTGACCACGATAATCGTGAGCACCTGGAGGGCGGTTAGGGGGAGTACAACGCGGTACAACTTGCGCTGAAGGTCTCCATCGGTTTTCGCGATGAGCCAGCAGCAACCAAGCAACGCGTAGGTAACGAGCAACGCGAGGCCAGTGAAAAGACTGAAAGGTGTGAACCAGTCGAATGCGTGACCGGCGAACTGACCGTTGGCAACGGGGATGCCTGACAGCCAGGAGCCGAGGACTACGCCCTGGAAGAACGTCGCGCAGCCAGATCCACCCATGAAAGCGAGATCCCACAACTGGCGGGATCTGCGCGCCTTGCCACGGATCTCGAACGCAACGCCGCGGAAAATCAGGCCGATCACCATGAAAAGCAGCGGAATATAGAGCGCGGATAAAACGACCGAGTAGACCATAGGGAACACCGCGTACAGCGAGGCGCCTCCCAGTACCATCCAGGTCTCGTTACCGTCCCATACCGGTGCGACACTGCTCATCATCCGGTTGCGATCATTGTCGCGAGGAAATAGGGGAAAGAGGATGCCGATGCCCAGGTCAAAGCCGTCGAGCACAATGTACATGCAGACACCAAAGGCAATGATTGCCGCCCAGCAGATGGTGATATCCATGGCGTAGGTCCGGTAGAAAATTTAGTGACGGTCAATAGCGATCTTTGCGGTTTCCCTAACCGGTGTGGCGGTAGGGTGCCGGCTGCGCTGCAATGAAATGCTGGCTCCGCTGCCGCCGGCCTCGGGTGTGAGGGCGGGGCCGGTGCAGGCAAGCTTGATCATGTAGTAGATGCCGGTGCCGAAGACGAGCGAATAGACCACGACGAACGCGAAGAGCGATACACCGACCTGTTGCGCGGTGATGGGCGAGAGCGCTTGCGAAGTGCGCATGACGCCATAGACTACCCACGGCTGCCGGCCGGCTTCGGTAGTGATCCAACCCGCGAGCAAACAAATGAATCCGGATGGTCCCATTACCAGCACAAAGCGCTGAAACAACTTCGAGTTGAACAGACGGTTACGTCGGCGCAGCACAAAGCCGGCGATGGCCATCAACGCCATGAGCATGCCAAGTCCTGCCATGATGCGGAAAGTCCAGAAGATCAGCGTGGAATTCGGCCGGTCTGCGGGAGGAACGGATTTCATGCCGACGATTGCGCCGTCCCAGCTATGCGTGAGGATCAAGCTGCCGAGGTGGGGAATCGCCACGCGGTAGCGGGTCGTCTCGGCGGCCATGTCCGGAATGCCGAAGAGATTAAGCGCCGTGCCGCCTTGCTCGGTATCCCAGAGCCTACTGCCATGCCCCCTGCCATGGCACCGAACAACCAGCCAAGAGGCCGTCCCCGCTGTTCATAGGGGAACAGCCGGCCTACGAGCACGAGTGCGAGTGGAACGACACCGCTCGCGCCGAGACCGGTTAGTATCCGCCACGCGGTAATTTGCTCGATGGACGTGGCTGTGGCCGTGGCCATCGCGAGGACCGTAAATGCTGTCAATGACGCGGAAATTACCCGGCGCACACCAAAGCGATCGGCCAGAGGGCCATAGACTAGCGTCGCCATACCATATGGAATGAGATACGCAGGTACGATCAGGGCGACGGTTTGAACTGACGTACTGAAAGTCTGAGACAGGGCGGGTATGATCGGCGCGACCATATACGCCTGAAAAAAGATGAGGAAAGTTACCGCCGCGAGCATTCGGAGCAGGCGCTCCCGTTCGTCGTGACTGGTCCGCGTCGCGAGTTGAGAGGCGCTTGTCATATTAGTTTTGCAATGGTGATTTCGACTTGGTGTTGGAGGATGTCCAAGATACGGAATAGCCGGATCCCAGACGCTCGCCGTTGATACGACGTGAATGCAGGAGACACGTTGCTCTTCGCCGCGTTACCGCTCCAGAAACGCCGGGGCATTGATGATATCGAGCACCTCGCTGGCTACAGCCGTGGCCAACGGGTTGCCACAGAACGTTGATGCATGCGTCCCGGGCTGCATGACAGACCCGACCGCTTCAGTTGCAAGGCACGCACCGATCGGGAACCCCCCACCGAGACCCTTTGCCGCAGCGAGGATATCTGGCGTAACGTCTTCGGCCACGTAGGCAAAGACACTACCGGTCGAGACGACTCGGCAACTGTGACTTGAACGCCGATCTTAAACACATCCGCGCAGTGCTGATAGAAACAGTTGACAGCAAAAAAGTGAATGCAGGGACTAAAGAGGAATTTGCGTGGGGCATGCGTCGGGTGGTGGGGCAACTTTCGGTATTGACCTGTACCAACGGGCTCCAAGTGGCGTCAGTATTTGCGGTAGGGCATGCTGTCGACAATCGAGTGGGGATTCGAGGTAGCCCGCAACGTCCGAATCGGAAGCGCCATGCGCGCCTTTTTCTGGTTTGTCGCGGCTATTGATTTTGCTGTATGGGTAGGATGATGGGTAGGCCATGGCAGGGGTGTGGGGGATCCAAACCTGGCGGGGCTTTTATGTCGAATTGCGTCGACTCGAGCGCTGCAGTTGTCGCGTGCCGTCGGATAAGGACTATCAAAATCTGGGGCGCTGCTGTTTGACCCGGCGCACCTGTTGAAAAAATGTCGAATGATCACCACACGATTCGCGTTTTTGGAAGCGCCGCTTTGAGATCGTCGACGTTCCTGGCCTGGGTGCCATACAGAACGAGTTCTCGCAGACCAGTGAGCCCTTTCAGCGCGTCGACGTCTTCGACAGGGGTGTTCGCAAGGTAGAGTTCCTGCAGACCAGTCAAGCCTCGCAGTGGATCGATGTTTCGAACCCTGGTGCGAAAGAGATTGAGCATTCGCAGGCTTTTCAGGTCTGTCAGCGCCTCGATGTTCTCGACCCGGGTGTCGGCGAGATTGAGTCTTTGCAGACGGGTGAGCCCCTTCAATGAATCGATGTTCGTCACTTGCGTGCGAGCGAGCACCAGCGTGTCCATCTGGAGCATGCCCTGCGCCGCGTCGATATCATCGACCTTCGAGCCGTCCAGCACGAGCGTCCTGAGCGAGGACATTCCTTTTAGTGCGTCGATGTCTCGCAGCGGCGTGTTCGCTAGATAGAGCGCTTGCAGACTGCGGAGCTTTTTCAACTCACTGATGCTGTCGACCTGGGTTTCGTTGAGGTCGAGCGTCTGCAAGGAGGCGAGTTGGCTGAGCGCGTCGACGTTCCGGACGTTCCTCGCGCCCCCGAGTTTGAGCGTTTCCAGATGAGGCAAATCTTCGAGCGGATTGAGATCGCGAACCTGTGTATCCCGCAGGTCGAGTTCTCGCAGATCGCGCAGGTTCTTGAGCGCGTCGAGATTCGAGACGCGGGTATCCCAGAGGTTCAGCGATTGCAGACCGGTCAGCCCTTTTAGCGCGGCGATGTTTTCGACTTCGGTGCGATGGAGCACGAGCCTTTTCAGCGAGTGCATTTCCTTCAGGGCGTCGATGTTCCAGACGGGCGTGTCCGTCAGGTCAAGCGATTCCAGATCGTCCAGTTCCTTCAGCGAATCGACGTTATCGATCTGGGTGCCTCGCAGATTCAGTTCGATCTTGCGGTCGGAATTCTTTAGATGTGGCAAAGCGGCCGCGACCTGAGATGCCGTCATTGTCGGTTTCGCCCGGAACGCCAGGCATTCCGAGTCGGGCTTGGCTGTCGACGCGTCGCTGTCGTTGCAGGTGCCTTTGATGAATCCCAGTTCGCTCAGCGCCCGTTCATCCGGGCTCTTGTGGAACGGGTTGAAGAGCAGCAGCAAAACGCCGAGCAACAGCACGATTGCGCCGCCGATGGCCCAAGGCTTGATGATTCGCGGCAAGGACGGGTTCTGACCTTCAGCGGTTGAGTTCGTGGTTGACGGCGGGGTTTCGGGCACGGCGGGCTCCCGTAGTACAGGCTTCCTCCTTTATACACGAAGAGCGGGGCGCATTCCGCCCAGACAACGTCGCGCTACGCGCTACGCGTGAGAGCCAGCGACACGTTCTGCCAGCCTGGCGTCGCAGCTCGAATGAATGTGCACGTGCTTCTTGTCCGGGAACGCGTAGTTGTAGGCGGCTTCCTGATATTCCCGCCTCTATCGCCGTGAATGTCATGGCTTCACTACACGCGGATGCGTACTTTCGACCGAAATAGCAGGACTCCCCCGCGGTATGGCATTGGACAAGCGAAGGTACTGAAACTAGCTAGACACGCGACGCCAGAAGTCTGATGCCGGCAATCCCGAATACTACGGCCAGGCATCCTTCCAGGGCACGACGGGTCCGCACGTACAACCTGCGAGCCGAGTCCGTTGAAAACAGTATGGCGTAACCGCCGAACACCAGACATCCGATGGCCGCACAACCTGGAATTACAGCACTATGGGCTGATCCCGTGCTGTTCGACGATAGAGCAACAATTGAAACCCACACGAGGATGGCTTTCGGATTGGTGAGATGGAGCATTGCTCCGCGGGCGTAGACGCTCGTCAATGTCGGTGTTCGTTCCACGTTCAGTACGGATTCAGCCGCTGTCGCAAGCGCATTGCGTCCGGATTTGAAGGCTAGCCATAAGAGATATAGACCACCAAAAATCTTTACTGCAATGATGAATTGAGAATAGGCGATCAGGGCAGCCGAGACGCCTAGCGTTGCCACCGTCGCCCAAAACATCGACCCCGAGATGACACCGAGTGCGAACATCAACGCCGCTTTCCGGCCGTGACTGGCCGCGATGGACATAATTGCAAGGTTGCTCGGCCCGGGACTCGCGGTGCCAACGAAATACGCTGCATAGGCAAGCAGCAGGTTTGTCGAGAAATAGGCGTTTCCAGTCATGTTTTGGTTCCGGAAATGGAAAGTCGCCTAATTGTCGGGCTTTGCCGAAACGAGCGGGAGTGGCAATATTGCCATCTTTCGAGGAATATCGGACATACGCGCCAGGGTTCGTCGAAAATCCGTGTTTCGCAAGCGGACCCGGGGGCGAACCAAACGGCAGATCAATGCGAACAACATCGCATGGACCCGACTAGCGCGGTTACATCGAGGAGCGCTCCGACGCATGCGCGTCGGAGCGCTTCGCACTTTAGGCGCGCAAGGGCCTTAATCCCGCGCGCACTTCGTTCGCGAAGATCATCGGTTCTTCCCATGCCGCGAAGTGCCCGCCCGTTTCGGGTTTGTTGAAGTAAATCAGGTTGTGATAGGCCTTTTCGGTCCAGGTCTTCGGCGCCTGGTAGTTTTCTCCCGGAAAGGCGCTCACAGCGGCAGGCACGTTGACGTCGGCCGCGAGGAAGAAATTCGCGTGCGACTCCCAATAGAAGCGCGCCGCCGAGATGCCGGTGTTGGTCAGCCAGTAAAGCGTGACGTCGTCGAGTATGTCGTCTCGCGTCAGCGCGCCTGCTGAATGACCGTTGACGGGATGACCGAGCACGGCTGCGCTCAACGCCGCCGCGGGCTGGCCGTAGCCGTCGCCGTGGTCGAGTAGCCAGGAAGCCAGCGCGACGGGCGAGTCGGCGAGTCCGTACAGCGTCTGCGGGCGCGTGCCCATTTCGAAAGCGTAGCCGCGCTTCTTTTTGAAGTTGGCACTCAACTGCTCATACGCGTGCTTTTCCTCGTCCGATAAGCCGGCAGGCATCGCGTCGCCCGCGGCCAGCGACTTCAGAATCTCCGCCGGAACGGAGGCAGGGAAGTTCACATGAATGCCGATCAGTTCAGGCGGCGCCTGTTTGGCCATGATGTTCGTGACAATCCCGCCGAGATCGCCGCCCTGCGAAGCAAAGCGCTCATAGCCGAGGCGTTTCATCAATGTGACCCACGCGCGCGCGGTGCGCTCCGGTCCCCAGCCCGTTGTGGTAGGTCTCGCCGAAAAGCCGTAACCGGGCAATGATGGGATCACGAGATGAAAGGCATCCGAAGCCGGCGCGCCGTACGCAGTCGGATTGGCGAGCGGGTCGATGATCTTGAACTGTTCGATGATCGAGCCGGGCCAGCCGTGGGTCACGATCAACGGCATCGCGTTTTCGTGCTTCGACCGCACGTGGATGAAATGGATATCGAGTCCGTCAATCTCAGTGATGAACTGCGGATACGAATTCAGCCGCGCTTCGCATTTGCGCCAGTCGTAGCCGGTTGCCCAATATTGCGCGAGTCCCTGAATGGTGGCGAGCTGAATGCCCTGTGATTCGTCGGGCACCGTCTCGCGATCCGGCCAGCGCGTGGCCTTGATGCGGCGCCGCATGTCGACGAGCTGCGAGTCGGGGACGTGAACGCGGAATGGCCGGATCGCCGTCTTGTCGCCGTTCGCGGGTTCGGTGATCTTGCCGATTGCCGGGCTCGTTTCCGCGAAGGCGAGCCGGCTCAGCGAGCCTGCCGCGAGCGCCGCGGCCGCCATACCGACAAAGTGCCGGCGCGATGAGGATTGGGGCGTGTCTTTTGACATGGGATCGGTCTCCTGCCTTGGATCAGCGTGTTGCGTTGCGCGTGAAGTCTGCGATGTGCAGTCTCACGAAGTCATACATGCTCATGGGTTTGCGGCCCGTGAGTTCGAACAGGTCGTTCGTCATGCGGTCATACCGCCCCTGAACGTGCAGGTCGGCCATCACGGCCAGATGGTCGACGACGTGAGCGGGAATGCCGAGTTCGCGCAATTTGTCCGACCACGGCGCGACAGGCACGTTGCGGTAACGGATGGGCCGGCCGAGCGCGTCCGAAAAGACGCGCGCGGCGTGCTCGAGATCATTCGATTCGAGGCCCGTCAGGTTATAGATCCTGCCGATATGCGGCGCCGGGTCTTCGAGAATCACTGATACGGCATTTGCGACGTCAACGGCTGAAATGGGCGAAGTCTTGCTATTGCCGAGCGGCAGTGCGAGTTCGTCGTTGTCGCGCACGCCGGCTGCGCCAAGCGTCAGGAAGAAGCTCTCGAGAAACGCCGTCGGCCGTACCGTGACGACGGGCAGCCCCGACCACTGCAAGACCTGCTCGGCGAGCCAGTGCAGCTTGTGCTGGGGACTGTCGGTGGTCTCCGTGATGCTCATTTCCGTGACCGTCATCTGCGACATGTTCACGATGGCTTCGACGCCATGATGACGTGCTATCGCAGCAAAATTGGCGGTTGCTTCGAGATAGTCTGCAGAGACGGACATGCCGAAATAGATGCGCGAACACCCTTCGATCGCACGGTGCATCGAGGCGAGATCGGTCAGATCGCCGACCATGACTTCGGCGCCAAGGCGGCGCAACTCGTCCGCGCGTTCGTCTTCTTTGCGGACCAGCGCCCGCACTTTATAGCCCTTCGCGAGCAATGACGTTGTCACGTTGCGGCCAATGCCGCCAATTGCGCCTCCGGCACCCGTCACGAGAATAGGCCGATCATGGGCAGGTTTCGTTGTCATATCACATCCTTTCAAGGAAAAACTTCATTTCATTTATGTATGCATATACACACGTGTATATGAAAACGTGCGCGTGCATACGTCGATCAACGCGACGATCGGGTCATCATTCGCGGGCGCCTTGCAGAAAACCGAGCATTGTCTTCGTAACCAGCTCGGGCTGCTCCTCCTGGATAAAGTGCCCACTGTTTTCTACGTCGACGGCGCTCATATTGACCGCCTTTTCTCCGACGACCATTTTCATCCACTTGTATGCGGGACCGCCCATCACGAGAACGGGTATTTGTAGCTGTCCATAATCCTTGTTGTCGCTGACGTCCTGAGGGAAGGCCTGATACCACGCGTTGCCTGCGCGGATCGCGGCGGCGCTGTTATAGGCGTGCTCGTACACGGCGCGGTCGCGCGCGTCGACTGCTTTCTCATTCACAAGAAAGTAGTGGAAGAGCCAGTCCTGTTCAAGCCGGACGCGGCCTGCCAGCAGCTTCTCCGGCAAACCTCTGACCTGATTGAACGCGAACCACCACAGGTTCGGGCGCGCCGAACCCAGCCTGTCACCGTATCCGCCCTGGGCGGGTAGAAGCGGAAAAGTCTGCAGGCTATCGTCGGGATGCGGAAACTCCATCATCACCAGCTTGTCGGTGGCTTCCGGATAGTTCTCCGCGTAGGCGAACGCCACAGCCGAGCCGATGTCGTGTCCCGCGATCGCAACCTTGTCGTATCCAAGCGATTGCGTCAGTTCATGGATATCAGCGGCCATCGTTTTCTTGTCATAGCCGTCAACGGGTTTCGACGACGCACCCATGCCGCGCAGATCCACCACGATCACGGTGTAGTGCTCGGCGAGCGCCGGCATGATCTTGTGGAAGGTCCACCACGTTTCGGGCCAACCGGGCAGCAACACGAGCGGCTCGCCCTTGCCGCCGACCACATAATGCAGCCGTACGCCGTTCACGGTTGCATAGCCATTTCTGAATTCGGGCAGCGACTTCACCAGCGTCCCGTCCGAGACGTCAGTCTTTGCGGCCGCCTGCTTGCGCGAATGCGTTGCAACTGGCGTATCTGTTGCGGACGTCTGCGTGTAGCCTGGGGAAGCGGCCGCCATCAGCGCCGCAACGACGATACTCGCGCAGCCGGTCCTGATCATTGCTTTCAAAGCAAATTCTCCTTCGATAGAGGGGCAATTCGAAGTTCGCAGGTCATGCAGCCTGGGTGCGCAGATCGTCGGAACCCTGGTCGTTGACGATCATCGGGTGCGAAGCGCGTTCGTGAACATGCGCGGTCGGCGTACGGTCGATCATCAGACTCAGCAATTCGGGGCGGTTGTAGTGGCCGGCCGAGTCCATCAGCAGTTTCCGACGGTCGATTTGCGTGAAGTCGAGATCGACGATCACGTCGCCTTCACCCGAGCGAAGCGGCTCGGCCATCAGCATGCCGTCAGGAGAGACGATCGTGGTGAAGCAGCCGCCCGAGATCGGACCGATTCCGCAACCGGTGTCCTTCATGATTTGCGCCTGCTGGTCGGCATCCAGCCACGCCGTCGCGTTGACGACGAAAGCGCCGGACTCGAGCGCATGCTGGCGGATATTGATTTCCATCCGCTGGGCGAAGCCCTCACCAAAGGCCGAGCCCGGGTACATCGCTGAGTGGATCTGCTCGCCGTCGGCGATCATCGCGTAGCGGGCGAGCGGGTTGTTGTGCTCGAAGCATGCGAGCTGGCCGATGCGGCCGACTGCGCTGTCGACTGCGCGCAGGCCCGAGCCATCTCCCTGGCCCCAGATCATGCGTTCGAAATGCGTCGGCGTGATCTTGCGGCGGCGCTGGATTAGCGTGCCGTCCGCATCGAAGAGCAATTGTGTGTTGTACAGCGTGCCGCCGTCGCGCTCATTGACGCCAATGGACACGACCATGCCGGCCTTTCGCGCGGCTTCGCCGATCGCGTCGGTAGCAGCGGACGGCACAGTCACAGCCTGTTCGAGCAGGCGCAGATGTTCGGTGCCCGACAGAAGCTCGATGCCCGTCTGGACGGCCGCAAAGTAAGGGTAATAAGGCACGACCGTTTCGGGGAAGGTGGCGAACTGCACGCCCTTCTGGCCCAGTTCGTGGATCTTCTGCACGACCTTGGCGACGGTTGCTTCACGGCTATAGAGCACCGGGCTGAACTGGACGGCGGCGGCTTTGACGACTTTCATGACAAACTCCTTGACGAGGGGGGAGGGGTACCAGACGTTGGTCAATCTTGCATATGCAACATCGACCGAAAAATTTCAGACCATGCGCAGCGGCAATTTGCGCGCGATATTCATGAGTTCATGGGCGCAGCCTTCGCCGAGGAGGTGCGTCGCGTGGCTCTGTGCAGCCGACCAAGCGCTCGCGGCGGTTTTGAGCAGCGCCTTGCCTTCGTGCGTGAGCGAGAGAGGGCGGCTTCGACCATCGCTTGCCGGGACGCCCTCGGCGACCCAGCCCTGCGCGATCAGCGGCTGCAGATTCCTTGTCAGCGTCGAGCGCTCGTGATGATTCCGTCGGCCCAGATCTGAGCGGCTAATGGGCCCGAACTCCGCGATCAGCACGAGCAATGAGAACTGCGGCGCCACGATGCCGAACGGACGCAACGCATCGTCATAAACGGAGGTCAAGACGCGGGAGATCTGCCGGGCGCGCGTCAGCAGACAATTGCGCGCGATCTGGCTGCTCAGCGGTTCATCCGCGGTGCGGTCCAGTTCAACGGTTCCGTTCGACTCGTGTTGCATATGCACTACCTCGGTAAGCCCAGTTTTTTGCGGTGCGGTGTTTTGCTCGCGATGGGCGTATTTGAGCGGATGAACGTATCCCGCTTGTGTCCGAAAGTCGCTTGTGTGTAAGCGTGCGTATCCCTATCTGGTGTAGATACGTTGCGATACAAAAGGGCAGTGCGGGGAAAGAGGGAGGGAAATGACGAGGGCTGCGGCGTGATGATCTCGCGAGGCCTCAGCTGCCGTTGCGGCCTGACTCGGTTTCTATATTCTCCGCCGCGGCACGCGAGAACCGCATTTGATATTCACTCGGCGACAACCCGGTCTTGCGCTTGAACAATTGCCGAAATGTGCTGATATCGCCATAACCGACCCGCTGACTCACCGCCTCAAGCCCAATTGGCCGCGTTTCCAGCAACCTTTTCGCGACCTCGATGCGCAGATTCTGCAGATACGTCAACGGTGCGAGCCCGACGGCTTCCTTGAAACGGCGATTGAGCGTGCGTTCGCTGACAGCAAGCGACGCCGCCAGATCGCTCAACCGGAATCCCTGCTGCAACGTAGCCTCCATCTGCTGTTGGGCGCGCGCGACGAGCGTGTCGGTATGCCCATGTTCGTCGAGAAGCGTTGCAAAGGAAGCCTGCGACGTCCGGTTCATGTCGATCAACAGCGCCTTCGCGGTCATCGTGGCGAGTTCTTCGCCGGCGAATGTTTCGACGAGCCGCACCGCGAGATTCAGATACGACGTCACGGAACCGCCCGAGATGATGCCGTCTTGCGCGATCAGCAGTTCCTGTGCGCGAACTTCGACACGCGGATAGCGGCGCGCGAAGTCCGCGGCTCTCGCCCAGTGCGTCGTTGCGGCGCGGCCATCCAGCAGGCCCGCCTCGGCGAGCAGGTAGTTGGCCGTGCAATAAGCCGCCAGCACGGCACCTGCCTTGCGTTGACGCCGCAGTGCGGAAGACAGCGCGTTCAACTGCTCGCGGCGCCCGATGAACTCGTCGATGTTCGAGAAAAACGGTGCCGTCAGCAGAACGGCGTCCGCCCGTTTGCGCGGGTCGATCTTGCCGTCGACGTGAATGGTCTGGCCCGACGCAGCCGTGACGGGTTGCCCGTCGAGAGATTCCACGCGCCATGCAAACACGGGCGCGGATGTCGTGCCCGGTGCAGCCTTGCGCGCATGGAACTGATTGGCCGCGCTGAAGACGTCAACAGGGCCCGCGACGCCGGACGCGAGGATTCCGTCATAGACCCAGATGCGGACGATGGCCATTGCGTGTCTGAAATTCCCTGAATAATGGCGATGCTGCCACTTTCGGCCGCACGAGTAAACCCCGATCATGGCCACATCCAATGACCTGAAAGCAGGAGCAGCACCATGCCAATGATCGATGCACTGTGGCCCGAAGACGCCTTGACGCCCGAGGCCGAAGCGCGCCTCGTCAAGGAACTGACCGACATCCTCATCAAGGCGGAAGCGTACGATCCCGCCAATCCGATCGCACAGCGTGTCACCGTGTTCCATCTTCATCGGCCTGCTGCGATCTACATCGGCGGCGAACGCACGAACACGATACGCTACCGGATCATTCCGTCTGCACCCGAAGGGCAATACACCGACGAATCGCGTCGCTCGCTCGTCAGAAACGTCACGGAAGCGGTGGCGCGCGCGGAGAACCGGCCGTTCGATGACGTCGCGCCGCGCGTCTGGGTCTTCCCGACCGAGATTCCGGATGGCGCCTGGGGCACACGCGGCGCGATCTGGATGCTGCCCGATATTCATGCGCTCCTGGCGGGCGAGTCTGAGCGCGGCGCGGGCGTTGGACGCCTCGCGCGACGCCGCCTCGAAAAGGCGCGCGTCACGCTCGAAGCAACGCTCGATGCCGCTAGCGCAGGCATGACGAGCAAACCGTAACTGGAGCCCCAGCATGAAATTCAACGACACAGCCCCCGTGCTGGCGCCCGCAGGCGGTCCGCCGCTCTGGCTGGCGAGGCTCGCCGAAAGCGCGACGCTCGAAGCCACCGTCCTGAAGCGTCCGATCGAGGGACGAGCCGATATTCTCTCCGTGATCAAACACGCGATTTCGCTCTACGAATTCCAGCATCACAGCTACAAGGGCGAGATCGGCAACGGTTTGTACATGGAATCCTATCGGTCGCAGATCGAGGGCGTGCCGATCGAAACGGTGGTCGTCGCGCATCTGAACGAACAGGGCGAGACGGATTCCGTGGTCATCAATCATCGCCCGCTCAACGCAGCGCTGCTGTTTTCGAAACGGATGTGGGAACGCGTCGATGAGCGCTTCCGCGATTGCTATCTGACGGGACCAGAAGCCGCAGCGCTGGATACGGCATCGGGTGTGGCCTCGCGCCAGCCTCCTTGTATTGAAGAGTTGCCGTAACTTTCACATGCGTGGGCTTGCTGCCGCCGCCGATCTTGCCCAACTGGCCGGAATCTCCGCCGACATGTCGGTGCTGGACGTTGCATGAAACGCTTTCTTCTTAATTTGACAACAGCCTCTGTGCTGGCAGCTTCTGCTGGAGTTTCCATGGCGCAAACCACTCCGATGCCAACCACGCCAACCACGAAGATATTGGCAATTGGCACCTTTCCACCGGGCACGGACATGCAACTTGTCCAACGCATTCTTCCGACCGAAGTTCGCGATACGGCGCAACTCTACCTCGAGGGCAAGATTGATCAGTGGTATTCACTGCAGGACCGGGCTGGGGTGGCGTTCATCCTGAACGTTACGGGCGTCAGTCAAGCGCATGAAATGCTTGAGGCACTTCCCTTGGGGAAAGCGCACTTAATGACATTCTCGCTGCTCCCAATCGGCCCACTGAAGCCGTTGAGTAAGCTTTTGAATCCGCCGTCTCCCCAGTAGAAAGCGCTAGAGCGTACTGGGTTTGCGTTTCAACTGACTCGTCGAATACTCAGCGGACGTCCGTTCTGCACTCGATTGCGGACGGTTCTCGTGCGAAAGACGAGGGGCCGATCCGGGTCGATGAGTGTGAGTTTGCCGATGCAGGAAGCTGCCTTCCGCCATGACACTCATGGTTGTTCATCGAGGCGGAGTAACGCGGGTGACAGGAAGCAGCCCATGACCGCGGACAGGATAATGAAAATCGAGGCCGCATCGACGAGCAGTCCGAAGCGCACGAAAATAAAGAAGCAGCACAGAAGATTCAGAAGATGCAGGCCTATACCCAGAGCGGCGACGCCCTTGGGTACGGCTCTGATGAGCGCCGCGAACCGGGATCGGGGGCGAGGCACATACCAGATGATCAGCAGCCCGAACGTCATGATGAAGGCGCATTCTGCCCATTTCAGCCAGGTGGGGCGGCGCAGAAACCGTCCCTCGACAATCGTCTCGATGACCTGCGCCTGAATCTCGATACCCGGCACCAGTTCCCCCAGCGCCGTCGTGCGCATGTCAGTCACGCCGGCACCGGTCAGTCCGACCAGCACCAGTTTGTCCCGGATCCGTTCCGGATCGACTAATCCCTGCATGACGTCGCGTGCCGACACGTAGCGGCTCAGCGTCGACCGAATAGAAGCGAAATGCAACCAGATATCCCCTCCGGGCTGCGTGGGCACCAGCACATCGGCGACCCCCACCGCTTCTACGCCCGATGTATCCGCAAAGACGTCAATCGCCGATGAATCCGTGGCGAGGCGGAGCATTTCCATCGGCAGACCGGGGACTAGTTTCTCCCTCAACCCCGTGACGAGCGGAATATGCCGGACTACGCCTTGTTCGAGCGCTACGCTCAGCATCGCCTGTCCGTGGGCCGCAGCCTGCAGTTCCGGCAGGCTGCCGAGAACATAATTGAAACGCTGCACGTAGCCCAGCGGGTCGGTGCCATGAACGCGGATCGGCGCGCTTCGCAGATCGGTGCGGGTGCCGAAGGCAGCATGATCGAGCGCCGCGGCACCCAGTATGGTCGGCGCTGCGCGCAACGATCTCGCGAGAATGGCTTCGTGACTGGGCAGGGTCCGCAAGCCGGCGGCCAGCGCCGCAGCCGTTTCTGGCAGATTGCCAGCCACCTTGTCGGGAGAGGTCTGATCCGGCTCAGGCATGTAAATGTCGAGACCGATAGCCAGCGGTTTCAGTGCCGCGATGGCATCGATCAGGCTCGCGAGTCGATTTCGCGGCCAGGGCCATTGACCGACGGTTGCGAGCGTCTCCTCATCAATCTCGACAATGGTCACCGGCTGAGCCGTCGGAATCCGTGGGTAGTGACGTTGATACTGATCGAACAGAATTTGCCGGGCTGTTTTAAAGGAGTCGGGAAGCGTCTCATCGAGCGTGTCTACGAAAGCTGGACGTGCTATGTCGCTCGGCCATTCGCTGCACAGGTTGAGCAGGCTCAGGCCGAACAACACCACCAGTGCCACCGGACGCCCCTGGGCGACCTTCAGCAGATTCCTGATCCGGGCATGCCATGGGTCGAAATAGCGTTTCATCGGCGGAAAGGCCATTCAGCGCCGATGACTGGCGCGGATCATTGGATTGTGATGACTGCGCGCCGGTTCATGCGATTGGGAACACCATCTGCCGTGGGCACCAGTGGCTCACGCTTGCCCCGGGCCGCGGTCTCTATTTGCCGGGCAGGGATGCCTTGCTTGATCAGGAACGCTGCAACCGTCTTCGCCCGCTGCATGGAAAGTTGGTCATTGAATTCCTGAGAGCCCGCCAGATCAGTATGACCGACCACCACGAGCTGCGGCGCGGGCCACGTCGCCAGGACGGCTTTTAGCTGTTTAACCGTGGCCGACGACTCAGGGGCCAATTCGGTGGCGGAATCAAAGAGAAAAAAGATCGTGAATGCCATGGGGCGAGGCGGCCGGGCCGCAAGTAGCTCGCCATATCGTGTCTCCACAGTGGATTGGCTATCCATCGTTTTTTCGATGGCGCCGCCCTTGGTGACGTCGACCCCGGCGTAGGCCTTGTCTATTTTCTGCTCTCCTGTGGCGCTGTGGACAATGACCGCTCCGACTTTGCCATCGGGATCCGGCAATAGAATAATTTTGTCCGGCGTGCTGCAGCCGGCGAAGAACGGCAGCAGGATGCATGCCGCGGCAAAGGCTAGCCCGTGATGTCGAGTTGCAGCCTTCAACGTGCCTCTCCCTTTTATTTATCGCCGACTTCGATGATGAATTCGGTGCCGCGCACGCCCAGCGTGGTAGTCGGCGTGCTGAAGCGGACCGCATCCGGATTCGCCTTCGCCAACTTCCCGGAAATCACAGCCAGGGAACCGCGTTTGATGGAGGCGTCGAGCACTCCGTCATGGGTCGTGGTGTTGAACGCGAATTTGTTGAGCTCGAGGATGGTATTGGCGCCGGCAGAGAGTTGGGTGGCGTCCCGCAGCGTGATACCGACGGAAGATTCCGGGCCCGTCACTATGCGATCGCTGCCGTAAACCTCGCTGCCGATGGCCGCACCCGAACTCCCTCCAGCCCGTTCGATCTGCACCGTGCCCTTAAGGGTCTTCACGACGCCGGCAGCATCGGCGGCAAGTACATTCGCGACAGCCATGCACCCGCAGGCAAGAATCAAGGCATATTTGATGGCTCGAAGACGCATCGGTGGCACCTGATTGCGTGAAGTTGCTTTCCGCGGTGTAGCGCGGGGCCCCGATGTCGACCTGGTGTCGTGAGCGATCATTCCCCCATTGCTCGTAGAACTGGGGCTTGTGAAGGACATGCAGAAATACGGCTCTCGGATGTCCGGTGGAGATCTGTGTGCTGCACCGAACAGAGTATGGGTTCGATTTAGATGACTCTGTGCGCTTCCGCGCATATCGTCAGACACTTTTTTGGCAGCCGGCTGGAGGATGGCGCAGGAAAGAGGCTGCGCATCGACAGCCATGCCACGTGAACTCAGCGCAGACTTCTAACCTGGCTCGGCGTGACATCTCCGGTAAATCGATTGCCGAAATGGGTTCTCGTGTAGTTGACGACAGCAGCGACCTGATCGTCATCCATTTCGTCGCCAAAGGATGGCATCGCCTTTCGGCCGTGCAGTACGTTGAGGATGACGTAGGGTGCTGCTTCGACTGCCGGGTTGTCAGCAAGCGCCGGGTAGTGACCCGCGCCCTGGGCGCCTTTTCCATCCGGCATATGGCATCCCGCGCAGGTAGCGTTGTAAAGCGCTTCACCGTTTTCTTCGGTGAAGCGGTAGTCCGGCGAAATCGTGAAGGTACGTGGTGCGTCCTGTGCCACGGCCGGAGCCGACACCGTCGCGGCTCCCATCAGCAAGGAAATCAGCATCGCGTTGAGGATCAGCGTCGGGCTATCCATTGACGATTCTCCGATGCAACCGGGTGATCGCATCCAGCGACGACAGCACGGCGCCTTCCTGCCATGCCGGGATATGGGAAGCGTGCTCTCCGGCGAGGACGATCCGTCCGTCGATCTGACAGAGATTCGCGTAATGCGCTTCTCTCAACGCATCAGTCCATGCGGCGAAGCAGCCATTCGTGAACGGCGATCGGCTCCAGCTCATCGCGAAGCCGTTCTGGTACTCGCGCGCGTACTGCGGATGAATCTGGCTGCCCTGGCTCAATGCCACCGCGATCCGTTCCGCAGGGGGCAGTGCACCCATCTCATAGCTGGCGGGCCCCCACATGTAGGCGCCGAGCAGCACCGCAGGACCGGTCGATCCGTAACCTGTTGCCGGATAGCCGATCGTCGAGATCGGCAGGTCAGTATGCGTGATGCCGCCGTAGATCTGCTCGTCTTCTTCCCAGAATCGCCGGCCGAATTGCAACCCGATTTTCACCGATGTCTCGTAGGGCACCGCATCGATCGCGGCGCGCATGGCCGGGCCGACCGCAGTGTCGATCTGACTCAGAATCGAGAGCGGGATGGTGCACACCAGCCAATCCGCGCGCGCGTTCCGTTCGGTCCGGGTGGTCGTGTCGGTATAGCGCACGGTGACGCCGTGCTCGTCCTGCAAGATGGCCGTGACTCTTGCGTTGAACACTACAGCGCTCGCGACCTGCGAATAAAGCGCATGGGCAATCCTGTCCATGCCGCCGACGGGCTGGAAAATGGCACTCTGGTAGTCCAGCTCGTTTCCAGACGAGAGCCATTGCCACAAACGCGATGCAAGCAAGGGGTCGCGTGGGAGCAGATTCGACGGCACCGCGTCGGGCATCAGCCCGCCGCCATCCGCGGTCGCGAATCCGCGGCGTTCACTGCTTCGCCGGCCCGCCTGGTAGCTCCCATCCCGACCGAGCGCACCCCATTGGCGCAGGGATTCGAGTAGCAGATGCGCATCTTCGACTGACAACGCATCATCGAGCGCGTCCTTGCGGATTGCTTTGGAAAGCAGCTCGGCGATATAGCCTTGATAGTCGGTCTGCACCGCCCGGAATCGTTGCGGCTTGCCATCGAAAGCCTCCGCCGAATGCAGGTATGCGTTGTAATTGACCTGGATGAACGGCTCGAGCGACACCTTCAGACGTTTTGCATAATCGAGTACGCCCTGGTGGTGATACGGAATGCGCCACGGCCCTGGGTTCAGATAAAGCCCGTCGGCGAAATCGCAGGACTGGGTGGCACCGCCGAGTTCGGTATAACGATCACCGCCCCTGACAGTCCAGGCCCGACCACCTGCGCGGTTGTTGTATTCGAGCACCTGCACGTGGTAGCCCGCGTTCCTCAACTCAAAGGCCGCGACGAGGCCAGCCATGCCCGCACCGAGCACGAGAATTCGCGTTCCTTTGGGTGCGCCGTCGAGTCTGATCGGTCCGGCGTAGGTCGAGGTAGCAGCGAACCCAAGCGTGCCCATGCCTTGCATCATGGCGGCCGCGCCGAGGTTCTTGCCGATCAGCGTCAGCAGGTGCCGGCGGCTCATCGCATTGGCGGTCATTCTCGACATAAGGAGGTGGTGCCCCGACTGGAGAGAAACGATGGCGAACGAAATCGGATGGCATCCCAGATTGCAAAGGCCCGAGTCATCTGGATTTGTATGCCTGGGGATTGCGTTTGGGCGTATTGCAACGGACTAGTTCATTTTATGCGAGTCCCCTTCTATGAGCAGGAAGTTGTCAAGGCCTTTCGCGAACTCCCCGTTTTGT
>NZ_JALQCK010000004.1:0-330125 GCF_030464835.1 Paraburkholderia sp. WS6
AGCTCCCGGGCGTAATTCGGGCGCCCCGTTCGGGTACCCGGCTTCTTCTCTTCAGACTGTGACAAAGTGGTGCCCATCAAATCGGAATGATGGACATTACTTTGGTGTCTATCTCAGTCACCGCCTATAACGGCCGGCGCGAGCCGCTTACAGCGCAGTCAAAGCCGGTGCTATCACAGTGGGGTACGCCCTATCACCGAAGTTAAAGTATGTAGTTAGGCATCGAACCTGCAACAGTGTTCTGGAGCATGAGTTATGCAAAAGTTGAATATCTCGGTACTTGGCACCGGTGACATGGGAAGTGCCATCGCGACCGCCATGAGCAAGAGGACCGGTCATTCGGTTCGCGTTCGAGGCTCGAAAGCAGGCAGCGCTTCTGCGATCAAGCTGAGCGGGGAGCTCGGTGTTTCGGAGGCGACGGAACAAGATATCCTCGACAGCGATGTTGTGTTTGTAGTCGTGCCGGCTGCAGCGATTCCTCAGGCGGCTACCACGCTATCCGGATACAGGGGCATTGTGATTTCTGTATCTGTCTCAGGTGATGTTGGGCGCGACGGTCTGCCAAGTTCATCTGAGAATATCGCTAAGGCGCTGCCCGGAGCCCGGGTTGTCAATGCTTTCACGTCCGTCTGGTCCAATGTCGTTCGGGAGCCTGGCAAACTCGAAAAGACTAGCGTATTCGTGTGCTCAGACGATGAAGAAGCGAAGGCAACAATAGTTGAGCTCGTCAAAGAGGCTGGGTTTGATCCGATTAACGGTGGCAAGCTCGCCATGGCACTGTACGCTGAGGCCATGGGAATGTTCACTGTTCGACTCGCGACCGATTCTGGTTACGGCCGGACCATCACCTTCCGCGCCTTCCAGGCAGTCTGATAACACGCCACGTGTCGTCGTGACAAAGCTCCTGCTGTGTAGTTTCACAGCAGAAGCGCCGGCAGAACTCTTTTCTGGCCAGCACGCAACCCATCGAATTTCGGCCACGTTAACTTGTTGTGATCGATCGCCACAGTCGCACACACGAAATGGCGTGGCGACAACATACCGTCCACATAGCTGCGCTGTTTCCGCCGTCCTTGTACCGATCTGACAAATATAGGCGACAGTTGATTTCGCTCAATTGAGAACAGCTTCGCTGCGCATAGCCCCAAAAAACCTTCACCTTATCCCTAACTCACGAGTCTTCGCAGCACCAGAATCATTAATGCAGCGCCCAAGGCTTGCGGCATCCCGACCTAGAGATTACTTTGGCGCCAAGCTCGCTCAAGGTGTAACGACCACCTTGCCGATCTGCTCGCGGGCTTCGATGAACCGATGAGCGTCGGCGATTTCGTCGAGTGGGAAGGTTCGCGCGATGACGGGACGCAGCGATCCATCCGCAATGCGGTCGCCGACAAAGCGCTTCTTCAGTGCGAACTGCGCGTCGTCGCGCATTCGAGCAGTCAGCGCGGCGCCACGAACTGTCAGGTGGCGGGCGAAGATGTCGAACGGATCAATCACGGTTGCATCGGTCGCGAGCGCGCCGTACAACGCCGGCGGGCCGCCATTCGCGGTCGCTTTCGCGAGTTGCGCGAAGCCTTGGCCTCCGACCGGATCGAACACGAGTTCGGCGCCGCGGCCACCGGTAAGACGCCTGACTTCCGCCGCCACATCTTGCGACTCCGACACCAGGGAGGCACCAAACCTACGCAACACCTCCGTCTTAGCGGCGCGTGAGCGCGATTGGCCGCGCACCCAGAAGGTTGGCAATCTGGATTGCCGCGAGGCCGACACTGCTAGACGCGGCGGGAATCAACACTACCTGCCCTTCCTGCAGACGTCCGCCCGCGACCAGACCAGACCACTCCACGCCGTGCCAAAAGCGGACCAGATGGCGGCCGCCTCGACAAAATCCAACCGGTCAGGAATCTTGACCAGCGAGCGCGCGGGTGCGATTGACATCTCACGCTGGGTTCACCGACGCGCTATCAAAGGAACAGTGCGATTGTTTAGCGCAGCGTACTTCAGAATTCAAAGTTGACTGCTGTCTTTCCGAGGACTTGGAGGTAACCTTAGTGCCACTGTAGGCAGGCGCCTCCCTCGTGGGTCAGGCCGTCGCGATGCGCACGAATCCCGGTTTCGCCGAACATGCTTGAGTCAACCAGTTCAACCACCTGATGGCCACCGGTTGAGCGTTGTTTGAGCAGCGGGCAGGCCCGGCGCAAAGCCATGTCGTCGCTTGGCCAGTTCAGGTACTTTCTCCGTCAGGCGCAACCGGCAGCGCGAAACAATCCTCGGGTTCGCTCTACTAGGTTCGCCCGGCAAGGCGAACTGATCGGGCCGGTCGAGCCGCGGCGAGCATGACCAACGGATTCGTCGCTGGAAACTGTAACCCGAAGCAGCTAGTTGCATCTTCTGCGATCGCTGCGCTAGACGCAATTTCTACCGCGGGTTTGCCCGCGCGATCATGTTTCGAAAAAGGAACAGGAAAATGTCCGACCTTCTTGAGCTAGCAATTCAGTCGCACGGTGGCATGGAGCGCTGGAACGCGTTCCAGCGTTTGACGGTCGACGTGTCAGTGGGTGGTGTCCTATGGGCGCTCAAGGGGCAACCGAATCTGTTTGATGACAACCGCTATGAGGCGCAAACGCACGTACAAGAGGCGACAATCTATCGTGTCGGTGCGCCAGACCGCCTTGTTCACTTCACGCCACAGCGGCTTTCTCTGGAAACGGAGTCAGGCGAACTCATTCAGGCACGCGACGATCCGCGCGCTGCCTTTCAGGGTCACGCAAACGAGACGCCCTGGGATGTCCTTCATGCTGCCTATTTCGACAGCTATGCGCTTTGGACCTATCTTAATCAGCCGTTTCTGTATACCTGGCCGGGTTTTGTGACAGAAGAACTGGAACCGTGGCATGAAAACGGTGAAACCTGGCGCAGACTCAAAGTGACGTTCCCTGACTCGGTGACAAGCCACACCCGCGAGCAGGTCACCTACTTTGGCCCTGACGGACTGATGCGTCGGCATGACTATGCGGTGGACGTGCTCGGTGGGACGTTTGGCGCACAATACATTGGTGACTATGTCGAAGCGAACGGCATCATGGTGCCAACGCGACGCCGCATTTTCCCGCTGGCAGAAGGGAATCAGGCACTGCCCGAGCCCCTACTGGTCTCCGTTGATATAACGGCTCCGCGGTTTGCCTGACTGTGCCGTGCTAACGCACGGCCACCGGCCGATCAGCGCTGCGTCTCGCAGCGTTGCTGTAGTCCTGCGCGCAAGATAACTGAATGAATATTTCGAACGTAGTTCACCCCAGTGTCTCCGCCCATGTCTTTGCCTCTGCCCGAACTGACGAGAAGTTGCGAGGAAACAGCGTGATCCTCTTCAGCGATTTGTTACTGTTCAATTTCTGGCTATGGACAGACCCAACCCTTATGTACAACGGCTAGGTATGTCGTCATCTTTCAAATCAAGGAGCGGCAGGCTTGATGAGCGTTACTGGGAAGCGCCACGGGTCGTCTGGCGCTGGACCCGGGAAGCGACCGGTCGATTTGTGCCGGCTTTCTCGATTTCTACGGTTGGCCGGGTTAGCAGCGGAAAAATGACGGCAAAGAAATCATCCAGAGGCTCCCGGTTAACAGCAATTTTCATGCGAACGACAGCGCCCTCCCAGCTGTTAATCATGAAACGTGCGGTCGTATCAACATCCAGTCCGGGCACGATGCTGCCATCGCTCTGTCCCGCTCGAATCGTAGCGGCGACGGTGTTTGCCCAGCGTGTCAAAGACTCGGCTAGAGCCTGACGCACCAGCGGCATGTTGTCGGAGCATTCTGCGGCCAAGTTCCCGATTAGACATCCTTTGGCGTAGCCAAAGCCGGCATAACGCGACGCCAGAAATTCGAAATGACTGCGCAGACGCCCAACCGGTGCAACGGAGATATCGGAAAGCAACTCTCGCCGGGAACCTGCGGTATAGATATCGAGCACTTCGACCGCCAGCAATTCCTTGGCCTTGAAATAGTTATAGAACGAACCCTTCGGCACGCCCGCCCTATCAACTATGTCCTGAACGCTGCATGCGCTAAAGCCCAGTTCGTGGAAGCATTCCAAGGCCGCGCTAACAATTTTCTCGCGCACTTTAGACACCATACATAACCTCTCCATGTTCAGAGCATACAACTGTTGCGACCACTCTCTCCAGCGTCGCATCGACAGACCGCATACGAACAACGCAGTCCCGCGGTGTGCGGCTTGCCAGTCGGGCGGAATATCACCTGGATTGTGGTGGCGCCTTAAACGTTAGCGGTCGCGACGCCTGCTCGGCCCGCAGCGCTCATCATAGGCACCTCCATCCGCTCCACTCGCGAGCGTGGTTGCGGAAGCTTGACCGTTACGCCTTCAGATGAGGCAATTGCACTCTCGATGCGGTCACTCGATGAATTTCAACAATATCGCTACCTCCATGACAGCGACCAAGGGCGGCACCTACATCCATGCAGAACGCAAACGTATTCATTTAGCCCCTGGTCCTGCTCCACTAATGCCGCCTCGAAGGGTCGCTTCAGTCCTGACTCACAAGGCGGCCGCTGTCCGGCTGACTTCGACAACCGGCGAGCAGTCTGACGCAGCCACCAAACCCCGACCTCAACGAGAGGAGTTGACTTTTAAGACGACCGGTCATATTATAAACCATCCAATGAGACATTTCAGGTGGAAATCTTTGCAGCACCATCGAAGCATCATTAAAGGGAGCATCGCCTATAGCTTGCGCAGCGTTACTGTCGGCGCATAGGTCGCGAATGTAGATGGTCGATACGTGAGTTGACGGGGGCAAAGGCCGATTGATGACGTGCCCCTCTCTTTGACTGTTCTCGCCAAACTATCGATGAGAGTGATACACCAACGTGTGGCGTGCAATGGACATGCATCGATTAGACGCTATTGTCTCGCTCGAAGTCGTTCGTAGAAAGCCGTCACCACAACGGCCCGCCTTTCGCGCTGTGCGGCAAGCGTTGAAGCAAATCGAACCGAGCTGCCGATTGTCCGCCTGCACGTCGTCCGACCCCACGGGCGCCCCGCCGGTTTCCTCCTCAACGGACCTCCACGCGACTGAGCGCAAGTTGAATCCAAGTGTTTCGACCAGACTATACGCTCTGCGAAATCGCACGAAAGTCGCGAATGCCGACAAAGATTGGCATAAGTGCCATTCCAAGCAGAGGCGGCTCGTGAAGCAGCAACCTGGAGATGTCCAGATTGCGTCGACCACGAGCGTCGTCGCGGCAACAAGAGTAAGAGAAGGAGAAGGAGACGGCCATGGACGTAAGGGTAATTCACTATTTCATCAGCGTTTTTGAAGAACGCAGTTTCACCAAGGCAGCCGAGCGGATGCATGTCGTGCAGTCAGCATTGAGCATGCAAATTCGAAATCTGGAAGAAGAGCTAAAAACCCCCCTCTTTCAGCGCGCACAACGTGGATTGGAACCCACAGTTGCTGGGCGCAGATTCTATGAACTTTGCGTTCCGATTGCGCGTAGTATCGCCGCTGCCAAGCAGGAGCTGGTCGAATTGGCACAGGGAACGTCAGTTGTCGGGTCAATGCGAATCGGGTTGACTTCATCAATGTGTCAAAACGTTCTGGGAAATGTGCTTGGCGACTTTCATGCGCTGTATCCGCAGGTCGAGATCATCGTGACTGAAGCGTACGCGCGTGACATCACGGACCTGGTACAGGCCGGAGAACTCGATGTTGGCCTAGGCGCCCTACCTTTGGACAGCAACAGTCTATCGTGTCGGCTCGGTTTCACGGACGAATACGTTCTGGTCTCCGGACACCCCATAAACGGCCCGTCGCTCACACCCTGCGACCTCTCTCTGATGAAAGACCTTACGCTCGTTATCCCATCCGACCGCCACCTATTGGGCACGACGATGCGCGGCCATATTGCCAGTGGGCGCATTTCGCCAAAGAGTGTAGTCACAATTAACGGTATGGTGGCCACTCTCGAGAGCGTCCGCCGTTCGGACTGGGGTGCTATGTGCCTGATGAATTCCGTCGTGGACAAGCTAGAAAATGCAGACACATACATCTATCCCATCACAAATCCACATACCGTTTTCGATCTATACCTGCTGCACGATCTTCGGAAGCCACTAACACCCGCAGCTCGCATTTTTATTGAAATGTTTGGAAACCGGCTCAAAGAAGTCAGGACACTCTGGAGTGGTGCTTCTTCACCGTTGAGTGTCAGGCGCCCCCTGTCCGAGCATAGGACCCACTAACCCAATCGTCGCCCGCAGCGTGCACCGGAGCGAAACAAAAACGCAATTGGCTCACAAACTGGGACTATTCAATGTGTCGAAACTGCTGCTCTGGGGCCGGCAGTATTACTGCCACGTCGTTTGCGAGTAAACACGGCAATTTTCAAACAGCTCGCTCAGGGCGCGTTCGCTTCGGGTCCCGTGTCGACGTCCGACCACATGCCCTCCCGCCTCAGTAATGCGCTAGACATTTGAAGGATGTGTTTGGCGGCGGGTAACTCACTCAGGACCAAGGTTCCCTGGCAAGTCACCCAACGACAATTCGTCATCCAAAATCAGCTTTATTGCGATTGCGAATCAAGGCCATCAGGTTCTGGTCACGCCAGACAACGCGCTCGTCCCATTGTTCGATCGGCAATACGGCGCGCCGGGCGGCGGCAACCTTCTCGACCAGAGCCGGGGTCCACGGGTCATGCTGCCCCCGCTCAGCCCCCATCCGCTCATATGCCGGGCCCATCTTTAGAGCGTGCGATGCTATGCCGCCCCGAGTATTCAGGTCAACCGTCTCGAACGGTCCGATAACCGACCAACGTAAGCCGAGGCCGTCCCGCACTACCGTATCAATCTCGTCAACAGTCGCTACGCCGTCCCTCACCAAACAATACGCTTCACGCAACAACGCACCCTGCAAACGATTAAAGACGAAGCCTTCCAGTTCCTTTTTGACCACAATCGGCTTGAGTCCGCAGTCCTGATACAGCGACAACGCGCGCTCGACCACGTCCAATGATGTAAATGGCGCCGGTACAAGCTCGATCACGGGAATCAGGTACGGAGGATTACCCGGATGGGCAACGAGGCACCGGTGCTGTCCGCTCAAGTTCCCAACAAACGAAGACGTGGTCAATGCAGATGACGCGCTAGCAAGAATCGCGTCGACCGGTGCGATCGCGTCGAGCTCCGCGAATAACACCTCTTTCAGCTCGACGCGCTCCGGGGCGCATTCCTGAATCAGGTTAGCACCCGCGGCTGCCTGTTCAAGCGTTGCAACGATCTCGATGCGGCCCATCAGCGCGTCTACCGGCTCGCTCAACAATCCAAAATTGTCGAGCTCCCGCAGGCGTCCTATGATTTCCTCAGGTACGCGTTCGCGCCGTTCCGTGTCCGGGTCATACATCCGGACGATCCACTTTGCTCTCGCAAAAACGATCGCGAACGCTACGCCAATGCTACCCGCTCCGATAACGGCCGCTTGAGTTGCCAATTTATTACTCATATCAGACTCCTGCCACACCGACCGTCATTCCACCGCAGACGTACAGCACCTGACCGGTCACAAACCCACTGCGCTGGTCCAATAGATATGCGGCTGCATGTGCCACGTCGTAGGGCGTTCCCATTCGCTTGACAGGCACGTTGTCAATGATCGCCTGGGTGCGTGGACTCTCCGGAGGATTTGCCCGGTCGAACAGGTCTGTGCGAATCGGACCCGGACCAATTGCGTTGGCGGTGATGCCATGCCGTCCCAATTCAAGCGCCCACACCCTGGTCATGCCGATCAATGCGGCCTTGGTTGCGGCATAGGCCGAACGCAGTTCTTTTCCGAGCGCCGCGCGCGAAGACATATTGACAATCCGTCCGAAACCGGCCGCCATCATCCCCGGAAGGACTGCTTGCATACACTGCATCGCGCAGCGCACATTCAGCGACCAGGCAAGTTCGAGTTCTGCAAACGTCTGCTCATTCGCACTCGCGGGACATACCACACCGACGTTGTTGATGAGTCGAGTAATCGGCCCATTCCTCAACGCCTCGTCAAGCGCATGTGCGGTTGCCACCGGGTCCGTC
Organism: Paraburkholderia sp. WS6; assembly: GCF_030464835.1. Taxonomy (NCBI): domain Bacteria; kingdom Pseudomonadati; phylum Pseudomonadota; class Betaproteobacteria; order Burkholderiales; family Burkholderiaceae; genus Paraburkholderia; species Paraburkholderia sp. WS6. The sequence goes on from NZ_JALQCK010000004.1 coordinate 8,090, forward strand.
AGATCCGCGATAAGACCATCGCCGATCCGGTCGATTATCACAACCTCATAGCCATCGTCTCTACATCGTTCGGCGCACGCTGCGCCGATTCCGGCAGCGCCTCCCGTGATCAATACTCTTTCTTTAGTCATACTCTGCTCGGCTGATATCAGAAACGCTAGACAGTGGCAATCGGCGTGACCGGCGACCCCATGGCGCCCGGTAGGCGCAGCGGCGGCGCAGTCAGCATGAAATGAGAACGCTTGTTAGCGCGTAGCCATTCAGCCAATTCCTGCAAATACCAGAGCTCGCCCAAAGGCAAGCCCAGTTTGAAGAGGCAATGATGATGCAACGGCAACAACGGGTGGTTACCGCTTACCGGCCGGACCGGATAGCGCTCGACCGCGTAGTTGTCAGCGGCAAGCGCGGCGATCCCGGAATCAGTGATCCATTGCAAGAGACGCTCATCTCGTCCATCCAGCGCGCTGCAATGCGTGTCGAGAACGGCCACATCAGGGCTACGGTTCATTTCGAGCACCATCTCCGCGAAGCCGGTGCGCAGCAGTAACATGTCGCCTCGATCGATCTGAACCCCGTCGGCCTCGATTACAGACATGAGATCGTCGTATCCAACTGTCCGATACTCGCGGCCGTAATGAGAGACGAGATCAAGCAATACACCCCGCCCTTGCATTCCTTTTACCGCCAGATTCTCGATTCCGAGTGCGTCGGCATGGCTGTGTTCGCTGGCGCAGGCGTGCGCATTGAATGCGTCGTCAGCGCGATACTCCACCGGCCCGACGATATCAACGTTCGCTTTGTAGCCGTTGTAATAAACGCTTTCGGCAACACCATCGCCATCGGCGTCGAAGAGCGCGCCGACGTGCGCGAGCGAATCCCATTGCGTCGAATACTGCAGACTCAACAGAACCTGGTCGTCGCTGATCACGTCGGTTGCCTGCTCATCGATACGCGCAAAAGGAAAGTTCACGTACGCCAGATCGTCCTTCATGGTCGGCCGCAAAACTGGAGGTCGACGGCGAACATTTAGCTTGCTCTCCCCGGGGTAGTCGAGCGGCAACGAGAGACAGAAACTAAGCCCCGCACGTATCTCGGCAGCGCCTTTCAATACTTGATCCGCACTGATCAAGTTGGGGCGTCCAAGTTGATCATCCGGTCCAAAATCGCCCCAGTTCGCCCCATCCGGCCTGTTCTTCCAACGCATGTGTATGTCTCCATGAACTGTCACAGCGGTACTGACATGATCGGCATTCACACGCCGCGCGTGCTCGCGATCAAGCATCAGACCCCCTGCCGAATACGGCACGGCGCACCTGGGGTCGGAGCCGAGGCCGATGTCGTTTTAGCCTGCCAAAAACATACTACTTGGTATGTTTTAGATTTGCAAGAAGACGTTTCGGTCAGAGTTGAGCCTACACACGCAGGCAACACCGGCTACAGGTCGCGCGGTGACGCATCATCAAGACTGATGCGGTGCATCAGCCTAAATCGCTTGTTGAAAGTCTCCGGAACATTCATCTTGCGGTAAGGCTCACGCCTAAACAGCCACTCACGGTCCGCCGCGCATCAGGCCAAGCGATTCAAATAACCAAAGAGACACTCATGTTACAGATCTGGAAACTCTGTGGCGCAATTGCCACCGCAGCCACGATGACAATCGGTGGAGCATCGGTCGCGATTGGTCAAGAAAAACCGATCAAGATCGCGCTGATCGCGAGCAAGACGGGGCCGTTGGAGTCCTATGCCAGAGACACCGAACGAGGGCTACGTCTCGGTTTCGAATACGCGACTCAAGGGACCATGACGGTTCTGGGCCGAAAGATTGAAATCATCGTCAAAGATGATCAGATGAAACCCGAGTTGTCGAAGTCGCTTCTAACCGAAGCCTATGCCGACGACAAAGCCGACATTGGCGTGGGCACTTCGTGGTCAGGTGGCGGGCTCTCCATGGCACCGGTCGCGGCTGAGTACAAGAAGATTCTGATACTCGAGCCTTCGATCGCGGATTCGCTGACAGGTAAGGACTGGAATCGCTACCTGTTTCGCGCGAGCCGAAATTCAACTCAGGATGCACTCGCCAGTGCAGCCGGACTCAAGGAAGGCGACAATATCGCTTTCCTCGCGACGGATGACGTCTACGGCCACGACGGTGTGAACGCATTCAAGGCCGCACTCGCAGCAAGCAAAAGCAGAGCGAAGATCGTCCAGGACGAATTCGTGCCGCTTTCGACTTCCGATTTCACTGCGCCCATGCAACGCATATTTGACGCGATGAAGCCGCTTAACGGCCGCAAATACATCGTCGTGATATGGCGCTCCCCCAACCCGATACGCAAGCTCTCCGACCTGAATCCAGGGCGCTACGGAATTGAATTCCTATCCATTGGCGGGGCAAACCTGGATAACCTGCAGACATGGAGAGGACTTCAAGTCAGCGGCGGAATCTTCTACTACTATGCTTTCCCGAAGAACGCGATGAATGACTGGCTTGTTGCCACGCACACGAAGCGTTATGGCATGCCGCCAGATATGATGGCTGCGGGAGGGTTCATGACTGCCTCGGCCATTGTGACAGGATTGAAGAAGGCCATGTCTGCCGATTCCGAAAAGCTCATTCCGGCGATGGAAGGAATGGAATTCGACTCGCCAAAAGGGAAAGCTACCTTCCGCCGGCAGGACCACCAAGCAATGCAGTCCGAGTATCAGTTCCGCACGAAGGAAGCTTCCACCGGTAAATGGGATTTGTTGGAACTTACGCGCGAAATTCCCGCTTCGGAAATTGTTGTTCCGATCACTACGAGGCAGTGATCTCATGACTTCCAGCAGCCCACATGACGCAGTGCCAAAGCAAAGCGACGTCCCAGCGCTGTCCACGACGTCGCTGACCATCCGCTTCGGAGGTCACGTCGCCGTAAACAGCGTTACGACTCAGTTTTCACCCGGCACGCTCACGGCGATCGTCGGACCGAATGGTGCGGGAAAGACCACGTTCTTCAACCTCCTCTCTGGACAGCTGAAATCCACTTCCGGACAGATTCATTTCAAGGGCGAAGACATTACGCGGCTCAACGTAGCGAAACGTACACGCATGGGCATCGGCCGCGCCTTTCAGTTGACCAACCTGTTTCCGCAGCTCTCGGTCATCGAGAACGTCCGACTGGCCGTGCAAAGCCGGCACAGGGCGGGCTTCAACATGACATCGATGTGGAAAAACCGTGCTGACCTGATCGAACAGGCGAACCACTACGTCGCACAGGTAGGGCTAGCGCCACGAAGCAACGAACTCGCCGCCCAATTGTCCCACGGCGGGAAACGAAGACTTGAGGTCGCCATCCTTATGGCGTTGGAACCCGAGATTTTCATGTTCGATGAACCGACTGCTGGAATGAGTGCAGACGAAGTCCCATTGATTCTCGATCAGATCAAGCGACTCAAGCAACAAGGCGACAAGACAATCCTGCTTGTGGAGCACAAACTGAACATCGTCCACTCCCTGGCTGACCGCATTATCGTCCTTCACAACGGCGAACTACTTGCAGATGGACCGCCGGCCGTTGTCATGAGGTCGCAAATCGTCCAGGAGGCATACCTCGGAGCCAAACGCCCTGTGGCAAAGCGCGGCACGCAGGAGGGACAGTCATATGCATGAGTTCGTCGTAGCCGCCGACAACCCATTACTGGAGCTGCGTGGCGTCCATACGCACATCGGCGAGTATCACATCCTTCAGGGTGTCGATATGTGCGTCCCGAGGTCCGGACTCACAGTGCTATTAGGACGCAACGGCGCGGGCAAGAGCACTACACTCCGAACCATCATGAATCTGTGGGCCGCGAGCGCCGGAACCATACATTTCGACGGTGAAAACATCGAAGCCGTGCAGACACCAGATATAGCTCGCCGCGGCATCGCGTTCGTGCCTGAAGATATGGGTATTTTTTCGGATCTTTCCGTTCAGGATAACCTTCGCCTTGCTTCAATTTCGGGCCGGCTAAATCACGCGCGTCTGGACTGGATTTTTCAGCTGTTCCCTGCCCTGAAGCGATTCTGGCTACGCCCAGGAGGAACGCTCTCCGGTGGCCAAAAGCAGATGGTTGCAATCGCACGCGCGATTATTGAGCCGCGCAAACTGCTGCTCATAGACGAACCGACCAAGGGTCTTGCGCCGTCCATTGTTGACAACCTGGCGGAAGCGCTCATTGAATTGAAGACGCACGACACCACCATCCTGCTTGTCGAACAAAACTTCAATTTCGTCCGCTCCATTGGTGACCATGTTGCGGTCATGGACGACGGCCGGATCATACACTCGGGCAGCATGGCGACGTTATCCACTGACGAGACACTGCAAGAGACGCTACTTAGCCTTCAGGCCTGACGTTGCCCTCACGCATCCCCTCTTGCGACCCAATCATTCCGGAGTACCGATGGCCGTCCCTGATACTTCATATGACACCTCCCCCGCACCATTGACATCCTCAAATCGTGCTGCGGATTCCACGCTGATGCTTCCAGGCCGCACTCGCGACTGGGCTCCTCAATTTTTGATCCTTGCGTTGATCGCCGTCGCGTTTCTGGTCGTCCGGAGTGTTCCCACCTGGATTACGCTGACCGTCGCCGCGCTCGCGATGGGCATGATGCTGTTCGTCATGGCAAGTGGTCTGACGCTGGTTTTCGGCTTGATGGATGTAATGAATTTCGGCCACGCAGGTTTCGTTGCGGTGGGTGCATATAGCGCCACTCTCCTCGTCGGCCCTGTGAATAATTTGCTGACGCGTTCGTCCACCTTATCCGACTTCGAAAAAATTGCCATCATCCTGCTTTCTTCAATGACGATTACCGCGCTGGTCGGATGGATTTTCGAACGCCTTTTCATCAAGCCGGTCTACGGAAACTATCTTAAGCAGATTCTGATTACCATCGGCGCGCTCATCATTGTCGAACAGGCGCTCTTGGTAATCTTTGGTTCGAATCAGATGCTGCTTCCAAGGCCGGAGACACTTCGCGGCTCGCTCGCCATCGGGAACGTTTCTATCGAGCGATACCGGCTCGTTGCTGTCGGTCTCGGCGCTGTCGTTTTCGCGCTCTTAACGCTCCTGCTCAACTTCACTCGTATCGGACTTTTGATCCGTGCCGGCGTTGAGAACTACGAAATGGTCGAGGCACTCGGCTACCGCACCCGTCGAATTTTTGTCGCAGTCTTCGTTGCAGGATCGGCACTCGCTGGACTCGGCGGAGCGATGTGGGGGTTCTACAATGAGCAGTTCACTTTCGCAATTGGATCGGATGTATTGGTACCAATGCTGATCATTGTCATCATCGGTGGTCCGGGGTCCATCACGGGTTGTTTTATTGGTGCCATATTGGTAGCACTGGTCAGCAACTACGTCAACTTTCTGCTGCCGGATCTGGCGCTGATTTCGAATATCGCCGTCATGATGCTAGTACTGCTCTGGCGTCCGCGAGGCCTACTGCCTCTCAGTAAACACTAGTCACGGGTGATGCAGAATGTTTAACCAGGTCCTATCCGGCGATTTTCCGCGCAGTCGACTTCTCAGCGTCCTGCTGGTTGTGATTTTTCTCTATCTGGGGACTGCGCCTTTTCTCTTTTCCGGCGTCCGCCCAATCAACGTCGCCGCGACGACGTGCGTTTTCATTGTCCTCGTTGCGTCCTTCGATTTACTTCTCGGATATTGTGGCGTGGTGTCATTTGCTCACGCCATGTTCTATGGCATCGGCGCCTACGGGACGGCGATAGCGATATCCAGGATGGGGCCGACCTGGAGCGCGATCGCACTAGGAACATTGGGTTCGGTTGCAGTATCTGTCGTTGTGGCGCTTCTTATCGCACTCATTTCGTTACGGGTGAAAGCGATTTTTTATAGCATGATGACTCTGGCAATATCAGCTGCTTTCGGGGCCTTGGTGACTCGTATGAGCGATATAACAGGAGGGGACGACGGACTCAACTTCCGTCTGCCGGAGTCATTGACCCCAAGCTTTCGATTTTTCGACCACGATATCCTCGCAACAACCATAAACGGAAAAGTGGCGGTTTACTACATCATTTTCTTCAGCACAGTGATCCTCGTCTTTGCGATGCTACGCATCGTGAATTCGCGCTTCGGTCGTGTCATGGAGGCAATCCGTGAAAATGAATTTCGAGCTGAAGCAATCGGATATCACGCTCTGACTTACCGTGTCACGGTGAACTGTGTGGCCGCTGCGATCGCGACATGCGGCGGAGTTCTGATGGCTTTGTGGCTTCAATACGTTGGTCCACAGTCCATTGTCGGCTTCGACGTCGTTCTGAATATATTGCTGATGGCCGTCATTGGCGGACTCGGTACGATCTACGGCCCGATCGTGGGTGTAGCATTGTTTGTCATAGCCGAAAACTACTTGCAGAGTCTGATGACCAGCCTGGCACCATCCCTTGCCTCACATGTTCTGATGGCCAGGCTATTTGATCCAGACCGCTGGCTCTTGTGGTTCGGCATCGCATTTGTCCTCTCCGTCTATTTCTTCCCAAGTGGAATTGTCGGCAAGCTACGCGCGTCGAAGCGTGGCTTACTTTAAGAAATGTGGCAAAACCGGTAGAACGTTTTAGTTTCAAGGAAGGAGTTTTTCATGATTCATACAAGGAAGATTGGATCGGCCACGCTCACCGTGGTGCGAGAGTACTCAGGTCCCTCACATGGTCCGAATCAGTTGCTTCCTGAGGTAGACCTGGCGGTCCTTGAAGCCAACAAAAATTGGCTCGCACCCGATTTCTGGATTCCCAGAGTAAACAAGTTTGTCGTGGCGCTGCATAGCTGGCTGCTCCAGGTTGACGATAAAGTCATTCTCATCGATACGGGCGTCGGAAACGGCAAGGAGCGCCCTTCCTTCGAGCGGCTGCACCGTCTCAACACGCAGTATCTCGGATGGCTCGAGGCGGCTGGCGCTCCCGTTGAATCGGTTACACACGTCATTGCGACGCACCTGCATGCCGATCATGTCGGATGGAATACGCAATACGTCAATAACGAATGGGTACCAACATTTCCTAACGCGCGCTACTTGATGCCTCGTGAATGCCTTGAGTACATGAGTGAAGCTTACAAAGACAACCCGACTCACGGGTACAGCCTCGCTTATGCGGACAGCGTAGTGCCGTTGCTTGAGCGCGGCCTGGTGGACGTCTTCGAATCGACTGACTTACTGGTAGATTGTCTTCAGGCCGAACCGGCTCCGGGGCACATGGTGGGACAAGCCAGTCTTCATTTCGAGTCTGAAGGACAACACGCCATGTTTTGCGGCGACATGATTCACCATCCTATTCAGGTTTTGCGCCCTGATTGGAACTCATGCTTCGATAGCCACCCTGAACTGGCTCGGGATACTCGCCGGCATTTACTCGGCCTGGCGGCCGACCGCAACGCGCTATTGCTTCCCGCGCATTTCGGCAATCCGCATTGTGGCTATGTCCGACGCGCCGGTAGCGGCTTTGCGTTTGAATCGGCGCCGTGGCCAGCCTCTACGATCTGACCGGGAAAACCTGATGCGCCACGCCATCGATATCCAAAGTCTGGCAGCAACTTCTCCTTAGTTTGACCACGTGCCGTTCACCCGGCCATCCACGTAAGTAACAACACATGTCTAATACGCTTCCAGTTCGCCCCATTCGCTTCTACCGAATGGCCACGTCGGGCCACTGTCATCGAGTAGAAGCTTTAATGGGCATCCTTGGACTGCCGTTCGAGCCGATCGAAATCGACCTACGCCAAGGTGATCAGCGCCAACCCGCCTTTCTTGCGCTGAATCCCTTTGGGCAGGTCCCAGTGATCGACGACAACGGCGTAGTTCTCGCCGACTCGAATTCGATCATGATTTACCTTGTGCAACGCTACGCGCCTGGCTCATCGTTGTGGCCCGATGACTCAGCCACGGCCGCCCGCATACATCGCTGGCTTTCGGCCGCCGCAGGCCAGTTGGCTTTTGGTGCGGCTGTCTTGCGCTTCGTCACCTTGCTTAAGCTATCGAAGCCCTGCGACGAAGAAATAGCGCGCGCGACAACGTTGTGTAGTCTGATGGAGCAGGCTCTGGAATCGGGCGGGGACGGGGCGTTCCTAGTAGATGGCATACCCACCCTGGCGGATCTCTCCATGTATGCTTATACGAAGCATCTGCCCGGCAGTGGTGTCCCGCTCTACAACTACCCTGCAATTCGCGCCTGGTTACCCCGAGTCGAGGCAATTCCCGGCTTTGTTCCGCTACGGGGTGTCCTTGAGTGAGTTCGACAATCCTAACTGGTGAATGACGAAGGGGGCCGCGTCGACGGATCGACGCGGCCCTTGATCAAGGTGCAGGACGGTTTTCCCCGCGACTCTCTGCCGGTCAGGTATAGCGATACCATCACCTTGGCATTCACGAATCTGCGTCGGGTGTTCAGACATCGTTTTAGAGCAAGCCTGGCATACCTACATGCCTACACTGTCGCAACTGGGGTAACAGGCGAAGCGACCGCACCTGGTAGGTTGAGGGGGGGCGCGGTAAGAAGGAAACGGTAGCGTTTGTGGTTGCGAAGCCATTGAGCCAGTGGCGTAAGCCGCCACAGTTCACCCAAATGAATCCCGAGTTTGAACAGACAGTGCTCGTGAAGCGGCAACGCCGCACAGCAGGGATCGTCACCATTCGCAGGATAAGCTTCCACCGCATAATTATCAGCGGCGATCGCGACCACACCGCTATCGGTTATCCATTGCAGAAGTCGCTCATCGCGTCCGTCCAGCGCCGCTCCCGTGGTGTGCATCTTGCTCGGGTCGGGATCCCGGTTCATCTTGAGGATGGATTCCGAGAATCCAGTATGAAGGCATAGAATGTCACCCGTCTCGATTTCTATCGAGTCGGCGTCAAGGATGCGCATGAAGGCATCGTAACCCACCACCGTGCGACCAAAGCCCAAATGGTGGTGCAAGTCGACCATGGCAGCACGCCCTTGAACACACTTTTGAGCCATGTTCTCGATTCCGAGTGCCTTTGCAGACGACGTGGAGAAGCTGCCGGGATCAACAAACACGCCCGCATCAGTTGGGCTGCTTGGTCCCACGATGTCCCTGCCCGCACGAAAACCGTTGTAATAGACTGACTCGGGCAGTCCATCGGCGTCTGCATCAAACCGCGAACCGACGTGAGACAGTCCATCCCATTGCGTCGAATACTGCAAGTGAAGCACCACCAGGTCGTCGGAAAGGACATCCGTTCGGCCAGGATCGAACTCATCGAGCACGCAATTGAAATTCACGTGTCCCTTTCGCAACGTGGGGCGGATCACTGGCGGATATCGATTCGCATGAAGCGCGTTGCCCCCGGGATAGTCGAGCGGCAGACTCAGGCAAAACGTCTCTCCCACCCGAACCTCTTCATGTCCCTTCAAAACCTGCTCCGCCGTAAGGAGGTTTAGGCGCCCCAATTGATCGTCTGGTCCGAAGTCGCCCCAATTCGAACTCTCGGGACGACGTTTCCAACGTTTTTCAGCCATTCTTTGCAGCCTCCATTCCGCCTGATTTACATCGCTACTTCGTTCTCAAAAGCCACAGACAATTCATGCGGTTTTTGTACGAAAACCTTTTGTTGCCGCGCTCCACAGACACGTCCACGTGAAATATTCCATCTGAATCTGGCACGAATCGGGAGCGGCGGCAGCACAGGAACTCCACGCGAAATCGGGTGCGCGTCGCGCGAAGATTACGCCGGGATATTCCGCTTGTTGATGAAGTCCTGTGTAAGGCCCGCAGCCATGGTCGCCATTTCCAGATGGGGCAAATGACCGCAGCGCGAGAAAATGCGAACATCGGCTCCCGTGATCGCATTGCCCCAGAGACGTGCCTGCTCGACCGACACGACTTGATCCTCTTTTCCCCACAGAATGAGTGTCGGACAAGCCAGCTTTGCCAACTCTGACTGCATCATCGGATTGTAGAAGCCTGGGCCACCAAGAAGAGAAGAAGTCGCCCAGTTCCTGGTTTCGATTTGTTGAATGTCCGGCGGATCCTGTGCCAGGATGCGCTCCACAAATCCCTGGTCAAAATACAGCCTGCGAAGGCGTTCCCCGCGGGACGGCAAAGTCCCCGGACCTGATCCATCGGGCCTCTCGCGCATACCGGCGGGAGCAATGAGTGTCAGGCTTTGAACCTCCGCCGGCGCCAGCAATGCAAGCATGCTGGCGAGCCAGCCACCCAATGAACTCCCGATCAGGTGAAAGCGTCCCAAACCGGCTGTAAAAGACTTGTAGTACTCGGCCAGGTCGGCGATCGAGACAATTGAATCCGGCCTTACAACTTCGCCGTAGCCAGGGTGTTCAGGCGCCAATACCTTAAAGCGGTGCGACAAGGATTCAAAATAAGGAAGCCAGCCAGTCAATCCGGCTGCGCCATGCAAGAAAAGGACTGTCTCCCCCTCGCCCCCTTCAAACATGCGAGACCGTACCCCAGACACCATGGTGTCACGTTGAACGTAAGCCATTCGATCACCCCAGAAAGAAACAATCGTCAAACAGGTTGCTGCTCGGAGACGTCATGGTCCGCGTTCGTGACCAGCATGAAATCGTTCGGATCGAACGCGTGCGTGATCTGCCAGAAATCGACCAGGCGCCAAGGCGACGTCATGGTCACGCGATTGCGCTTGTTTTTGTACCAGCTGGTGACCCCACGGTGTGACCAGACCATGTTCTGAAGCTTGTTATCAACGATGTCGTTGTAGTCTCTGTAGACATTCTCGCGCACCTCGATCGTCGCGACATCCTTTTCGACCATTTCCCGCACGGCCTGCAGGATGTAGGTCACCTGGCACTCCGTGTGAAAGATTGCGCTTCCGCCATGCGACAGAATGGTATTGGGGCCGGCAACGATGAAAAGATTGGGGAAGCCCGGTACCGTCATACCCTTGTATGCGCGAGGATCGTCATCACCCCAGACGTCACGAATCGACGTGCCGCCGAGCCCACGGATCTCCATCGGCCACAATAGCTTCGATGCGTGAAAGCCTGTAGCAAGGACAAGAACGTCGGCCTTGTACTCCGAACCATCCTTCGTCACCACGCCCGACTCGGTGATGTGTGAGATCGGGTCGGTAACCAGGTCCACGTTTGGACGCTTCAACATCTTGAACCAATTGTTATCACGCAGGAGACGCTTGCCGTATGGCGGGTAGTCCGGCGTGCACTTGCGAAGGAGTTCCTCATCGCCATCCAACTCATTGCGCATGTAGGCGATGATGTTTTCGCGCATCGCATGGTTCTCGCTATTGAGAGATTGCGCAGGCAGATGCCAGTTGGGATCGATGTGCAAGGTCTTGTGGAATCCGTCCGATGCGGCCCAGAACACCAGAAACCGTGCCCACTCGTTAAAGAGTGGGATGTTCTTGAGCGCCCACCTCTGCCCATCCGACGTCGGCCGGTGGTAGTTGGCATTGCCCATGGCCCAATGTGGCGTGCGCTGGAATATGGTGAGATTGTCAACGGCGCCGGCAACGGCAGGACCCACTTGCATCCCGCTCGCGCCCGTACCGATCATTGCGACACGCTTGCCGCTCAGGTCGACCCGGTGATCCCAATGCGCCGTATGCACCTTTTCACCAGCGAACGTCTCCAGGCCCTGGAAACTCGGTGTTGCAGCCACATTGTGTCCTGCCGCCGTGATGAGCACATTGCATTGCAGCACCTCGGCTTCCCCATCTGACGCACGACAGGAGACATGCCAGCGCGCGCCTGCCTCGTCAAAATTCGCACCGGTAACTTCGACGCCGAAGCGGATATGCTGACGAAGATCGAAATTGTCGACCGTGTCGTCGATGTACTTCCAGATCTCATTCTGAAGGGAGAAATGGCGAGACCAGTCGGGATTCGGATTAAATGAATACGAGTAAAACTGATTCGGCGTGTCGACGCCCGCTCCCGGGTAGTGGTTCTCGAACCAGGTGCCGCCAACGCCCGTATTACGCTCCAGGATGACGAAGGGAATGCCGGCTTCCTTGAGCCGAATACCTGCGCATACGCCCGACAAGCCAGCGCCCACGATTACAACCTTGAATGCGTCACGCCGGAACGACCCCGGATCGCTTCGCCACTGGAGCGCGCGTGTATCGACATTGCCCAGACGCAGTTCTTCAACGAAGAGCGGAACGTACTCCTCCGGGACCTCGGCGCCTACACTGGCGCTCATCATGCGGCGCAAAGACTTGGGATCCGGCAGAGGCGGCAACTGAGCGCCCTCTGCGGCAAACTCCTTGAGCGCTGTCACCAACCGCGTGCGAACCTTCTTCTTCAACGGTTCCGGAACAGACTCCAGAAAACTCCAGGCGCCCTTGATGTGGGGTGACACTTCGTCAAGAAGTGTGAAGTCTCCAGTCAGATAGACCAGCGTCATCAGCGCCGGGGCGAAATCTGCTGTTTCAAGAGCAGAGGTTAGCGCGCGCTCGTCGCGAACGGCTGCATCGAATGGACTTGTCATAGGTTACTCCGAATGGGCCTTTATCTTGAGGAGATGCAAGCATAGTCGGAGCAACTCAGTTCGTCGGCGATATCGATTGATGTAGGCAATCAGGAATCTTGATAGCACAAAAGGGGCAAAATATTGACGATGACGATAATCCGCCCACATCAAAAAGCGTGATCACCCCCATCTGAATAACTCGTTTGCCTCCGCCTGAGCCGGACCGTTATCTTTCAATATCCATCAACCAGGCGGACACATCAATGATCTACGAACTGCGTCAATACACCCCGAACCCCGAAAAAGAGTCGATCATGCGCGAGCGCTTCCTGAAGACGCTACCGCTCTTCGAGAAACATGGCCTCACACTCGTCTTCGCAACGAATCCGGTAGAAGATCCACGGCAGCTTTGGTATGTCCTCAGTTTCGAAAGCGAACCCGCGCGTGTCGCTGCATGGGCCGCGTTCCTGGCGGATCCGGAATGGCTTGAAATCAAGAAGCAAAGCGAGGTAGGTGGTCCCGTTTTGCAAGAAATCAAGAAATCGATCCTCGCCGGGGACTCCGCCGTGGCCGAAGCCTTGGCGGCTTCAAAATAATCTCGGCTTCAACGCAGCATGTGTTGATATCGCCTTTTTCTAAGCCGATGAACACTTGCTGACATTTCCATCGACGACAGCATATGAAATGCGGTTGGCGGGAAATCTGACTTCCGATACAAAATACCCACTATTGGAATCAGGTTTCCGGCCAACACGTCGTTCTGGATAGACAGTCGAATAGCCTGCTCAATGTACATAGCACTCAAGGAGGAAAAGTGGTGCGCACCGGTGAGCTCGTTAAAATTGCAGTCCTGGACGACTATCAGGGCGTCGCCTTGGAGATGGCCGACTGGTCCCGCCTTCGCGACAGAGCGGAGATCACCGTCTTCTATGACAACATCTCCGATTCTCAGGCCCTTATAGAGCGTCTTGCCCCATTCGACGTCCTCTGCGTCATGCGTGAACGCACGCCGTTGCCGCGCTCGATCATTGAGAATTTGCCGCGCCTGAGGCTCATTGCATCGACCGCGCCCCGAAATCGCTCCATCGACATGGAGGCCGCGAAGGAACGGGGCATCACGGTTGTCAACACCGGCTATGCCTCGACTCCCACTGTTGAACTGACGTGGGCCCTCATTCTGGCAAGCACCCGCCATCTCGTCGCAGAGTCCTCGTCCCTTCGTAAGGGTGAGTGGCAGACCAAAGTGGGAGAGGATCTGTACGGTAAGACGCTAGCGATCCTCGGGCTCGGAAATATCGGTACCAGCGTTGCAGCGATCGGTCGATCATTTGGCATGCAGGTAATCGCATGGAGTCAGAACCTCACGCCCGAGAAGGCGGCGGCGGCTCAAGTCAGCTACGTTTCTAAGGATGAACTCTTTCGAAGGGCCGACATCCTTTCCATACACCTGATCCTGAGCGATAGAACACGGGGGCTGGTTGGCGCAGAAGAGATCGCCTTGATGAAGCCGACCGCGCGGCTGATCAACCCATCGCGCGGCCCCATTGTTCGCGAGGCAGACCTGATCGATGCGCTAGCCACAAACCGGATAGCCGGTGCGGCGTTGGACGTGTTCGACGAAGAGCCACTGGCGAAGGCGCATCCGTACCGGTCATTGAGTAACGTGTTGGCTACGCCGCACATCGGGTATGTTTCAAACAGTCTGTACCGAACCTTCTACGGCGATACCGTCGATCATCTCGATCGCTGGTTGAGCAACCCGAAGTACACCGGCGAGGACGCCGTCGCGTAGCGTACCCACCCACCGATAACGCGAATCAGACCACTGATCTCCCACGCCTTGCGGCGCTTTGCAGCGTCCGCAGGCTTCAGCTTCTTACCCACACCATAGTCAAGAGGACGCCATGCCGGCAACGACATGTCACGGCGGCGCATTAGCGCTTGTATGCCGTTCCAATGTGAATGCATCAGATTGTCAAGGAGCTAAAGCGTGATATTAGGGGTTCCCACCGAAACCGCACCGGACGAAGCCCGTGTTGCGGTCACTGCGGAGACAGCTAGAAAGCTCGTTGATCAAGGCCACACGGTGCGTGTTCAAACTGGCGCTGGCGTTGCTGCCAGTGTCACCGACGCGGCCTACGAGGCGGCTGGCGCGGAGATCACCGATTTGGCCGGTGCTTTCAGCGCGGACATCGTGCTAAAGGTTCGCGCGCCCGTCGATAGCGAAACCGCGCTGATGCGACGTGACGCGGTAGTCATCGGCCTGCTCAATGCCTTCGACCCAGTCGGACTGCAACGTCTGGCGGCCGCCGGCCTGACCGGCTTTGCGCTCGAGGCGGCGCCGCGCACAACTCGTGCACAGAGCATGGACGTTCTCTCATCGCAGGCCAACATTGCCGGCTATAAGGCGGTCATGATCGCCGCCGAGAAGTACCAGCGCCTGTTCCCGATGCTCATGACCGCTGCCGGTACCATCAAGGCCGCACGCGTCGTCATTCTGGGCGTCGGCGTGGCAGGTCTGCAAGCCATCGCCACCGCGAAGCGCTTGGGCGCCGTCATCGAAGCGAGCGACGTGCGCCCGAGTGTCAAGGAGCAAGTCGAATCGTTAGGCGCGAAATTCATCGACGTCCCCTACGAAACGCCTGAAGAACAGGCTGCCGCGGAAGGCGTCGGCGGCTATGCTCGCCCCATGCCCCAAAGTTGGCTGGATCGTCAGAAACTCGAGGTCGCGCGACGCGTCGCGATGGCCGACGTGGTCATTTCGACCGCCCTGATCCCGGGCCGTCCCGCGCCCCGGCTGATTACGGAGGAGATGGTGATGGCAATGAAGCCCGGTTCGGTGGTCGTCGATCTCGCGGCACCGCAAGGCGGCAATTGCCCGCTAACCGAGCCCGGCAAGACAGTTGTCAAACATGGCGTCACGCTCGTGGGTGAAACCAATCTGCCGGCATTGGTAGCCGCCGACGCCAGTAGCCTGTACGCACGCAACGTACTGGACTTTTTTAAACTCATTTGCCCCGACAAAGGCGACTTCAGGATCGACTTGGAAGACGACATTGTGGCGGCCTGCCTCGTAACGCATAACGGTGAAGTGAGGAAGAAATAGATCATGGACATCGTCAATCACACAGTTATCAATCTGATCATCTTCGTGCTGGCCATCTACGTAGGCTATCACGTGGTGTGGACCGTCACGCCGGCGTTGCACACGCCCCTGATGGCCGTGACCAACGCCATCTCAGCCATCGTCATCGTTGGCGCCATGCTCGCAGCAGCGCTAACCGAAACCTACCTGGGAAAGACCATGGGCGTGCTCGCCGTAACGCTGGCTGCCGTAAATATCTTCGGCGGCTTCCTGGTCACCCGGCGCATGCTCGAGATGTTCAAGAAGAAAGACAGGAAGCCTGCCACTCGGACCGAAGGAAAAAAAGCATGAACGCCTGCCTGCAGTTCGAACGCACGTCCAGTCTTGATCTGTCGACTAACGAAATGCGTGCGGCGACAAGCCTGAAGGAAAACCAATTATGAGCATGAATCTCGTCACGCTGCTGTATCTGATTGCCAGCGTCTGCTTCATCCAGGCTCTCAAGGGATTGAGCCATCCGACCACCTCCATTCGCGGCAATCTCTTCGGGATGAGCGGAATGGCGGTGGCCACACTCACAACTGCAGCACTGATCGTCCAGATTGCGGGCGGTCACATCGTTGGTGTGGCGTGGGTTCTGCTTGGACTCCTCGTCGGCGGCACCGCGGGCGCCATCATGGCGCGCCGCGTTGAAATGGCCAAAATGCCCGAACTGGTAGCGTTCATGCACAGCATGATCGGACTGGCCGCGGTGTTCATCGCGGTGGCGGCCGTCGCCGAGCCGTGGGCCTTCCGCATCGTCGGCCACGGCGAAGCTATTCCTGGCGGCAACCGCGTTGAACTCGCGCTGGGTGCTTTCATCGGAGCAGTTACATTTAGCGGATCGGTCATCGCGTTCGGCAAGCTTTCGGGCCGCTACAAATTTCGACTATTCCAGGGTGCACCCGTGCAGTTCGCCGGCCAGCACCCACTGAATCTGATACTTGGAATCATCGCCGCTGTCTTCTGCTTCGCCTTCTGGCACACCCAAAGCTGGATGGACGTCATGTTGGTGATCATGCTGGGCTTCGCGCTCGGCGTATTGCTCATCATCCCGATCGGCGGCGCCGACATGCCTGTCGTCGTGTCGATGCTCAATAGCTATTCAGGCTGGGCCGCCGCGGGCATCGGCTTCAGTCTGAACAATGCCATGTTGATCATTGCGGGTTCCCTGGTGGGCAGCTCCGGCGCGATCCTCAGCTACATCATGTGCAGAGCGATGAACCGCTCGTTCTTCAACGTCATCCTCGGCGGGTTTGGCGGAGAGGTCGGCACACAGGCCCTTGGCGCACAACAGCAGCGTAACGTCAAAAGCGGCAGTGCGGACGACGCCGCCTTCGTACTGAGCAACGCTGAAACCGTGGTGATCGTGCCCGGCTATGGGCTGGCTGTCGCCCGCGCACAGCACGCCGTCAAGGAACTGGCAACGAAACTCACTGAAAAGGGGATAACTGTGAAGTACGCGATTCACCCGGTGGCTGGGCGTATGCCAGGACACATGAACGTGCTGCTGGCCGAAGCCGAAGTACCTTATGACCAGGTATTCGAAATGGAGGACATCAACGGCGATTTCGGCCAGGCTGATGTCGCGATCATCCTCGGGGCCAACGATGTGGTGAATCCGGCTGCGCACAACAAGGGCAGCCCGATTTACGGCATGCCGATTCTCGAGGCGTACAAAGCCAAAACCGTGATCGTCAACAAGCGCTCAATGGCCGCAGGCTACGCTGGGCTGGACAACGACCTGTTCTACATGGACAAAACCATGATGGTCTTTGGGGACGCCAAAAAGGTGGTCGAGGAGATGGGAAAGGCGATTGAATAACCGGGGCGGGACAGACGTGTTCGGCTAAGATATTGAGACCTGTCAACCTGTACTCACTTCGGAGCAGTGGAGTCAAAAAAAACTCAACACCCGGGCATGGCCACCCGAGTGTTGAGGTCAAACCGCGATCGCTGCTTCACGCAGCCGGTCTATAGTCGGTGTACCCCACAGAGCCCCCGCCGTAGTGACTTGCCGGGTTCGATTGATCGATTTTCAGCCCCTTCTGGAAGCGAGTAGTCAAGTCTGGATTTGCAATAAACGCTCGTCCGAAAGCAACCAGATCGGCAAGATCCTCCGCGAGGACCCTGTTTGCTCGCTCAAAATCGAACCCAACGTTCGCAATCAGATTTCCCTTGTATATTTTCCGGTAGTGCCGGTAGATTGCATCGCCCTGCAAATGAGCCACTGGCGTGCTGGAGAGGTCGCTCATTGCGCTCATGAGTAGCAAGTGGTTCAACTTGTAGTCATTGAGGCGGTTGATGACGTAATCGGAGGTAGGCAGCGTCTGGTCAGTCGAGATGAATTGCCCCAACTCCCCCGTTATCGGACCTGTCTTTACCCCGATACGGCCGGTATTCATCACATCGGACAGTGCATCGAGTACTTCGAAGAGAAATCTCGCCCTGTTTTCAACCGACCCGCCGTATTCATCTTCCCGATTATTGGTCAGCGGGTTAAGAAATTGATTGAACAGGTAGACGTACCCTGCCTGAATCTGGACGCCATCGAAGCCCGCATCGATCGCGTGTTGCGCCGCCCTCTGGAAATCCTTGACTGTCGTCTTGATCTGCTCGGTGCTCATTGCGCGGGGTTCT
The DNA here is from genome assembly GCF_030464835.1 of Paraburkholderia sp. WS6. Taxonomy (NCBI): domain Bacteria; kingdom Pseudomonadati; phylum Pseudomonadota; class Betaproteobacteria; order Burkholderiales; family Burkholderiaceae; genus Paraburkholderia; species Paraburkholderia sp. WS6. The sequence goes on from NZ_JALQCK010000004.1 coordinate 26,325, forward strand.
ACCGTATCCTTGCGGCCCGATGCCGTGGGGCTTTGAAGACGAGGGTTGACGGCAGACGGAGCAAGCGGAGGCTGACCGCCAAAGAAATCCGGATGCGAAGTCGCGCCTGTGTGCCAAAGCTGAACGAAGATTTTCGCTCCTTTTCGATGAACCGCATCCGTGACGAGGCGCCATCCGCGAACCTGCTCTTCGGTATAGATACCTGGAACATCCGCCCAACCTACCGCCTGCGGACTGACCCAGGTTCCCTCAGTGATAATTGCGCCAGCAGAGCCCTCACCCGCGCGCTGGGCATAGTACTCGGCATGCAACTCTGTCGGTACCAAGCCCGTGTTCTCGGCCCGAGCCCGTGTAAGCGGCGCCATGACCACGCGATTCAGAAGCTGCTGGTCATTCAACAGATAGGGGCGAAATAATTGGTACTCTTGAATCGTCTCCATGGGAATCTCCGAATTAAGCATTAAGTCTTTCGCCGTCGCGTTCTTCATTGCTTGGCTTCCAGGATGTGATGCACGACTTAGGCGACAATAGCGTGTCGTCCAAATCGCACGGCTAGTGAATTGAGTCGCTTGCGACTCACGCATAGAATCGATGTGAATGCCAGGCGCCAGCGTGTAGTCGCTCGCAACAACCACAACGTCAATCAGCGACGGCGCTGCACCCTGAGCGAAATTCACATACTCTGCCAGTTGCGCCAAGTAGCCTCAGGCCGCCCTTTCCTTCAATTGATTTTGTGGTCGTGCGTTAAATCACGCGCTGTTTCTACAGACTGGTCATCGCCCTGTTCAGAACGCCTCAGAAATGTGACCGTTGCAGGATAACGCAGCCACCAATATAGAAGGTCATGGCAGGCCGAGGTGCGATATCGCCTGATGCGCCGAATCAGCGTTTCTGATCCGACCGCGGCTGTGCGTGAAGAGCGAGGTTCTACTTTAAGTTGGTTATCGCGAACCACCCTGTGATTGCGGGATAGCGGATCGTCTGGATACCGTGATATCAGGCAATCGGATCGATTGCTTCAGTTGACTTGCCGATGATGCGTCGGGTGAACGATGTCGATGCGACAGTTGGCAAACACTGTTCTTCCGAATCCTGCCGGCCCGAGAACAGCGGGTACTCTCCGAAAAGCCCGCTAAGCCAGTCGACGAGCACGCGAAGGGTCGGAGACAGATGCCGATTGTGGGGATAGACTGCCGAGATAGGCATTGGCGATGGCTTCCATTGCGACAGCACTTCGACCAGTTCGCCTGAACGCAAATGCGGCAGCGCCATAAAACGCGGCGCCTGCAACAGGCCTACGCCATTCAGACCACACGTAACATATGCCTCCGCATCGTTGACCGCAATATTACCGCGCATCTTCACCCCGACGGTTTGGCTGTCCACCACAAAGGTCATGTCCATCATGCGCCCCGTTCGACCGAGGAAATAATTCACCGCAACGTGATCGTCCAGATCCTTGAGCGTTTGAGGCGTGCCATTGAGCTGCAAATATGCCGGACTCGCCACCGTTACACGTTCAAAGATGCCAATGCGGCGCGCTACCAAACTTGAGTCCTGCAGCGTGCCGATGCGAATCACGCAATCGACACCGTCCTGAATCAGATCGGCCCGCTTGTCTCCGAAGCCAACCATTAACTCGATGTCCGGATAGCGTGCATGGAATTCAAAAAGTCTCGGCATCACGATCAGCTTTCCCAGCGCCACAGGTATGTCGACCCGCAGTTTGCCGCGCGGAGAAGCGAATGAGTTTAACAACGAACTTTCTGTCTCCTCGACGTCCGCGAGGATGCTCACGCACCGCTCGTAGTACGCGGCCCCATCTGATGTCAATCTCACCTGGCGCGTAGTACGCTGCAAGAGACGCACTTTGAGGTACGCCTCAAGGTTTTGGACGAGGTTGCTAACCGATGCACGCGGTAAATCCAGCGCCTCCGCTGCGCGCGAAAAACTGCTGGTTTCCACCACCCTCGTGAAAACCTTCATTGCCTGCAGGCGGTCCATCTATATCCTCCTCTAATCTCCCGAATATCGCTTCGTGGATCCGGATAGCCGGCGCTGGATGCGTAGCTTTTGCTCAACGATCTGATAAAAACGTCACTTCTGACCGTGCTTTCTGCGACGTCACGCTGCAGCTCGTCCGTTCGCAATATCGCCGAACAGTTGTTTCGCGTAGCTCCGGTAATCGACCTCCAGGGTGTAGCGGGCAGAACCGACATAGCGACGGCTGATCTCCGCCTGATGCGCGCGAATTTCATTCTTCATCTCACGCTCGCCGGGCAAAACTGTGTCCCCCGCCAGTACGGACGCGAGCCAACGCGCCTGAATTTCCACCAACGGGATGGTCGGTCCGATTGGCTGAACGAGCCCCAACATATAGAGACCGGGACGGGACGGCGCCACCATGCGTCGATAGAGTTCGACCTGCCCATCGGCCACTTCGAAAACGGTACGGTCCAGGAACGGAAAGCTGGCTCGATACCCAGTTGCGTGGATGATTACGTCGACAGGCTCTCTGCTGCCATCTTCAAAGATGACATGTGTTCCGTCCAATACCTTGATATTGGGCTTCACGCGAATCCAGCCATGACCGCAAAAAGGCAGCAATTCCTGGCTGAGCGTGGCATGCTCCCGCCAGACCGCATGTTTGGGACGAGGAACGCCGAATCGCGCCTGGTCCCCCGTCACCATAAAGGCGAGCCAGCGAACCAACGTGCGCGAGACGCGTGTCGGTAGACGCAAGCGTCGTGAGAAAAGCGTAGACCAACGGTCAGTCGGAATGCCCATGATGTACTTCGGCATAATCCACGCGCTGCGCCGTGTCGACAACAAGGTGCTTGCGGCGCTTTTACACAGGTCGACCGCGACATCAACCGCCGAATTTCCGATGCCAACGACAAGCACATTCTTGCCTTTGAATGGATCGGCTGTCCGATAATGGTGTGAATGGGTCTGCTCCCCCTCGAAGTCGCCTTTGAAATCGGCCCAGCGCGGATCCCAGAGGTGACCGTTGGCGACGATCACCGCACGAAAACGCTTGGATTCCCCGCTCGCCAGCGTTACCCGCCAGTTCCCGTCAGATTCCTGTTCGACTTTATCCACGCGAGAATTGAACCGGATATGAGGCCGTACGCCGAAGTGCTCTGCGTATTCTTCCAGATAGTCAAGAACTTCAAAGTGAGAGAGAAAGTCCGGATAGTGATCCGGAATGGGATAGTCAGAGTAGCCGAGGTTATTGCGGCTCGTGTCGATATGCAAACTGCGGTACGCAGACGAAAGCCCGTTGTCGTTCTCATATCGCCACATGCCGCCGATATTCGAACCGATCTCGAAGCATTCGAATGCGACGCCCTTCTCCTTCAGCGATTTTGCAGCCGTAACCCCCGATGACCCGGCACCAATGATGCACACGGGAAGTTGATCGAGATGACTCGAGGAATTCGATGGATTTTTCATGATTTCTTTCATTGCCTTATCTAATGAATAGATGAAGTTACTCACTGCGCGGAACTCGAGTCTCCGTGGCGGATTATCGATCTCCACACGTTTCCAAATAGTATGTAGTATTAATTATATATTTTAAATAAAATAGTCTTGATCGAACTCTGCTTGCTCCGACCACGAGTCCCCTATGTCAAACCGGCGAGGTAGTTTTCCACGATGGACTCGAAATTAGCATCGGCGCGTAGGCCAAGTCGGACTGCATTCGCCGAGGTGAATTCCTTGGGCCAACTATCGACGATGTGCTGAAGTTCGCTATCCACATCGAAAAGAATGCGGCCCACTGCGGCGCCGCTGCGCCGCCGCTCAACCGTCGCGACCATATCAGCTACGCTCACCGTCAGTGCGGGCAGATTCATTGCACGTCCGTGCGGCAGAGCGTCTTCGGGGAGGTTATGCAGCGCGATCAACGCCGTTGCCACGGCCTGCGCCGAAGCAACAGGAAGCCGCGTGTCCGGAGCAAGCGGCGACACGACGTCCCTGCCCATCAATGGCTCCCGGACGATCGCCGCAATCCGATCGGAAACGGCCGGTGTGGGTGCGCCATCGCGGATCAGAACAATGGGCAAACGCAGACCTCGGCCGTCAATTCTGCCCTTACGGCTGTAGTCGGCGACCATCAGTTCGGCAATCGCCTTATGCGCACCGTAGGTCGTGTCCGGCTCAGACCGAAGCGAGTCGTCAACGGATGCAGGCAGGTCCCCACCGAACACCGCGATCGAACTGGCGAACACGAATTTAGCTGACGTGGTCGAGCTCTCGACCAGACGCCGCAGCGACTCGACGTTGATCAGGTAGGCAGACTCCATATCGCGCTCGGCGTCCAGAGTAAGACTAGCAGCGAGGTGAAAGATGCTGTCACTGTCGAGCGACGCCAGATGGTCGACGAAACCAGCATCGGCCAGATCGCCTGTCAGTACGCGCACCCGTATCGGTGAATCTGGTGAAACTGGCGCGGGCGTTGACACTCGATCGACGAGGATAAGTTCTGTTATGGCGCTATCGCCTCGGTCGGGAAAGGTCAAATGTCCCGTGGTCAGCAGCGCCTTGGTTAGGGCCCTCCCGAGAAATCCCGCCGCGCCCGTAAGCAGTACCCGCATGGTTCAACCTCACCAGTCCAGTAAAGATCGCGAAATCTGTGCACTACTTTTCGACTAGCTGGGCTTGGCACCAGTGCTCAATCCCTCATCACCGTATCATTGCCGCTGCTATGACATCGGATTTGTCAGTCGATGGAAAACATACTACTCGGTATGTTTATTTCCCGCAAGGACTACTTGCGTCGTCGCCAATCCCTCTGGTCAATCGGTGCTCAATCTGTCCGGTCCGATGAAGTGCAATCCTCATTGCGTGCAAAGAGAGCAAAACTTGGTCGCCTTCATTCACAGAAACGCTCAATTTTCTCGTCGCAGGAAAGCTTACCTATCCCGATTTACCCCTATACCACGGGCGATTGCTCACCCGTCGTAGTCGTTTGTATTTCTCGGGACGGGCGTGGTCCGACTAGCCTCAAGCCCTGACTCTGCTTGGGTGACAGGATGGCGCCGCCAGTCTGGAGAGGAGTTATCGATCGCCCTGCTGACCACCTGTATCAGTATTCCTAATGCGGTCCATCACTGTATGTCGCTGCAGGATCGCCTCGACCGGCCTTAGATTCACACCTGAACATGACGTCACGGGCCGCTCCCCAATCGGAACTTACGATGAACGAGTCAACGAATCGTGAAGTCAGAAACTGGGTGATCGGTGAATCCGCACCTCAGTCCTCGTCGGTGCAGGTGGATATTGCGCCTGCCAGGAGAGGAGCGATAACGTCCAGCATCGAAGATATCGACAAGCACCAAACAAAAATTACTGGAGACGACGGTGAAAAAGAAGTACCTCATCGAGGCGATTATTTTCTTCAGCTACCTGACATTTGCTATGTCGTGGGTCGGTGCGTCCACCTTCATGCAGGACATCATGAAACAGGTGGGAATCCACAGTCTGACGCAGGCAAGTAGTCTCAGTACCGCGGTCACGATTGCAAAGATTGTCGGTACGGCGATTGCGGCGGCGATTGTCGGAAAGATCGGATTACGCCGCGCTGTGTTCTTAGCGGGATTGCTAGTCTGCTTCGGGATCTGCACGCCCCTTGTGACGAACTTCAGTTTGCTGATTGCATCTCGTTTTCTGATGGGCCTTGGTGGAGCACTGATGATCGTTTACTTCAACCCCATCGTGGTCAGTTGGTTCGCGCCCTCGGAACGCCCCGTGGTAAACGGCTTGAACAACATCACGTTCAATCTGGGTGCCGTCCTGACCATGTTCCTGCTTCAGCCCGCGGTTTCCGTGCTGGGAAGTTGGGGGCACGTACTGACTGCCATATCTTTTGCCAGCGTACTTCTGACACTCCTGTGGCTGATATTCGGGCAAGCAGGTCCCGTCAAAGCTGACGATGTAGCCGTGAAAGATGAGCACTATCCGTTCAGCAAGGGCCTGCGTGATCCGTTCACGTGGAAGCTGGCAACGATCTATTCGGGAATGCTCTCGTTTTACATCGTCATGTTCACGTTTTACCCTGCCGCCGGCATCAACGAGACGCATACCGTCTTGTTGTCCGGACTCGGCGGAGGCATAGCAGGCATGGTCGTAGCCAGTCGGGTGCGTGACAGAATGCGACTACTCCGGATAAGTGGCGCATTTCAGGTACTCTTCGCCTGCCTCCTGAGCTTCTCGAAGAACCCGACAATCGTGTTCCTTAGCGCCATTATGCTGGGCATCTTTTTGATTCTGCCGTTGGCCACGGTATTCACACTCGGACAGGATCAACCCGGAATGACTTGGGCTCGCGTCTCCGTCCGTTTCAGCATCTTCTGGTCGGTGAGCTATGTCATCGCAACAGCGGCAACGACGATATTCGCATGGCTCGTCGACATTTACCGCGGAGACTTTCATGCAGCGTTTGCGTTCATCTGCTGTGTCGAAGGTTTGTTCTTCCTCGGGTCATTGATGCTAAAAGATGGACGTCCTCAGGGTCATTTGCGGCTCGAAAGGGTCGCTTGAGTTAGCGCGCGAAAAAGAGACTTAAACGAAGATTCAAAACCAACTTATTAGCGAAATTCGCGGCATTCCTGCTGGCCGAAATACAACAATATTCACGCAATCAAGCTTGCAACTGTGCGCACAGGCCGGCGAGTGGCTTGGTCCGCCTGACCTCCCGGCCGGCTGGCGTTCACGACCAGTGTCTGGCGGAGGATCGCCTACATCAGATTGGTAACCTGAAACGGTACGAAAATTTGGGTAGCGCTGACAAAGCGATCTTTACCCTGAATGAATTATTCCGTCTGCAGAATAGAAATTTCGGAATAAAACTTAGCATCCCGTATTTATATTGCTTGCAAAAGCATATTGAAAAAATTAGGAGATTTTCGTGAAATTTCGGAATCTGATATCCGCTGGGTTCGGTTTAGGGTTTTCTCTCGCAGCAGCTACAGCATATGCACAGAGCAGCGTTTCGCTGTACGGCATCGTCGACACCGGCGTGGAATACGTCACGCACGCCAATGCCAACGGCAATAGCGTGCTTCGCATGCCAGGTATCACTGGCGAATTGCCGTCGCGGTGGGGCTTTCGTGGCAATGAAGATCTGGGTGGCGGACTGTCAGCCCAGTTCGTGCTGGAAAGCGGCATCAACATGCCAAACGGAAGTTTAGGGCAAGGCGGTCGGCTGTTCGGTCGCCAGGCATGGGTCGGAATCAACTCGCCGTATGGCTTGCTGTCCTTCGGGCGTCAATACACCATGTTGCTTTGGGCGATGGCGGACAGTGACATCCTTGGACCGGATATCTACGGGATGGCGGCCCTTGATCCTTACCTCGCATCCGATCGAAGCGACAATACGGTTTCCTATCGCGGAAAGTTCCATGGGCTCACCCTCGGCGCCACCTATTCGTTCGGTCGTGACTCGACGGGCACAGGCAATACGCCTGGGCAGGGCACCTGTGCGGGATCCGTACCCGGACAGCCGACTCAGTGTCGACAATGGTCTGGCATGGTGAAATACGACACCTCGTGGTTCGGCGTTGCAGGAGCATACGACGAACAGCGCGGCGGCACCAATGCCTCGGCAATTTTTTATGACGGGAATGCGGCTTTTCCGCTCACCAGCAGTGCCGACAAGGACACTCATACGTGGTTAGGCACGTACGCCGTGCTGGGTTCCGTTAAGGTCTCCGCCGGGTTTGTAGGGCGTAGCGTGACGACCGTGGCGGCAGGGCCCGATGTGCGTTCCAATATCTATTCTGTCGGCGCGTCGTGGCAGGCAACACCTGCGTTCATGCTCGACGGCGAGGCGTTCCGGATCATCAATCACGTTCAGGACGCGCGCGCCACCATGGTCACGTTGCGTGGCACCTATCACCTCTCCAAGCGCACGGCCGTCTATTTGCAGTCGGCCTATCTCAGCAACAGTGCGCACGCCGCCTATGCGGTTTCCGGCGCGGGCGGCACTACGCCGCCTCGCGGAGAAGGACAGTTGGGTGTGATGGCTGGCCTTCAACAGCTGTTCTGATTCGCAAGGCTCAGTTCTGTTGCAATTTGGCCACCGCGCTCGAAGCCATAACAGCCGAGCGCGGAACACTTATCAAGATCAGCCAGGTAAAGTTTCCGAACAACACTGTGAAACAGAGTCACCGCGCGATCAAGCGGCGCACCCGGGTCCACGCCCGGGTGTAAGTAGGTTTCTTTGCGTCTGTATTCTGTCTGTCGGCATCAAGGATCGAAGGAGAGATCCGTACACGCACCGCCGGTTGCCGGTTAATCAGACGAGTGCGGCGTTGATTATTCGGATCTGGGTAAAGTCTTCCAATCCCTCGACGCCTTGCTGACGACCAATGCCAGACTGCTTGGCACCTCCAAACGGCACATCGAAAGGCAGCGCCAGATGCTGGTTGACCCAGACTGTGCCGGTCTCAATGCGCGAAGCGATCTCAATACCTCGCTGCGGGTTTGAGGTCCACACCGTTCCGCCGAGGCCATAATCGCTATCGTTAACGCGTGCAATCACTTCATCGATATCGTCGTAGGCAAGCACTGGCAGAATCGGTCCGAACTGCTCTTCCCGCACAAGGCGCGCGTTGTCCGGCAAATCGCGCACGATTGTCGGTGCAATGAAATAGCCATCGCCTGCGATCGGTTCGCCGCCAGCGACGATCGTTCCGTTGGTCCGCGCATCTTCGATAAAGGCAAGCACTTTTTCGTACTGAGCTCGATTCTGGATCGGGCCAATCGTCGTATCGTCTTCGAGACCGTCCCCGACCTTGGACTCGCCTGCCAGGCGGGCAAGCGCGTTACACAGCGCATCAACCATCGCGCGCGGGGCATAGACTCGTTTGGTAGCAAAGCAAACCTGACCTGCGTTGACTGTTGCCGATCGGTACACCTTTGGCGCGACCTTGTCGAGATCCGCGTCGTCGAGAATGATTGCAGCGTCGTTGCCACCGAGTTCGAGGGTAAAGCGCTTTAATGTATCCGCGAGGCTGTGCAACACCTTCTTCCCGGTCGGCGTCGAGCCAGTGAAGCTCACGTGAGCAACGTCTGGATGACTGGTCAGGAATGGTCCCAAGTCATTCTGGTCTACGATAGTCTGGAACACACCGGCCGGCAATGCCGTTGATGCAACCTCTCCCAGCATGAGTGTAGTGAGCGGTGTGGTAGGTGCAGGCTTCGCGATTACTGCGTTGCCAGTGATCAACGCCGGCCCCAACTTCTGCATCAGCAGAATGAGCGGGAAATTCCACGGGTTGATCGCCACTATCACACCTTGCGGATACCGCTGCTCAATGATGCGTTCCTTCCGGGTCTCGCGCAGCACGCGGAACTCCAGTTTAAGAGACGCGAAGTAGCGCAGCGCAGCGACAGCCCCGCCAACTTCGAACTTCGCCTCTTCAAGTGGCTTGCCCTGCTCCTGCGTCAAAACGCGCGAAAATTCGTCAAAGCGCTCCTCGATCCCATCAGCGAACTGATCAAGATATGCTCGACGTTGTGGGAAGCTGAGTTTCGACCAGACTTGGAAAGCACGTTTCGCAGCAGCAACTGCTTGCTCAGCCTGGGGCATATCCGCGCGGGGCGCGGTGGCAAATACCCTACCCGTGGCGGGATTGATGACGTCGAGCGTCTCTGCGCCCGCGACAAGTTCGCCATCGACAAGAAGACGATAGGTCATTTTTAGCTGCTCCAGTCCGTAAGCCTGTGCGTCGCTCGATAGCTGGCATCAGATTTCGATTACTGATCTTATGACCTAGACGTTTGCTTAGCTACGATGTTGGCTGATGGAACGGATCAGGAATATTGATCTCATGTCGAGAATCACTGGTTTGCCTCTCATCATTCAAGTCGAGTCGACAAAGTGCCGGGAGTGCCGGCACTTGCAAAGCCAAGCTTTGAGCGCCGCAACCGATGTCTCGTCAAAGCCGGCTGGGCTGTGCAGCCGCGTTGTTTTCTTTGCGGTGAAGTGCTTATGCAGAACGCAAAGCAACTGTCGATGGGGCGATGCCTCTCGTCGGAGGCGAATTCTCCTCGCCTCGACCAAGAGCGGTTGAATGACCGATCCTGCTGCCCTGTGAATTCACGACGCGGGAGACTTTGAAAGGAAGTGCAAACGGGGCGACATGTCGCCCCAATCTGCCAGTCAATTAACGGACGACAGAAACCGGCGGCGAGTAGGTACTCTCGGTCATATCACCCCGTCGACCCGACTCCGAAGTGCCGGTAGCGCCTTCCCCATAGCCAGCGTGGTCGGCTTGCACTGTGCCGTTTTGCGCAGCAACACGCGCTTCAGCCGCCTGGATATTTTCCGGGTAGTGAATCCAGTCACCGGGGTTGTAACCTGCCTTCTCAACCTGAATTAGTTCGGCACGAACCTGCGCGCGGCTAACAGGTTCACTAGACTGCGCAAACGAAACGATTGGAGCAGCGAGCACGGCGACGAATGCCGCAACTTTGATAAGCGATTTCATGATGACTACCTGCAAAGATTGTCTGGTTCGATGGTGTTTGCTGCGAACACTTTTGTTCGCAGCCCATACGTAAAGTGTAGAGAACCGGATATCTAGGGTAAATACTTAACTTCCGAATTCACTGTTTGTACAAACAAGACAATCGCGGCGCCAAGTGGCCAAATGGTTAGATCTTTTCTAATTTCGGGCCGATTGTGCGGTGATGATGCGTCACGTGGTCGCCATTGAAACGCAGAAACAGGAGGCATCAGGATGCACACGCCCTCGGCATAGCAGGCACGTCAGCGCACGGATTTCCCGCGCTAGGAGGTTAGCCGGCGGCCGACTTATTTTGCGCGAGACGGCCGTCGCTCAGGCTTATCCTGCTGCAAAGCTGCCCTCGTCCGGACACCGTCAATCAGTGTGCGGACCATCTGCTTCGCGAGATTGGCGCGTGTGCGCGCCGAGGAATCGACGTTGGGTCGATACCATATGAGCGACCATTGAACGCCGCCGAGCATCGTCTTGACCGCAATGGAAATGTCGACGTCCGCCAGCGAACCATCTTTCTTCGCAATCGCCGCCTGATTCTTGAACAAGGCTTCAAAGTGGTCCCGGCTCGCGATCAGTTCGTCAAGTGTCGAGCGCTGCCCGGGCGTGGTTGCGCCGAACCGGTGCATTTGCACACCCTGCGCGACGACGCTTTCAAACGTATGATTCTCGAGAACTGCCAGCGCGTGCGCGTAAAGCATGGCCGCAAGAACGGTCGCGCCGTCACCTTCGGTTTCGCGAGCGGGCTCGACCGCGGCGAACAGCCTTGCCATCCCTTCACGGTGTACATCGAAGAACAAGTCGATCTTCGACGCGTAATGGTGATAGACCCGCCCCTTGGTTGCACCGAGTCGGCGCGCTACGTCGTCGATACTGGTGGCATGGTAGCCCTGCTCCATAAAGCACTCGGCCGCGACCGAAAGAATTTCCTGCTTGCTTGGAGTCATACGCAAAGTCATGGTTAGGGAAGTAACTCGTCAAGCCGATGTATACCGGCTGCGCCAAATACGCAAAAACAGAATGCTACCCTACTATTCGCCCGGCGCGAACAACGACTGAGCTACGTGAATTTGTTGGCGCAACCTGAATTGTGAATTCACCGCAGTGTGTTTTCTACTGCAATTCGTTCCGATACTGTATCGACACAAATCACCGAATTGAGGCTGAAATGCATTTTGATTTTGCAAAACTGGACCGACAACAACGATACAAGCTGCTCGGCGCGACTGTCGTACCACGCCCTATCGCGTGGGTGTCGACACTCAACGCTGACGGCACCTTGAACGCCGCGCCGTTTTCATTCTTCAACGTCTTTGGCGAAGCGCCAGCCGTTGTGGGATTTTCCATTCTTCACCGTTCGGCAAGCGACCTAAAGGACACGGGGCAGAATATCCGGATGCAGCAGGAATTCGTCGTGAATCTGGTGAGTGACGAAAATCTCGAACAGATGAACATTTCTGCCATCGAGTTCCCCCCCGAGATCGACGAATTCACTGAGGCGGGACTGATCCCCGCTCCATCCGAGCACATCAAGACACCGCGTATCGCGCAGAGCCGCGTCGCGTTCGAGTGCAGGCTCATGCAGATCATTCCGCTCGGCGATATGCGTTCTCTAGTCCTCGGCGAAGTACTGGCCATGCACGTTGATGATGAAGCTGTGCTTGACGCCGAGCGTGCCTGGATCGATACGGACAAGCTTCATCTAGTGGGGCGTATGCACGCGAGCGCATACGTTCGCACCTCCGACATCGTCGATTTGCCGCGCATCCCGGTCGAAGACTGGACTTTGATAGACGGCCCTGGCTACAAACCTTGACTGATGGCCGGCAGGGCCCGCATTAGTTCGAACAACGCTGCGGAGGTCAGTCGCGACTTCAGCTCACAGAACTTCAAACACGCTGTACGTGGGTCCGTTTGCGAACCGATGGCCGGTGCCAATAGCCATGATGCGGTTCAGCCACTCGTATCGACCGGGCGGCGCTTCGAAGATGGGGTTGATCCGGAAGTAGTAGCTTGATGGATCAACAACCTCACCTTTCTCGAGTCGCTGTATCACTTCGGCTGGCCCATGGCGAACGCCGCGGTACGACATGGTGATCGTCGCATCGTCGTCAGTCTGCAGAAGAAGGCGTACGTCAAGCGTAGTACTGCCGTCGCTACGTACGGCCTGCCAATCGCTGCCCCCATCCAGCACTTTTCCGGACAATCGGTCGCCTTCGAACGACCCCGATGGGACGATACCCACACGACGAAAAGGTCCCGGGGTAGCGCCGACAACAACGATCGGCTTGACGTCGAGTCGCATGACAAACAATGGGCGGGTCTGCACACTTTTAAGTGGTGCGGGAAGGCTATCAAAGAGTGTAGTGGACAAGTTTCACCTCGTGAATGATGCCGCGGGCTTCCCCACGTCGTTGATATTAACGCATGCCCTATTGAAGCGTCTTTCGAACACATCAAGAATCAGCGCCTTGTTCATGGACAGAACAGTCTGGTGATGAATAACTAGCCTTAGGAGGCCGTTTTTCCGCCGTTGATCCTGATGATTTCGCCGGTGATAAAGCTCGCCTTGTCAGACGCGACGAACACGATCGCGTCGGCGATCTCTTCGGGCGTTCCCGCGCGCTTGAGCGGAACGTTCGTGAGAAAAGCGGCTTTTCGCTCCGCGGTGCCGGTTAGCCGTTCGAGCATCGCGGTCTCGACCGGACCCGGAGCGATGGCGTTGACGCGCACGCCTGAAGCGGCACCCTCGATCGCCGCCGACTTTGTCAGACCTTCCACCGCGTGCTTGCTTGCCACGTAAAGAGAGGCGTTTGCCGCGCCGCGTGAACCCATCGTCGATGAAATATTGACGATGCTGCCACTGCCCTGCGCCAGCATGACGCGCATCTCGTGCTTCATGCTGAGCAACGTGCCGAGCACATTAGTATCAAAGACGGCTGCATAGCCCTCAGGCGTGCGCTCCGTTACTGGTCCGTTCTGACCTTCGGTGCCCGCGGAGTTGACAGCGACGTCGAGCCGGCCAAAGCGCGTAACCGTCTTGTCGACGAGGTCGCGTACCTCGTCTTCGAACCGGACATCGGACTGGATGAACTCGGCTTCTGCACCGAGCGTGCGAAGCTCTTCAGCCAGCTGCTGGCCTTGGTCCGCGCGACGTCCGGAGACGACGACATGGGCGCCTCCACGGGCAAAAGCCAGCGCGGTGGCGCGGCCAATTCCAGTCAACGCACCAGTGATCAGAACAACGGGATGGGTAGACATTGTGTTTCCTCAGTGAAGTTTGCGAAAACGGACGACGGAGCCGCTCAAAGACTGAAACCGGCGTCAGCGCCTGAGCCGGCTGCCCCGCTTAACCAGGCCTGCTGAACGAAAGCGGGACACGCTGGCCCGTGCGATTCGATTCCGCGATCTGGTCCATCAGTTCATGCATCCGGATCGCATCCGCGAAAGTGGGCGCAAGCGTCGAACCAGTTTTGACATCGCGTGCATGGGCGGCGTACAGGTTCGCCAATTCCAGCACACTCGCGCCAAGTTCGCTTGGCGGCAGCCAGTCATATTCCGCAGGAATCGTCAGTTGAGTAAGCGGCTGCCGGTCGCCCTGCGCGATTTCGAAGCGGTTGAAGGCGTCGCCGAAGCTGGTGGTGTTCCAGATTTTCAGGTCGCCCTTACTGCCTGTCACGTCGAGCTGCATACCGAAGTTATTGCGCTTCCCCGCCTCGATATGGACCGTCAGCACGGCGCCATTGGCGAAAGTCCCTGCCAGCACGACCTGGTCGGCACTCGTATGCGGAAATGTTTCTCCGGTTTCAACCAGCGTGACTTCCTTGAACTGGTTGACAGTCAGCGCGGACAAGCTCTGAGGATAGCCAACCATCGTCGTGAACAAGGCATCCAGGAAGTGGCCGCCGTAGATCGACAGCAGGCTGGAGAAATTCTTTTCGGGGATCGTGAAATACAGCGAAGCGGGCCGTTCGCGCTGGAAGTACTCGACACTCACATGCAGGCGCACCGAACGGACTTCGCCGATTTCGCCCTGGTCCAGTAGATCGTGCACATAGCGGTAGCCTGGATTGAGGCGCCGTTGCAGGCCCACGATGGTGCGCACGCCTGCTTTGTCGGCCAACGCGAGCAACTCCTTCGACAACGCTGTACTCGGCGTCAGCGGCCATTCGCAGTAGACGTCCTTGCCGGCCTCGATGGCCGCGCGGATGCCCTCTTCGTGCTGGAACGCGGGCGTCAACACGAGCACGAGATCGACTTCCGGATGCGATACCAGTTCCTGCAACGAGGCTGCGGCGTATTTGAATCCATGACGCGCGACCAGCGCTGCCGCCTTTTCCGCGCTGCGGCTATACACGGCCGTCAGTTCATATTCCGGCAGCAGTTGCAGCGAAGGCAGGTGCCCATATTCCGACCAGTTGCCCAGCCCGACGACGCCGACCCTGATTTTACCGGAGCCTGTAGCTCGACTGACGATACTGTTCACAAGAACTCTCCAGTTTGACGCTGGGCAGACCATCTGTGCAGCGACAGGGCGATAGTAGAGTTCAGGAGATTGGAGATAAACTGGCTGAGGTTCCGATCATTTCGGACACTTCAGTCCTGTGTCGAGACTTTTATCCGATTCTTTGCCGCCCCTGTCGGGTCAAATCCGCAGATTCTGGCTGACGTAGTCGATAAAGACGCGCAGCTTCGGCGAAGCGTAACGGCTTGCCGGCCACAAGATCCAGAAGGTGACGGTCTGGTCGATGAAATCGTCGAGCACGATCTGTAACGCACCGCTCGCCAGCGCGTCGCGCACGAGGAAGGTCGGCACGAAGGCAAGCCCCTTGTTCTGAAGCGCCAGAAAGCCCAGCACTTCAATGGTGTTGGCGACGAAGGTTTGCGGCAACTCCGGCTCCGCTTCCGACGCAGCGAGCTGAAACGGCCAAGGTTCCAGTTTGCCGCTCGCGGGGAATTTATGCAGCAGACAGGCGTGCTTAGCGAGTTCGGACGGATGCTTGGGTACGCCGTACTTCTCAAGATAGCCGGGCGAAGCGACCAGCACCTGACCGCAGGAACCGAGGCGCCGCGACACCAGCCTCGAGTCGTGCTGCTCGCCCGTGCGTATGACCGCATCGAAGCCTTCTTCGATGATGTCCACCATGCGATCGGACAGATCGACGTCGAGTTCGATGTCCGGGTATTGCAGCATGAAGCCGTCCAGCGCCGGCATGATCAGCTCGGACAGTTGCGGCGTGCTGATCCGCAATCTGCCGCGCGGACTGCCAGCGGCATCGGACAGTTCGGCTTCCGCCGCTTCGAGCTCGCCGAGGACGCGCCTGCACCGTTCCAGGAACAATGCCCCCTCGGCCGTCAACGTGATGCTGCGCGTGCTGCGGTGAAAGAGCCGCACGCCGAGGCGCTCCTCAGTGCGCGCAACACTTTTGCCGACCGCCGAAGACGATACGCCGAGCAGCCGTCCCGTCTCGGTAAAGCTGCGGGTTTCCGCCACCTGCACGAACACCGAAATACCGCTGAGGCTATCCATTGCCGCATCCCGAGGCCTGAGGCCGATTTGTGCCAGCAGGCGATGCACGCGAGCGTTCGAAACCCAACTGCGACTCGTTCTGCAGCAGCGAACGAGCCGATTGCGGACTACATTGTCCGATATATTCGGAACCTTAGCCCATTTTTCTTATCCCCGTTCGTCCATACACTGCTCCTCAAGGTCGAAAGCCCGCTGATGATCAAGCGTCACCAGCCACCCAATCTCGAGGCAGTCATGTCCAAACTTCATTCCGCAGTCAAAGTCGGTCCTTACCAATTTGCCCATCGCGTCGTGCTGGCACCGCTCACCCGCATGCGTGCCGAACAAGGCGCCCGGCCCGGCCCGTTGATGGCCGAGTACTATGCGCAGCGCGCGTCAGAAGGCGGTTTCCTGATCGGTGAAGCCACCATCGCCGCACCCAATGGCAACGGCTACCTCGGTGCGCCCGGCCTCTACGATGACAGCCAGATCGTCGGCTGGAAACAGGTGACGGACGCCGTGCACGCCAAAGGCGGGCGCATCTTCCTGCAGCTGTATCACGCCGGGCGCCAGTCCAACAGCCAGTTGCAACCAGGTGGCGGGCAGCCGGTGGCGCCCTCCGCCGTGCCGCATGGCGGCGTTGCCTACACTGAAGCGGGCTGGATTCCGAACACGCCGAGCCGCGCGCTGACCATCCCCGAAATCGCCGAACTGGTGGAGCGCTTCCGCACGGCCGCGATTCGCGGCAAACAGGCCGGCTTCGACGGCGTCGAACTGCACGCCGCCAATGGCTATCTGTTCGATCAATTCCTGCAGGACGGCAGCAACAAGCGCACCGACATTTACGGCGGTTCATTCGAAAACCGTGCCCGCTTCCTGATGGAAGCGACGCAAGCCGTCATCTCGGTGTGGGGCAGCGACCGCGTCGCCGTGCGCCTTGGCCCGAGCGGCAGTTTTGGCGATATGTCTGACAGCAACCCGAAGGCACTCTTCACTTACGTAGCACAGGAACTGGCGAAACTGAACCTGGCCTATCTGCACCTGATCGAGCCGCGTGTGCTGGGCAACGTCGACGACGACAGCAAGGATCCGAACCCGGTCGCCGCGCAACTGATCCGCAAGCACTACAAGGGCGTCATCATCGCCGCCGGCGGGTTCAAGGCCGCTACCGCCGAAGCCGTCCTGCAGGCTGGCGACGCCGACCTGGTCGCATTTGGACGCGACTTCATCGCCAACCCGGATCTGCCCGAGCGCCTGCGCCTTCAGTTGCCGCTGAACCCGTACGACCGCCCCACCTTCTTTGGCGGCACCGACGTCGGCTATACCGACTATCCGTTTTATAGCGACGAAACGGTAGCAGCGTAAACGGAGCACGCGATGACCGCCACGGCCCAGCCTACGTCCCTCTCGCCGCTTTTCTGGCTCGCGTTAGGGACATTCGCGGTCGGCACAGAGAGCTTCATGATTGCAGGTCTGTTGCGCGACATTGCCACAGACCTGCATATCAGCATTGTCGCGGCGGGCCAGCTCGTCACGGTGTTTGCCTTGGCCTACGCGCTCAGCTCGCCGATCCTGACGGCACTGACCGGCACGCTCCATCGGCGCACGCTTATGATCCTGTCGCTGTCTGCCTTCACGGTGGCGAATATCCTCGCCTGGGCTGCCCAGAACTATTGGGAACTGATGGCGGCGCGCGTCCTGCTCGCCGCAGCCGCCGGTCTGTATGTGCCCGGCGCCAACGCGCTGGCTGGCGCCATTGCCGGCCCGGAACAGCGTGGCAAGGCGCTCGCCATCGTCAACGGCGGCATCACGATCGCGGTTGCCTTTGGCGTGCCGCTGGGCGCATTGATCGGGGATCGGCTCGGCTGGCGCATGACCTTCGCGGGCGTCGCCGCCCTGTCGGCCGCGGCCACGGCAGGTCTGCTGCTCGGCCTGCCGCGCAGCATCGGCGCAGGATTGCCGGTTGCCACGCTGCGCGAGCGTAGCCAGGTCGCGCGCCAGCCGGTCATTCTGATGACCTTGCTCGTCACCACGCTTTGGGCGACGGGCGCCTATACGATCTACACGTACCTGGCACTGTTCGTTGCGAAGACCACGCCGTTGCACGGGGCACAAATCGGTTACGTGCTGTTCACCTGGGGCGTTGCGGCAGCTATCGGCGTGTTCATCGGCGGCAAGGCAGTGGATCGCCTCGGTCCGAGCCGCGTGATCATCCCGTGCCTGAGCGTGTCGATCCTCGCGTTCTCGCTCATGTCGGCTAGCGCGCACTGGCTACCTAAGAAATTGGCGTTGGTCCCCATCCTGATCGGTGTCGTGGCCTGGGGCATTGCTCACTGGTCCTTCTACCCTGCTCAGCAAGCAGGACTGATCAATCTCACCGGGTTGCGCGGCACACCAATTGCCCTGTCACTGAACGCTTCGTTCATGTATCTCGGCTTTTCGCTCGGCGCCACACTCGGTTCCCTGACCTTGAGTTTCACCTCGGTGAACAACCTGGGTTGGACCGCCGCTCTCTGCGAGGTCGCGGCGCTGATCCTGACAGCCAGCGTCGGCAAGCAGTTGGTTCGGGTGCAAAACGGTGCGGTCACTGCCGCATAAGGTACCGCTACCGCGCGGCAGACGTTTGCCACAGATCACGGGGCGCTTATCGGTCACTTATCGGCCACATCGTCAAGTCAGGGGAAAGTGCTTCGGATGTCTTAGATGTCCACGACGAAAATGCTGGCGCCGGGACAGCCTGCTTCAAACCGGCACTATCCCTGTCCCGGCGGGTAGTGCACCCTCAATCGGTCTAACACAAGCAGTAAAGGCGAACATGAATATCCAAAATCCTACTTTCAAAATTGGCGACGACACGGAAATCAGGCGGCTCGGCTTTGGCGCAATGCGAATCACTGGCCCGGGTATCTGGGGCGCACCCACCGATCGCGCCGAAGCCATTCGCGTGCTGCGCCGCTTGCCCGAACTCGAAGTGAATTTCATCGACACGGCGGACTCGTATGGGCCGAACGTTTCGGAGGAGTTGATCCGCGAGGCGTTGCATCCGTATAGCGCCGAGATGCTCGTGGCGACCAAGGCGGGATTCGTGCGCACAGGTCCCAACCAGTGGACCCCGCACGGCCGGCCTGAGTACCTGATTCAGCAAGCGCACGGCAGCCTGCAGCGCCTCGGTATCGAACAGATCGGCCTATGGCAGTTGCATCGCATCGACCCCGCAGTGCCGCGCGATGAGCAGTTTGGCGCAGTGCGCCACCTGATCGACAGCGGCGTGATCCGGCACGCCGGCCTGAGTGAAGTCTCGGTTGCCGACATCAAGGCTGCGTCGAAATATTTCAAGGTGGCGACCGTGCAAAACCGCTTCAACCTCGGTGACCGCGGTAGTGAAGACGTGCTCGATTACTGCACGGCCCACGGCATTGGCTTTATCCCGTGGTTTCCGCTGGCTGCGGGCGAGCTGACCCGCCCCGGATCGCTACTCGACACAATCGCGCGCAACCATCACGCGAGCGTCGGGCAGATCGCCCTCGCGTGGCTATTGCAGCGCAGTCCGGTGATACTGCCGATACCGGGCACCTCCCGGGTCACGCATCTGGAAGAGAACGTGGCGGCCGGCGCGATTACTTTGTCTGACCGTGAATTTTGCGAACTGGACCGCGCGACCGCTCAACGACGGCAAGGCTAGTCCACTACTCCGTCAATTTCGCTCGAGACTAATCACGAATGTACGTGCATTCCCAAGTCTTCAAGTGTCTATAGCGTGCCGTACTGGGCAAAGTATGCGGGACTCGCAACCGTCACTCCGTGATACGTTGCCACCCGCCTCACCGCCATGCTGGATTCACGGAGAGCGCCGATCCGGATCAAAGTCGGTCGAAATATACCTGCTCTGCGGTGAGGTCATCCCATACGGGTATCCGCAATCTATCCGATTTCCTCTATAAGCGATGGAATCGCCGCGTCCCGACGGTACCTGTACGCGACAGTGAGGGCGTCAGCAATCACCATTCGCATTTCCAATGCACGGTCCACGATGCTGCACTCGGAACACTGCGTGGATCGTTCGGCGAGCAAGCGGAAATCGGTTGGAGGTGCGCGTGCCACTCAAAACGCCGGCAGGCGCACGCGCGATACCTGCTCGAAGCGGGCGGCGGCTCGTCTTATCGGGACGTCGACCGACGCTCTTTTACGGCTCGCTGACCGGCTTCGCCGCACAGGTCAAGCAAACGCTGTGTGGCAGGCGCATTGCCCGTAACGCGAAACGCAATGGCCACGTCCGACGTCACATTGCATTGAGTCAGCTATATCGGGGGCGACCCGCTCGCACCACTTTCGCATGGAACCGTGGTGGAGCTACGGCAAACCCAGGCAGTGATCCAAGACAACCAGAGCCGTCAGCGTTGGTCGGTACTATACGAGGCAGTTGTCCCTGACACTGCGCGCGGTCCGACTCACGCGCCTCCGTCGCCGCCACCGCGAGCTCAGCGAGAGGAATTCTTCGTTGGAGACACCGTTGGCTTCACCGACAAACATCTGAGCGAGCGAGTCGGCATCATCGTCCGGCTCAACGCGAAAACTGCGTCTATCGCCGTCAATGATTCGGAAGGCCATTGGCGGGTCTCATACGCTCTGCTGCGGAAGATTGTTGACATCTAACCGCGCGCGCCGTCAACACGGGCTCCGCTGACCGATACAGACCACTGCCACGGTAAACGGGCGGTCAGGAACTACATTGTTTCCTGGGCAATAACAAAACCGACGATCTTCGCAAAGCAGTCGCGCGATCCCGAGTATGTCGTCGCGCGCGAATTGCCTGTCGGCAAGCGCGGCAATGCGCTGGCTTGAGTGCGGATGATCCGCGACCCAACGTCGAATTGAAAGCCGCGCCTGCTCTACTCCACGACGTTCAGGCCGGGCGATCGAACGTGCCGGGACTGGACGGCGTCGCCTTCCAGTCCACGGTTCGCTCCTTAGATGCGCGTACGAGCGCGTCCTTTACGCCTTGCGCGTCGAAGTCTCCCGTGTAGACCGGCGTGTTCGGCTGTTGACGCCATGACTCGGCGATGGTGCCAGTGTCCACCGCGTCGAAGCCCATGTCGTCGACAAGCTTGAACACGATCTGCTTCTCTTTCGGGTCGTCGCCCGCGACGGGCAATGCAATGCGCCCAGGCGCACCCGCCGGCTTGCCCATGCCTTCGAGATGCGCGGCGTAGATGTTGTTGAACACCTTGACGACGGGATGGTCGATCTGTTCCTCGACCCAACGGCTTTCGGTGGTGCCTGCCTCAATTCCTTCGATTTTCCCATCGCGATGGCGCGGATAGTAGTTGCACGTATCGATCACGACGGCCGAAGGCTTCGCCTTGTCGAGGAATCCCTTCGGCAGTTGCGGGACGTTGACGAGAGGTATCGTGACGACGATCACGTCCGCGTCCTCGATCATGTCCTGCACGTTGCTTACCGTCGCGCCCGTTTCCTGCGCGACGGCTTGCAGCGATGCGCCGCCGCGCGCATTGGTGATACGTACCGCGTGCCCTTTTTCAACGAAGCGGCCCGCGAGCACCTTGCCGATATTGCCTGCACCGATAATGCTGATATTCATCTAACCCTCCGGATCAAGATGCGCGCAGCGGGCCCGGACCTGCTGCGCGCGAGATTTGTGATGCGACTACTTTATGTGCGACCACTGCCACGGTAAACGGGCGGTCAGGAACTACATTGTTTCCTAGGCAATAACAATTGCATCAGCTGAGCTCTTGCTCAGCGAGCAATTCTTCCAACCATCTCATGAAGACATCGACTTTCGGCGTTCTGTGCCGTCGGTCTGTGATTACCACCGAGATGGGCTTCGGCGGAACCTTTACTTGGTGCAGGATCTCCGTAACCCCACCCGAGTGAATGTACGGCTGCAGTGCCGGGCGTAATCCCTGAATCAGACCAAGGCCTACGAGTCCGCAAGTCAGAAACGTATCAGCATTGTCGACGACGTCCCCACGCAACCTTTTGGTAACCAAACCAACATCCAACCTTTCACCTTGCGGACCAAACATCCGTACATTTCAACTAATCGAGATGATACTGCGGGCGACGTTGTATGGCACCGATACCGGCGAGCGGCAGATGCTGTTCGAGCATCTCGAACTGCTGGGCGAAAATGATCTGCTCGTGCTTGACCGCGGCTATCCCGCCTCGTGGCTGATGGCTGCACTTCAGGCGCGCGGAATCCGGTTCTACATGCGCATCGACGGCACCGATAAGTCCAACCGTGAACGCGTGCGTATCCAACTCGCACCATAAAGGCATCAGATGTGCAAGTGCTCGCTTATGTACTCAATGAAAACGCGCAGCTTGGGCGAAGCATAGCGGCTAGCCGGCCATAGTATCCAGAAGACAACTTCGCGATCCACATAGTCATCCAGCACTGTTATTAGCTGACCGCATTGCAACGCATCATGCACCAGGAAGGCTGGCAGGCACGCAATGCCCCTGCCCAGAATGGCGGCGTGAGCAAGTGGCTCGATGGTGTTCGACGTCATGGTCTCGCGAAGGACCAACTCGGACTCGGATGCATCAAACCGGAGGTGCCAGCGGTCTAGCTTTCCCGTGGAAGTCCATTTGTGCAGCAAGCAGAAGTGGCCCTCAAGCTCGCGCGGTCCGGTAGGTACGCCATGACGCTTGAAATAGGTGGGCGATGCAACCAGCACATACGAACAAGAACCCAAACGGCGCGCCGTCAGGCGCGAGTCGTTTAGTTCGCCGGTCCTGATAACGGCATCGAAGCCATCCTCAATGACATCAACCATGCGGTCGGACATTTCGATGTCCAGTTCAATTTCCGGATAGCGTTCCATGAAGCCATCGAAGACCGGCATCATCAAACCGGCCAATTGGGGCGTGCCCACGCGCAGGCGCCCACGCGGATTGCCAGCCAGACCCGACAGCTCGGCCTCGGCAGCATCAACCTCGCTCAGGATGCGGCGGCAGTGTTCCAGGAAAACGGTTCCCTCTGCGGTCAGAGTGATGCTCCGAGTGCTGCGGTTGAACAATCGCACGCGTAACCGTTCTTCCATCCTGGCGATGGCCTTGCCAACCGCAGAGGATGAAACACCCAGCTGTCGCCCCGCTGCGGTAAAGCTGCGCGTCTCAGCAACTTGCACAAACATCGAAATTCCACTCATGCTGTCCATAAGCACTTCCTGTCCGAAATGGCGGCTGCTTTAGCGCATCCAGTGTATTGCGATCCAACATTGCGGACATTTTTTCCGATGTGTTCGGCATCGCAGGGTATTTTTCTAAGTAGGCCGAAGCCCTACATTGCACAAGACGAATCACTTTGAGGAACCGACGTCATGTCGAAACTGCATACCAGCGTCCAAGTAGGCCCACACAAAATCGCCCATCGCGTAGTCCTTGCACCGCTCACCCGCATGCGCGCCGAACCAGGCGCCATTCCAGGCAAGCTGATGGCTGAATACTATGCCCAACGTACTTCCGAAGGCGGCTTCCTGATTGGCGAAGCCACCATTACCGCGCCCAACGGCAATGGCTACTTGGGTGCTCCCGGACTCTACGACGATAGCCAGATTGCAGGCTGGAAACTCGTGACCGATGCAGTTCATGCCAAAGGTGGGAAGATCTTCCTGCAGCTCTATCACGCAGGTCGTCAGTCCAACAGTGAACTGCAGCCAGGGGGCGGTCAGCCGGTGGCGCCTTCCGTCGTCGAGCATGGTGGAGTCGCTTTTGGAAAAGCGGGCTGGATGGAAAACACTCCCCCCAAAGAACTGACCATCGCTGAAATCAAGGAGTTGGTGGAAAGTTTCCGCTTAGCGGCTAAGCGTGGCATTTTAGCTGGTTTTGATGGTGTTGAACTGCATGGTGCTAACGGCTATCTGCTGGATCAGTTCCTGCAAGATAGTAGCAACAAGCGCACTGACAACTACGGTGGCTCAATTGAAAACCGTAGCCGCTTCCTGTTGGAAATCGTGAATGCTGTGATTTCGGTCTGGGGCAGCGATCGCGTAGCAGTGCGCCTCGGTCCGAGTGGCAGGTTTGGCGACATGGGCGACAGTGATCCGGAAGTGCTGTTCACCCACGTCGCGCGCGAACTGGATAAGCTGGATCTCGCGTACCTACACCTGATCGAGCCGCGCATCCTGGGGGTGATCGAGGACGAAAAATGGAGTCAAACGCCTGCGGCGGCGCGCCTGCTCCGAAAGTACTTCAGCGGCACTATCATCGTCGCTGGTGGCTTCGACGGGCAATCTGCTAATGACATTCTGGAAGCCGGTGACGCTGACCTCGTCGCATTCGGCCGCCACTTCATCGCCAATCCCGATCTGCCGGAGCGCCTGCGCAAAGGCTGGCCGCTCAATCCATATGACCGCGAGTCCTTCTTCGGCGGCACGGAAGTTGGTTACACGGACTATCCGTTCTACGCAGATGCTGCCTGAACGCATTACCGTTGCCTCACCTAGCAGGCTGCGGAAATACCTCCCCACCAAATCACCCGAACGGTCCGTTCAAACGTTGTTACTGTTGAGCAGACCACTTTGAGCGAAGCATGCGCGGTACCACCTTCACCGAGAACCTATTCACCTTGCGCAAGCTGAAGGACTTTGTTCCGGCCGATCATCCACTGCGCGCGATGCTGCTGCAAGTGCTCTACAGCGTTCGCTCGGAGCGGCAGTTGATGGAGCAGGTCCAATATAACCCGCTGTTTCATTGGTTCATCGGGCCAACAGCTTGATCGAGAAAGAGATGGCTGTGATGGAAGCGCCCCTGCTTCCGGCTCGGCTCGTGCAATTAGCTGCGGCATACCACCAAATTACAGGCTTACCATGTCACGTATTATTCAATTTGCCACCACCGGCGGCCCTGAAGTGCTTTCCTACAAGGACGTGAACGTCGCGGAGCCGGCAGCCGGCGAAGTACGCATCCGCGTCAAGGCCATCGGCTTGAACCGCGCCGAATCCATGTGGCGCGCCGGCGAATATATCGAGGAAGTCAAGCTGCCGGCCCGACTTGGTTACGAGGCGGCCGGTATCGTCGATGCCGTGGGTCCTGGCGTCACGCAGTTTGCAGTTGGCGACGCCGTCAACACAGTGCCAGCGTTTTCGCAGAACCAGTACGGCATGTACGGTGAACTGGTCCTCGCGCCGGTGTCGGCCGTCGTGCCACATCCGCCATCGCTGACGTTCGAGCAGGCGTCGTCGATCTGGATGATGTTCATCACCGTCTACGGTGCCTTCATCGAGGCAGCCAAGCTGGGTGCGGGCGACGTGGTGTTGATTCCGGCGGCATCGAGTAGCGTGGGCCTAGCCGCAATTCAGCTGGCAAATATGGTCGGGGCTACACCGATCGCGCTGACCCGCACCGGCGCCAAGCGCGAACAACTCCTCGACGCCGGTGCCGCCTTCGTCATCGCCACCGAAGAACAAGACATGGTGGCCGAGGTGCTGCGCATCACTGACGGTGTTGGCGCGCGCGTAGTGTTCGATCCCGTCGGCGGCCCTAGCCTCGGCAAGCTGATCGAGGCTATGACGACGAACGGTATTCTGCTCGTATACGGCGCGCTGAGCGAGGAGCCATCGCAGCTGTCCTACTTGGATCTGCTGATTAAGCTGCCGACTATTGTCGGTTACACGATCTGGAACACCAGTAGCGACCCAGTCCGTCAAAAGGCTGCAGTTGACTTCATCCTCGCTGGTCTCGCATCCGGCGCGTTGAAGCCGATGATTGACAAGACATTCACGTTCAATGAAATGGTCGAGGCGCACCGCTACCTTGAATCGAACGGTCAGTTCGGCAAGATCGTCGTGACTGTATAAGCGCGTCGAAATCCAGCGGCGGTGGACGTGGAACTGGAGATAGCAAGGCGACCGATCGAAGTGGAGCACATAATAGTGTCGTCCTCCAAGACAGCGCGGACGTTCCCACGGAATGTGCACGCCACGCCTACATGACACAACCGGCATCACGATGCACACGCCCGCACTACTGCCGGCTAGCGGATTCCTCAAACGATGCCTCTCTGACGGATATCGTGGATGACTACCGCCGGGTCCGTCGACCTCCCCTATGGAACACATCCTCAGTACATTGGCGGGAAAGCGGCTGCGTCTGATTTACAGCGTGTTCAGGTTTCTCCGAACAACCTTTCAATAACCCTATCACTAGCATCCGCGCGGCGCACGCATACGACAAGTTCCCGCTTCGCCCACGTCTCATCGAGCTTCAATACGCGCGTACCCGGCAAGCGGTACAGGTCCGCGTTGCTCGCGGGTAATATGCCGACTCCCATGCCGACCTGCACCATCCTGCTCAGCGCGTCGTACGACGATACCTGGACCTTCGCCCGCAGCGTTTTTCCTGCCTTGCTCGCCTCCGTCATCATCTGGAAGCGCAGATGCGTGCCTGCGCGGAGCACCACATGTTCATAGTCGAGCGTTTCCGAGAACGTGACATGCCGGCGCTTCGCCAACGAATGAGCGGACGGGACGAGAACCTTTAGCTCATCGGTGCGGAACGGATGAACTTCGATGTCGGCGCTACGCGGCAGGCGCGTAAAGACGCCGATCTCCGCAACGTTTTCTGCCACGCTCTCGGTGATGGCAAGGCTATCGCGTTCCAACAGCGAGATATTGACGTCCGGATAGCGCTCGCTAAACGATTTGACGATGGGTGGCATGAAGGTCGAAATCGCCGAGATATTGACGAGCACGCGCACGGATCCTCGCAGACCGTCCGAGTATGCTTTCATCTGCAGAGCGATATTGCGTAAGTCGTCTAGCACGTCGCGCGCGAGTATCGACAGGTTGACGCCGGCCGCCGTCGGCGCAATACCCTTGTTTGTCCGCGTGAGCAGCGGCGTGCCGAAGACCTCTTCGAGTTCTCTGAGGCGCTTGCTGACAGCGGGCGCGGCAATATGCTCGAGCTCGGCCGCACCGGCGATCGTGCCTTCATCCACTACGCGTACGAAAAGCTTGAGAGAAACAGGATCGAGCTTCAATGCGCGCTCCCAGCCACTTTGCGCACAAGGCTTTGCAGCGTGTTATGCATGGGCGGGCCGTTGCGGCTCATCGAGCCATTCCACTATGTTGCGCACCGTATCGCCGTAGAACGTCTGGTACATCTCACGCGTCACATAGCCGATATGCGGCGTAGCGAGCACGTTGTCCAGCGAGCGCAGCGGGTGCGTCAGTTCGAGCGGCTCGGAATCGTACACATCGATGGCGGCGCCTGCGATCCGCCCGCTCTCCAGTGCGGTGAGCAACGCCACCATATCGACAATCGGACCGCGGGACGTATTGACGATGCGGCTCGTGGGCTTCATTCTGGCAAGCTCCGCAGCGCCGACAAGACCTCGGGTCCGTTTGCTCAGGCGGGTGTGGATCGACAGAAAGTCAGAAGTGGAGAACAGCGTATCTTTGTCGACCAGTTCAACGCCTTTCGATTCCGCGCGCTCTGCCGTCAGGTTCTGGCTCCAGGCAATCACATTCATCCTGAACGCGCGGCCTATCACACCGGCCGCCGAACCAATATGCCCAAGCCCGAGAAGGCCCAGGGTTTTGCCAGCCAGTTGCGTTCCGAGCCTGAGCTGCCAACCGCCTTCACGCACGGATTGATTCTCAGCAGGGATATTGCGGGCCATGGCCAGAATCATCGCCCAGGTGAATTCGATGGTCGGCGTGGACGAGTATCCCGTGTGGACGACTTTGATGCCGTGCTCAGCCGCCGCATCCGTGTCGATTGACGCGTTGCCCGTGCCCGTCGAGGTAATCAGCTTGAGACTGGGCAGGCACTCAATAATCTGACGTGTGAGTGGCGTGCGTTCACGCATCACACACAACACTTCGAATGGTTTTAGACGTTCGACAACCTGCGTGGTTTCCGTCACGTGGTCGTTGAACACCGTGATTTCCGCGCGGTCTTTCAGCGGAGACCAGTCGGCCACGTCGAGCGCGACATTCTGATAGTCGTCGAGAACGGCGACTCTGATATGGGATGGGCTAGACATGTGTTACCTCTTCCAAGGATAAAGCGGCTGCCGTAAGCGCCAGCCACCGCGCAACAATGAATGGCAGGACTGCGCTAGTTCGACGCAATGTGCGATTTAACGCTGGTGTCAGGCATCGGTGGCGCTGCTGGCTCGATCGCGCAAGTCAACTCAATCTAGTCGCGCGAATGCAGGTCACGGGACAACTTCGTGATGGCCTCCGCCCCCGTTTCGTAAGACAGCATGAACCCAAGCCGTCGCCCCAAGCCGATCATCGCGTTGTTTTCGCTCAACGTCGTACCGTACAACCGCCTCACACCTGATTGCTTAGCAAGATCAATCAAGCTGGAGAGTAGACATATGCCAAGGCCTTTTCCATGCCAAGCATCGCTGATGACGATCGCCAACTCGGCCTCGCTCTTACCCAAATCCACCACGTATCGCGCAACTCCAATCTGCTGTTCCCGTCCGTCGACTGAGATAGTCGCGATGAGAGCACCCTCACGTTGCCGGTCGATGTGGGTCCAACGATATATCTCGTCGTCAGACGGCCACCTTCCGGACATCAACCGCATGTACCTCGTCGACCGCGACAAGCCGTCGGCGAAATTGCGTTCGAGTTCAAAATCGCCTGGCTCAATCGGACGCAACAGCACCCAGGTGCCGTCAATCATCTGCCACCGGCGTCGCTCGATTCCGGCCGAGGTATCCACGCCTGTCCCGCGGTGCGGATAATGTTCTGTATCGGTCATGTTCGTCGCCCTGTCTTTGCCAAACAAATCGCCAGAAAATCTTGGCATCGATCGGATACGCGCACGCGTCCCGGTGCACACGTACCTACTTTCATGACCGACCACGAGGTCCATTCGAAAGAGGATGGCCGACGAGTCTTCGGATAACTGGCAGTGATACATCAAACGTGCACTGTTGTCGCCTGAATGACATTGAAATCGAATAACCGACATTCATGGGAGATCTTCTTGATCCTAGTGTAGGTTTAGTGACATCAATCAAGGTCGTGTCATCCATAATCTTGGCGGTAACAATCATGAATCGATTGGCGGGGTCGCGACCGGACGGTTCACTCCCATAACTGAATCCCTTGATGCTCACAAGCATCGGGACTAGATTCAATCTGGGCGTGCGGTGAACGATAAGCCTGAGATCAGCTCGCAACCCGAACCAGCAGCTTGCCGAAATTTCGACCGCTCAACATGCCGATGAAGGCGGTCGGCGTGTTCTCCAATCCGTCGACAATGTCTTCCTTGTACCTGATCTCACCGCTCTTGACGCGGGCGCCGATTTCGCGAAGGAAGTCCGGGTATAACTCTGCGAAATCGTAGTTAATGAATCCGCGGATGGTGAGGCTTTTGCTCAGGACGTCGCGCATGGTGCCGGGCAGTCGATCTGGTCCCGGAAATTCAGATACACCGAATTGGCTAATGAGACCACATACTGGCACCCTTGCAAACCTGT
Organism: Paraburkholderia sp. WS6; assembly: GCF_030464835.1. Classification (NCBI taxonomy): domain Bacteria; kingdom Pseudomonadati; phylum Pseudomonadota; class Betaproteobacteria; order Burkholderiales; family Burkholderiaceae; genus Paraburkholderia; species Paraburkholderia sp. WS6. Next base: position 55,831 of record NZ_JALQCK010000004.1, read on the forward strand.
TGAGCAAGGGTGCCACTGCGCGCCAAATGGCGTCGCCGACATTTTCGAAATAGACATCGACGCCGTTCGGACATGTCTCGGCAAGACGTTCTGCGAAGTCGGGCGCCTGATGGTCAACGCATGAATCGAAGCCGAGCTCGTTTCGTACGAAAGCGCATTTCTCCGGCCCACCTGCGATGCCGACGGCGCGGGCGCCCGCCATGCGAGCCAGTTGCCCGACCGTAGCCCCGACTGGACCGCTGGCAGCCGCTACAACCACCGTTTCGCCTGGCTTGGGCTGGCCGATGACACGCATGCCGGAATAGGCAGTGAAGCCTGGCATGCCAAGTACTCCGAGACGTGTTGTCAAGGGCGCGTCAGCGGAATCGATCTTTCGAACGCCTTCGCCATCGGAAATGGCATGTGTCTGCCAGCCAGAGTGAGCGAGAACGATATCTCCGACGGCGTACCCGGCATGATGGGATTCGATTACCTCGGCGATGCACTCACCTGTCATGACATCGCCGATAGCAACAGACGGGGCATATGATTTCGCGATGTCCATCCGTCCCCGCATGTAGGGATCGAGAGACAGGTAGAGTGTCCTGAGCAGCAGTTCCTGGGCACCTGGCTTCGGAACAGGTAACTGCTCAAGGCGGAAATCGCCCTCGGTTGGTTTTCCCTTCGGACGGGACGCTAAGACAATTCTTTGGGCGTTTTCGTTGGTCATCTTGACTCTCCGATCTATGCTACGTTGCGGTTTTTGCTGGCACGTCAATGTGCGTGGTCCACCCACATGGCCAACGCGACGTCTGCCTGTGGCATTCCCGCCAATGATGTCAATCAGGACATTCAGGCCGTAGCACCACCGTCTACGCTGATGTTTTGCCCGTGAATGTAGTGACCAGCCGCGGAAACCAGCAACAGGGCCAGTCCAGCGACGTCGTCCGGCTCGGCGATGCGACCCATGGGGATACCCAAGGCAATCTTTCTTTCACGCTCGGGATCCTCCCAAAGCACCCTTGAGAAATCGGTTCGCACGGCGCCAGGATTAATAGAATTAACATTGATGTTCGACGGCCCGAGTGCGAGCGCAAGATTACGCACCAGTTGGTCAACGGCCGCCTTTGACATTGCATACAAACCCAGCATTGTCGACCCGCGCTTTGCTGCCCGACTCGACATGAAGACGATCGATCCATCCTTGCGTAAAATCATCTGCGGAGCGAGTGCCTTCACAAGTGCAAAGCTACCGCGTACGTTGCCAGCCATGACGGTGTCAAACTGCGCAACCGTATGATCAAGTATCGATCCATCCGGCGAAGTACCTGCCGCGTTCAACACGAGCGAATCGACCCGTCCAAATGCTGCTAGCGCCTGCGACGCAAAGCGATCGACGCTCTCTGGTTCCGTAATGTCGCAAGAAATTGCCTTGATTGCGATGCCGTCTTCTTTCTGCAGTCGAATGGCAACCGCATCGGCTACTTCCTGACTACGTCCGGAAATCACGACCTTCGCCCCAGCCGCACCTAGTGCGCGGGCGATCGCCAGACCCATTCCCTTGGTTGCACCTGTCACTACGGCAACGCGACCACTAAGATCAAAAAGCTTGCTCACGATTGTTGCTCCATTCGTCACTCTTTAGGACGCGAACCGTAGAAAAATTGCCTATCCATTTCGCCTGCTATACAGGTAGAAGCACAGCGACCCACCCAATATGTGCGTATGCACTTACATGCATGATCTTACGAATCTGCCCTCGCTGTCAACCGATAGACGGGCGGCCTTTACCCGAATATGAGACGCATCAGCGCAATCACGAGCGCTCCAGATGCGCTAAAGCGAAACGGCGTATCGATGTCCGAAAATGGCAGAACGCACTTCCCCCGGTAGTATCAACGAGCGCTTCCCTTCATGCCGCTCCATATGGCTGTAAACTGGTTTCCTCCCCGCAGGTATCGACGACGCGGAAGGGCGTCGAACCAGCGGAATTTTTGCGGGCTTTGGGTGCCTTATGTAGTTGCGATTCCTGCGTGGAGTGGTTCGATGGCATGACCTCGCATGGCGCGGTCTGCTGCCGGGGACCATCGACCAAAAGTGGGGAGCGTTGGAACAATTCGGATATCCAGTCAACAAAGGCACGCATGGTGCGCGATAGATGCCGGTTTTGTGGATACACGACGGACACTGCGATTGACTTCGGTTTGTACGCCGGAAGAAGTTCCCTCAATTCTCCGGAGCGCAGGTACGGCAGGCTCATGAAGCGCGGGATCTGAATGATTCCGAGCCCCTTTAAGGCGCACGCCAGATAGGCTTCTATGTCGTTGACTGCGACGCTAGAACGCAGACTTACGTCAACGGTTTTTCCGATGACTTGAAACTGCAAATCGGACGCACGGACTACCCAGGGACAGGGATATCGTACGCCGAAATGCGTCTGCAGTTCGTCGAATGACCGCGGAACCCCGCACTGCTCCAGATAGCGCGGCGCGGCTACGGTAACGAGCTGCAGCGTGCCGATGCGCTTGGCCACGAGGTTTGAGTCCGTCAGCGCGCCGAGCTTGATACCGCAGTCGACCGCCTCCTGAATAATATTAACGGGTTTATCGCCGAAGCCGATAGTGAGATGGATGTCAGGGTAGCGTCTTCGGAAGTCGTCTAGCGCCGGGATGATCAATATCTTCCCGACAGCACCCGGAGTATCGATGCGAAGTCGACCTCGGGGAGTTTTCCCTGCCATTGACACGCTGTCCTCCAATTCCTTCATATCCGCCAGTATCTTTACGGAACGTTCATAAAACTCCGCACCTTCTGGCGTCAAGCCGAGCCTTCGGGTCGAGCGGTGCAACAGGCGAACATTCAGATGGGATTCCAGATTTTTGACAATGACGGTGACGGACGCCCGCGCGAGATCAAGGGTGTCGGCCGCACGGGCAAAACTTCCGGCCTCAACCACCCTTGTGAACACTAGCATCGCTTGTAGCCTATCCATCTGTAATCCTTATCATGCATTGAGTATTTGCATCGTCTAAAACCGAACTTATCTGTCTTTCCAGACTCTTGAAAAAGGCGAACGGAGGGCAATCTTCGCCAGTCAGGTGCCCTTGCTCCAGCAAGGTACTTGGTAGCTAAACATCGACTACCACGCGTTCGATATGCGCCGCGAGAATCATGGCGTCCGCATTAACAGGCGTCGCCCGACCTGGGAAGGGCTTATAGATTGCATCGCCCCTACGAATTTCGTCTCCGCTCATTGCGCAGAAGCCGTTGCGCAAGGCAATCGCATGGCGCCAGATCTGGTCACCGTAGTGGCCGCAACTCACCGAGCACCAATTGACCGTCACCGTTCTGGAGCTTGGTCGACCGGTCACGCACACTTTGAGTCCAAGCGGTAGGCCGCCATCGCGACGAAGTTGAGCAGGACAGCTATGAGGCAGTTGCACTTCAACCGCAGCGTCCTCACCGTGATTCAGACAGCGAAGCAAGACGAGTGTTTGAGTCCACGGATCGCGTTGCAATTTGATCTCCAATACAAATCCACCGACGCACAATGGCGCTTAAGCGTTCGGATCCTCAATCCGTAGTCACTACGCTGACTGGGTTGAATGCGGCCCGCTCCACCCCGACAAAGTACTTGTCAATATTGCGATTCAGTTCCATCACGCCAGCCTCGATAGACGGGCAGTCTTTCTTTGCTCATACCTTAATCAGATGAGTTAGGCATGTAAGAAATCACAGAGTGAAGGGTGAAAATAGGGGCTGAATATTAGACTCCGTGACAAAGTCACTACTCAAGACTGCCGAAGGCAAGATGGAAAGCTCACTGTGTTCACCGTGATGATAAGGCTACCCAGAAGGTCCTCCACTACCCAAATCGAGGTATCCTGCTGAAGTACGCAGAGGGCTAAGAACTCTCGCTGCGCGTGAATGCTGTTGCGCTGGTCCGCCCCGCTCCTGCGTTGCGCCGGTAGCTGCGCTGGCCGGCAAAAAATTATCACCATCGAAGCACTTGGCAATACCGCGGCCGGCAAGCTCATCCAGAACGCCAGGCGCGAACTTGAGGTCGTGCAGTGCGGCTACTGCCAGTGTGGCCAGATCATGTCCGCCGCGGCTCTGCCGGCCCAGAATCCTCACCCCAGCGACGCTGACATCGATACCGCCATGACTGGCAACATCTGCCGCTGCGGCACCCACGTACGCATCCGCGCGGCGATCACACTGGCCGCGCGGAATGCACACGGCGATGCCCTCGCCTCCAAGGCCGAGTAGGTGTGGCCGGGAGCTTTGAGAAACTCGTCGAACGCGCCCTACCCGCCGACGTGTGCCTGCGAACGTTCCTCAAGGCTGGCGGCGCTGCCGACTGTGGTCTGCTGATTTGCATCGGACTGTCCGGCCTGATAAGCGTAGCCGAAGCGGCAAAGGAGTCTGCCGAGTTCGCGCCGAACGCCTGGATCCGCATCGGCACCGACGGGCACCTCGCTTGTCGTAAGCCAGGTCGAAATGGGCCAGGGTACTTATGTTTCAGCGAGCCCGGCACCTCGGCATTGGCGCCTGTGGTACTCCATGCCATCCGCGCCGCTACAGGCAAAAGACCGCGAAACCTACCTATAGACATGTCTCAGCCTGTTTCCATCTGAGATTGACCGTTTACTATCCCGTCACACATATATTTCCGCCAACTACCAGGGATCGCCCGCGAGTGCTGGAACACGAATCAACAGAGTGTGCAATGAACAGACGCGAATGTCTGGTCGGCCGTCTCCGCCAATACTTCAGGCCGGGTGGCAAACTGCGGGTTATGGAGCAACGATCCGCATTCGATGGCAGCCGGCGAATGCGGCCGCGATGATTCAAACGATCCATATCAAGCCGTGCACGAAGACGTTATGAGCCAGCGTATCACTCGCTCAAGAAATGCAATGCATGCTGGACAAAGCGCGAGGGATACTGAAAGATCGCGCCTTGGCCTGCGTCCGGGTACAGCATCAACTGCGCGTTGGCAAGATGCCTAAACATGTCTATAGCGTTGACATTCGGGAGCATTGTGTCATGGCTTCCGCCGACCAGTAATACCGGCTGTTGAATGGCCTTGAGCACACTGTTGGTTGGGTCCTTGGAAGCGCACCAGCCAATGAGCGCTTTCGCCTGCTGACGCATTATTTCTTCGCCGCTGTCCGGGTCGCGTCCGGCAGTTCGCACACTTGTGCGCTTTAGAAAATCCAATCCGGCTGCACGACTGGCCTCGGAACTAGTGAAAAACAACGGCAACCGCAGGTCCGGAGCATCCTTTTGAGCGATTGCGTCCTGAAGCGCTTCCATCAGGTGCTCCTCGCCACCCTGCGGGGCGGTACCTGCGAGAATAACTTTTCCGATTCCGCCCGGATACTCAGACGCAAGGACTTGGGCGACCATGCCACCTAACGAAAATCCGAGCAGATCGACACTGGGCGCGCACAGTGTTGAGATGAACGCTGCTGCATCCTCTGCCATTTGATCGATGTTGTCCGGCGTCTTACCGCTGGTCCCTCCGACCCCAGTGTTGTTGAATACGATCACGGGCCTACGCCGTGACAGTTCGTTGACGACCGCCGGATCCCAAGAGTCCATGGTACCTGAGAAATGTTGCAGGCAGACCAGTGGCCTCCCGCGGCGCGGGCCAAGCCAACGGAAGCTGAAACGAATTCCTGTTTTCCTAACGAACTCCGTAGCTGCGATCTCAATTGACATAGGCTCCTCGCAGATGATTCGCCACTTTTATGCGCCTGAAACCCAAGCGCCCGGCGATTCATGCGGCTGGCCAACCGGCGCAACGCCGTGCCATAGCGCCGCCCGACAGGGAACGAATCCCAGCCTTTGCCTCCGCCGCTGGAATCCGTAGTCTCGATGGATAGCCTATCCAACGCCAGGATAGCCGACCATATCGAAATGTTGTTAGAAGCTCCTACGGCCCTTCGGGTATCGAAGCGATTCGCGAAAGCAAGCGCCGCAGGCTGCCCCTCCACGTCTGCCACAGTAACTCGTCGCCGAACTACGTGACGAATTAATAGATGGGCTGACGCACCTTGCGTCGAAATATGGCGTGCCGGAGTTCCTTCTGGAAGCAAGGCCCGCTCTGTCACGGATGGCTCAGACCGGAATGAGCCCCTGCTTGATCGCCATCACTACCGCATGGGTTCTGTCTCGCGCACCCATCTTTTCGAGGATATGCTTTATATGAACCTTCACAGTTTCTTCGGAAATATTCATTTGAGCTGCGACGGTCTTGGTCGCGCTGAACTCAGCTACAAGCCTCAGCACCTCGATCTCGCGGTCAGAGAGTTCATACTTGGCGAGTGTGCGTCCCAGCAGCTGCACAATGGCGCGCGGAAGCCGTATTTGGCCTGCATGCACGATCCGTATGGTGTCCGCAAGCTCCTCTGGCATCGCGTCCTTCGTCAGAAATCCCTTCGCGCCTGCCCTGATGGCAGCACGGGCTTGCGCCTCGCTGTTGTAGGTCGTGAGTGCAACGACCTCAATGACAGGCATCTCCTGCCGAATCTCACGGATCAGGGTGAGTCCGCTTAGGGTCCGCAATTGAAGGTCGACCAACACGACGTCAGGAGCCTGACGTCGGCAGTATTCGGCAATTTGCAAGGCGTCGCCGACATCGTCGGCCCACTCCATATCCTGCAAAGTACCGATAAAAAAAGCGATGCCTTGCCGCATCAGCGGAGTTTCGAGAGCACAGGCTACGCGGATTCTCGATTGACGGTGTTCGTTCATATCCGTTCATCCTGGAACGAGCCAGTACCTGATCTAGCAGGAGCGCGCAGTTCGCCTCCCTAGCATCACCGCGCCTGAGACCAATACTCCGCGACGGCGGCGCAGTCATGCTTATCGAGGAGAGTCTTGCCCACCTTCAGTACGATCACCTTGTTCGCTTACACCGAGTTCCCTCCCATTCCCGGCTTCTCTCTAGTGCTTCAATCACCGCCGGCATCTGAGACGGCACGCCGTCGTTCTTCGCCGAAATTGACCTAATGCTAGGAGATCAAATGCCCTTGGTCGTGGACGATTCAATTGTCTTTTGGACAAACGTCCTGAGCGATATGAAAGAGCCAGGTCCTATCGGCACCTTTGCAGGCGGCGCCATTCGCGAGGACTGCAACCCTGGATGCGAGTAAAAACACGGGATAGGTGGCTCTGGTCGCAGAATCCGCACAAGATTGCGACCTCCACAATAGCGATGTCTGTATCCCGCAGCATTGCTTTGGCGTTTTCTATCCTTCGGCGGAGAAGCCACTGATGGGGCGCCATATGCATGGTCTGGCGAAACGCCTTCGTGAAATAGCTCGAGGACAGGTTGCATTCGCGGGCCAGATCGCCGATCGACGGATTGTTCGTCAGGTTCGTCTCGATGTAATCGATAACGTCACGGATCTGTCTGGGTGACAGGGGGGCAGTGTACCGACTACGGCTTGCAGGGACGCCGCCATAAACGCTGATCACGTGTTCGTGAAACGCGAGTGCGATGTAGTCGATGAAGGCCGCACTGACCTTATCGGGATTGTCCAAAGCTGGCACGAGCATCTGAGCCAGGTGAAACATGATGCGATCTTGCTGGCCAAACATCCGCTGTCGCAGGCCACCGACACGCCGCAAGCCGCGGTCGTATGCTAGGTCATCGATGGTTTTCTGGGAAATGTAACAGCGCACATTGTCGAATTCGGTTTCAAGACCCACGGTCGGCCTGGCACTTAAATCGAACAGGAATGCCCGACCCGGCTCCTGCCTCTCCGGCAACGCGATCACCTTATTGGCGTAACGAAAATCCGAGAACGCAGCCGAGATCAACGGTACCTGAAAGGTGAATGCTTCTTCCGGTAGCGGACTGATGGAGCGCCCGCGCTGAGCGCGCTCACTGCGCATTCTGGAAAACACAATGGGGCTGGTGCCCGGCAATCTCGCTTCGAGCGTCGGCGCTTTGACCAGATGGAATCGCCGGACCAAGGCGCTTTCGAAAGATAAAGAAGCCATGACAGAGGTACCCGTTCTCGAACGTTTGCCACTCCAATCAATGATACGACCGGTCGTCTCATTTATTCAAGTAAAATCGGGAGCCTTCCGTGCTGAGGAAGTTACGATGCAAACGTTGGGAACCCTACAGCGGCACATCCGCCAGCGTGCCGTCCTAGGTTAGGCTCAGACAATGATGCTCGAAAACACAACCTTGACGAAATACTTCAATGCCTTCGGGCTCTTCTCGACACGCGTCCGCAAGATCGCCCCCTCGTAAGAGTCGATCAGGAACGCAGCCAAATCGTCGGCCTTCAGGTCCGTGCGGATGGTACCCTGCTCCTGTCCCTCCGCTATGGCTGCCGAAATTTGTTCGCCCCAGACGTTCAGCACACTTAGGAGCATCTCGCGAATCAGCGGTGTCTCGTCCGACACCTCGGCCATGAATTTCCCGACCAGGCAGCCATCATTGCACCGAGAGAAATACTCGTTGAGCGCCGCGAAGTGCCTCTTGAGGCGGGTAAGTGCGGGAACCTCAGGATTATTGAGGATGCTTCGATCAGTGCTGCCCTTCCCGTATTCTGTGACGATCTCTGCTGCCAGAGCCTCCTTGCTCTTGAAATGATTGTAAAAGGAACCCTTGGGGACCACCGCCGCCTCAGTGATGTCCTGAACGCTGCAGCCGTTGAATCCGCGTTCGGTGAACAGTTTCATGCCGGCTTCGAGAACGGCATTTCGAGAGTTAGGGCGAGCCAAGTGGATCCTTGCAACTGATTGTCTTGTGGGGGTTGGGCCGATCGCGCGGACCGGCTCCAATTGAGGAGTGAAGCCGCCCCGACACTCGTCTGATTTTACTACCTTTTGAAGACTGTGGCTTGGCAGCTCAAGGCTTCCGATCGCAGTCAATACCGAGTTTCGCTCTTCCTCCTCGGCTTTGAATACGGCGCAATCATTAATCCCGGGTGCCGGCGGGGCGATGGCTGTCGAGTTACGGGGCAGCGAAGGCAGGCCTGCTCCACCTGACCTCAATCATGGCGCTGGAACTGGCACCTAAACAGATTCGGGTAAATGCACTTGCGCCAGGGAACATAGAAACTGACATGCACGAGCATTTCGAAAGTGCTGGATTGGCGGAGCACATCCGCCAGCGCATTCCACAGCGCAGGTTTGGTCAACCGCGTGATCTTGACGGTGCAACTTTGCTTCTTGCATCTGACGCTGGTAGATATATCACCGGTGCCGTGATTCCAGTCGATGGTGGTCAGCTTCTGTCCTGGATGTAAGGCTGACAGCGATAGTGTGTGAAAACACTAAAGATCGATCATATACTCGGCCTCGGACCATTCCGAAAGGACGGCGAGGCGTGCCAGTGCTGGTGGCGATGTGCTTTTTGTCGGCGCAGTATCCGCGCTATGGCTACCGGCAACCAGGTCTTTCAGGAGCGGCAAGGCCAGCCGCTGAGCGCAGGCCGGATATAGCGGCTTTGGCCTCTTGCGGGGCTGCAGGCGCCTCGCGGGCGTCCGCGGAAACGCGTATGGGTCCGTCGCCGAGACGGACTGTCTATATCGGCCGACAAACGGCCCCCACCGTAAACCGTTGAGATAGCTCACAAATAACCCCCACGATTGCGGTCAGTTCAGCCATTTCACTCTGGGTCTTCCCTGCCCTCGCTCATCAAAGCACGAACGGTCTCCACCAGAGAACATGCCAGCCCACTTCTTGCAAATTAGCTGGCTTCTAGTCAGCCTCTAGGAATCGCAAGACCTTTTTTAGTTCCATCGGTTCTCGTTCCGTAAAGATTTCGTTCAGCCGCCGTCGCGACGCCCCTACGAGTCCCCGTCGGAATGCCTCGTCGATGGCGGATCCCCCTTCCTGCCCAAGGCCGGCTGACAGTGACGCTCTCGAGGCCGCACTCGATCCCTCGGGTGAAATGACGAAGAGCCGCAATCCGTTCTCCGCCACCGCTTGCGCGATCACCTCGTTGATATAGATGTCGCGGAAACCATAGCCAATAATCATGAGACTGTGATTTGCCCGAGAGACATAGTGCGCGAATTGCCGGTGATACCAGTCGAGCACGGGAGGAAGACCGAGCTTCCGCGCGTTCTCACCACCGGCAATGAGCAGCGAACCACCGACGCCCTCAACCCAGTTCGACGAACCGTGCAATTTGAAACACGGCTGACGATGCACAGTAACGCGAAACTCGCTTTCCTTCGCCGGAATCCACTGCTCCGTCCATGGGGTTCCACATGGATGAGGGCCAGCGCTCGAAGACAGTCGCATCCCAGGCAACTCGACGCCGTCCCAGCGCTGGAGATACTGATACTCCAGAAGGAGATCCTGGTTGAGGGTAAAGATCGCATCGAACCGGCCCAAAAACTTGCGCACCGAACCGTTGCCTAGACCGAGGTCGAAATTTGTCAGGCGGGACATGCAATGGTTCATCGCTTTGAACATGTTTTGAACGGCTCCCTCGAGGCTCTGCAAATCGGCGTTATACCTTCCGTGGTCTAGCCTCGCCCTGCTGTGCAACTCGGCCAGAGCACATTCGAAGCCACCGACTTCGCTGAAGCCCCAAAGCAATTCTTTGATCGTCGGAGAGGACTTGACTTCGGGACATCCAAGCAGATATTCGAACGCCTCGGCCCCGAGCCAACCACCCCAATTACGGCTGAAACCTGCTCCCAGCAATATCGAGCAAGCCATATCCCCTCCGAAAGAAAAAAGAACTCCGTTCTTGCCGCACTTCACGAGTTCGCCAACTTTCCTGACAAAACAGACTTCTTTCTACCACCAACGTCCGCGGCAGCGGATCAAAGGATATGCCGCGCGCACTCAAAACGAGGCCTAATGAGGCTAACGCTGAGTATCGGCCGCTCCAACGGTGACGGCGTCACCCCATCCGCCGCCGAGTGCGCGGATAAGATTTACGGTGGCGGCCGCCTGAAGTCCGGACAGCTGCACAGCCGTCGTTTGCGACTGAAGTACAGTGCGGTCGGCGTCGATAACGTCCAGATAATTGATCGCGCCTTCCTTGTACTGGGTACGAGAAATGGTTGCGGCGCGCGTCGACGCCTGCACTGCCTCGTCCTCCGTTTGGGTTTGCTGCTCGAGAATCCTCAGATCCGACAGGTTGTCTTCGACTTCCTGGAACGCCTGCAGCACCTGCTGGCGATATTGTGCAGCGTCCTCGTCGAACACGGCTCTAGCGTTCGCGAGGTTTCCTGCGCGCCGACCGCCATCGAAGATGGGTACTGTCAGAGCGGTGCCGACCAGAGGACCGAGAACGAAAGCACGGCTGGACCATCTGAAAAGGTCTGCCAGCGTTGCGGCCTCGAATCCTGCAGATCCCGTTATCGACAGAGACGGGAAATACGCTGCTTTTGCAACGCCGACTCGCGCGTTTGCGGCGGCCATTGCCCGTTCGGCTGCTGCAATGTCCGGCCGTCGTTCGAGGAGCGCAGAAGGCAGTCCCGGGGGAATGCGGATCTGCACTGGCTTCAAGGGACTCGTCGGCATCGAAAATTCCACCGGCGCCTTGCCAAGAAGAACTGCGAGACCATGCTCGGCAGTGGCCCTAAGTCTCTGCGTCGTCATTGTGTCGGAACGTGCGGTCGCCAGTTCAGCTTTTGCCCGCGCCACATCGAGTTCGGCAATGTCACCCGCACCGAATTTCGACTGCACGAGTTTCAGCGATTGCTCGCGAAGCGAAACGTTCTGCGCAAGCAACTGCAGTTGCGCATCCAGTTCGCGGACCTTGAAATAGTTCGTGGCGACGTCAGCTTGCAGCGAGAGTTGCACCGACCGCAGTAGCGCCTCCGACTCTTCGCTCTCCGCACGACTCGCCGCGACTGCGTCGGACACCCGTCCGAAGAGGTTCACCTCATAGCTCGCCGTCGCCTGTGCGCGCCAGACAGTCTGTGCGGGGACGTCTGTTCCATCGGGCTCGAAGAGTGAGGTTGGAGAAACCTTCTCCCGGGTTGGACCAAAGCCCGTGCCGATAGTCGGGAAAAAGTCGGCTCGGGAGGCCTGCAAGACGGCACGCGCCTCCTTGACCCGCGCAGTTGCTGCAGCCAGATTCTGGTTTGCGGAGAGCGCCTGTTCTTCTAGATCGTTAAGAGCAGAGTCGTCAAAAGTCACCCACCAATCGCCTCGAGGGATCTGGTCAGACGGCTGCGCGATTTTCCAGCTACCCGTGGTGCCTGTGGTTGCGGCGGAGTCATTGGTGACAGTTGCCTCCTTGAACGCAGCAGGGTTAGCCGCGTCAGGAACCCTATATTCAGGGGCGAGCGAGCAGCCAGTAGTCGAAAGTGCCACGCTCAGGAGTGTCAGCGAGCCCAGGAAAACGCACTTCATCGTATCAATCGACATGATGGCCTCACGCATCGACCGACGCATCGACCCTTCGTACGTGCGGATGATGTCCGTGCTTGTCCACGATGTGCTCGGTCCTGGCAAGTTTGCGCAGAATAACGTAGAAAACGGGTGTGAGCAGCAACCCGAACAAGGTCACCCCCAGCATTCCGAAGAACACGGCAATACCCATGGCCCGTCGCATTTCGGAGCCAGCGCCACTTGAGATCACCAACGGCACCACGCCCATAATGAACGCAATAGACGTCATCAGGATGGGTCGAAGTCGCAGCCGACTCGCCTCGATGGCAGCCTGCGTAATTGAGCGCCCTTCCATCTCTAGTTCCCGGGCAAACTCGACGATCAATATCGCATTCTTTGCGGACAAGCCGACAAGCACCATGAGCCCGATCTGCGTGAATATGTTGTTGTCCCCACGGGTCAACCACACCCCGAGTAGCGCCGAAAGCACACTCATCGGAACAATCATCAGAATGGCCAAAGGCAATGTCAGACTTTCATAGAGCGCTGCCAGCACCATGTAAACAAGCAGAACGCTGATCGGAAAAACCCAGAGCGCGGAGTTACCGGCCAGAATCTGTTGATACGTAAGATCGGTCCATTCGAATTTCATTCCGCGCGGCAAGGCCTTTGCGGCAATCCGCTCAATGGCCGCTTGCGCCTGATCGGACGAGTATCCCGGCGCGGGACCACCGTTGATGTCAGCAGCCGTGTAACCGTTGTAACGGACGACTGAGTCAGGACCGTAGGTCGGCGTGACTTTCACCAGGGTCGATAGCGGTACCATCTCCCCCTTGTCGTTACGCGCTTTCAGCAACCCAATATCCGACATGTGCGCGCGGAACGGCGCATCAGCCTGCACCCGCACCTGATAGACCCGGCCGAAACGGTTAAAATCGTTAACGTAGAACGAGCCGAGGTAGACCTGCATCGCGTTAAAGATGTCAGTCACAGACACCCCCAGTTGCATGGCTCTCACACGATCGATATCGACGTTCACCTGCGGAACGTTGATTTGATAAGTGGAAAATGACGGGCCGAGTTCGCGTGCCTTTGCGGCCTCCTTTACGAAAGCCTGGGTAGCATTGTCGAGCGCCGTATAACCGGCTGCCTGCCGGTCCTCAATCTGAAGTTTGAACCCGCCGAGCGTACCGAGACCAAGGACCGGCGGCGGCGGAAATACTGCGACGAACGCCTCCTTGATGACGGAGAACCGCTTGTTCAGTTCCGCCGCAATGCTCAGGCCAGTCATCGACTTGTCCTTGCGTTCGTCAAATGGGGTTTCGCCGAAAAAGATCACTGCCGCGCTGGACGAGTTAGTGAAACCATTGATCGACAAGCCCGGGAACTGCACTGCGGATACGATGCCAGGCGTATTCAGAGCAATTTCCCCAGCCTGTCGCACCACTTTTTCGGTGCGATCGAGAGACGCCCCGTTGGGCAACTGGATAATCGCGACGAGGTATAGCTTGTCCTGCCCAGGCACAAAACCGCCTGGCACAACCTTGCTCATGAGGATCGTCATCCCAAGCAAAACAGCGTAGACGGCGAGGATGATGACCTTGCGGTTGACAATTCTGGCCACGCCACGGCTGTACGACTCCGCCCCACGGTGGAAAACCGTGTTGAAGGCATTGAAGAACGGCGAAAGCACTTTATCCATGGCTCGAGAGAGCCAGTCCTTTGGTTCGTGATGCCCCTTGAGCAAAAGAGCAGACAGCGCCGGAGAGAGCGTAAGAGAATTGAACGCTGAGATTACCGTCGAAATCGCGATGGTCATCGCAAACTGCTTGTAGAACTGCCCCGTAAGACCACTCATGAATGCCAGAGGCACAAACACGGCAATCAGCGTCAATGCGATTGCGATAATCGGCCCGCTGACCTCCTGCATCGCCTGATGGGTCGCTTCCCTTGGAGACAGGCCCGTGGCGATATTGCGCTCGACGTTTTCGACCACCACAATCGCGTCGTCGACCACGATACCAATGGCCAGCACCATGCCAAAGAGCGACAGAGCATTCACGGAGAAGCCAAACGCAAGCAGCAGCCCAAACGTCCCCACGATCGAAACAGGCACAGCGAGTAGCGGAATGACAGATGCTCGCCACGTTTGCAGGAATAGAATGACGACCAATACGACCAGCGCGATAGCTTCCAACAACGTGTGAATGACCGCATGGATACTTGCTCGAACGAACTGTGTCGGATCATAGACGATCTCATACTTCACTCCTGCCGGCATATCGGCTTGGAGCTCCTTCATCGCCTCGCGAACGTGGTCCGAAATATTCAGAGAGTTGGCGCCTGGCAGCTCAAATATCGCCATTGCGACCGCGGACTGGTTGTTCAACAGCGAACGGCGCACGTATTCAGACGCGCCCATTTCGACGCGCGCCACGTCCCTAAGTCGAGTCACGGCACCGTCGGGCGATGTCTTCAAAACGATGTCGCGGAATTGATCCTCCGTTTGAAGACGACCCTGCGCATTGACGTTGAGTTGCAACGGAGCATCCGCAGTGGACGGGTCCGCACCAATCTGGCCAGCCGCCACCTGAATGTTCTGTTGACGGATAGCCGTCACCACATCGTTTGCAGTCAGGTTGTGCTCGGCGACTTTCAGCGGATCAAGCCAAACGCGCATCGAGTAGTCGCCGGAGCCCCATAGGGTGACCTGACCGACACCAGGAATACGCTCCAGACGGTCACGAACGTTGATGAGCGCGTAGTTCCGGAGATAGGTGCTGTTGTATTTCTCGTTTGGCGAAACAAGGTGAACGACCATCGTGAGCGTCGGGGACGACTTGATTGTCGTGACGCCCAAGCGCTGCACGTCTTCTGGCAACCGTGGCAGCGCCTGGTTCACCCGGTTTTGTACCAGTTGCTGTGCAAGGTCAGGATTAGTGCCGAGCTTGAACGTAATTGTCAACGTAAGCGTACCATCGCTATTGGCCTGCGACTGCATGTACAACATGTTCTCCACGCCATTTATCTGTTCCTCGAGCGGCGAAGCGACCGTATCAGCGATAACTTTCGGGTTTGCGCCGGGATATTCCGCCGTCACCACAACGGACGGAGGTACGACGTCCGGATATTCCGATATGGGCAGATTGACCATAGCGATCAGACCCGCCAGCAAAATTGCCGCAGACAGTACGGCTGCAAATATCGGGCGCTCGATGAAGAATTTCGAGAGATTCATGACAGACCCCGGTTGCGCATGAAGGAGCGGATTGGCACGTTTGCGCTCACGAACTTCCCTTCGTGGTGGCAGCGTCTCCCGACATCTGCACGAGGTTTGGCTTGACAGCGTCGTTCGGGCGGACGCGCTGCATGCCGTTCACGACAATGCGGTCGCCCGGTTGCAGCCCGTCCGAGATGGCCCGTAAACCCTCATGTTGCTCGCCTAGCTTCACTTCGCGGTACTGGACCTTGTTTTCCTTGTCCACCAGAAGCACGAACTTCTTCTCCTGGTCGGTCTGGATCGCGGCATCGCTAACCAGCACCGCTTGATGCGGAGCGCCTCCGCCGACACGAACCCGGGCGTAGAGTCCCGGTACGAGCACGCCATCCGCATTGTCAAAACGCGCCCTTACGCGAATCGTCCCGGAGCTGGTGTCAAGCCGATTGTCCACAGAATCGATTACACCTTGACGGGAAAAGCCGGTTTCGTTCGCCAGACCAATGCGGACCGGCACCGTCGTTTTTGTGTCGTGGCTGAGAAAGCGCAGGTACGTCTGCTCATCGACGTCAAACGACGCGTAAATGGGCGACATCGAGACCAGAGTCGTCATGACGGGCGCGTTTGCCCCAATGGAAACCACATTGCCGACTGTCAGTTCCGCACGGGAGACTCGCCCGGATACGGGTGCGGTGACAGAGGTATATCCCAGATTGATCCTGGCCGTTTCGAGTGCCGCCCTCGCCGCCTTCACCGCGGACAAAGCCTCGCGATCTGCATTCTGCGCCTCATCGTAGTCACGTTTTGCGATCGCGTTGTCGGTGAGCAGCCTTTGCGCACGCGCCCAGTCAGTTGAGGCATATCCGTTGCGGGCTTCCGCTGAAGCAAGTTGTGCCGCTGCTCTGTCCACCTCCGCCTGATACGGCCGTGGATCGATAGTGAAAAGCAGGTCTCCCTTGTTGACCGTTGCTCCGTCCCGGAAATGAACGGCGACGATCGTTCCGGAAACGAGTGGCCGAATCTGCACATAGTTAATGGCCTCGATCCGTCCTGAGTACGTCTGATAGTCGGTGATGGACTGCGAGATCACGGCCGCAACGTCAACCTCCGCGGCCGGCGGTGCTGCGGCGGCGACAGACGAGGTGACGGACTCACCGCCGAACGTCTGATATATCGCAGCAACGCCGGCCACGATTGCCAGGGAAATCGCGCTGGCGGCAACCAGCTTGCGCTTGGAGGGCATTTCGAACTCCAGATTATCGGTGACTTGAATCAGAAACGCTTTGAATTAGACCCAAACCTCCTCATGAAGAAGGCCAATAACCAAATCACCTGTTCGCAGCCTTCCAGCTCCGCGTCCGGAATTGCGATCGCCTGTTTGAACTGCCCTGCTCTCTGTACTGGTCCGCTGTTGCCGCGCGGTGAAACGCGCACCGGAGTTCGACCCAGTGCCTCGCACTGCATCCATCCGATATCTGGGGCGTGCGAAGTGCCGGACGGATCCGGATTCGCAGCCGCGTTGAAATAGTCCCACATCCGGACGAAGAGATTGTCGTCTCAGGGAACAATATGAATTCCGTGAGGGAACACTCTGCTCCAGATCGGTCGGTGTCATTCAGGTCCGCCGGCACTCGTCCTCAATGGTGCGGGCTCACGCGCTTGCGGAAGCTCGGACAGCGCCTGTTGTCTGTACTCCCGAGGCGGCTTTCCAAAAGTAGCCTTGAAGGACTGGCTAAAGTGGGTCAGGTTGTTGAAGCCCCATGCGAACGCAATGTCGCCGACAGGCCGAATTGCCTGTCCGGCATCCTTTAGATCCCGAGCACATTTCTGGAGCCGGCGTGCGCGGATGAAGCGTTCGACTGAAAGTCCATCGGCGGCAAAAATAATGCTGAGATAACGCTTGGAGATTCCAAGATGCTCCGCGACGGCCGCAGGTGAGAGCCAGGCGTTTCGGAGGTTTGCCTCAATGAATGCGCGTCCGCGATAGGCGAGCGTAGACCGGGTTACGGAAGGTTTGATGGATTGTCCACTTTCGACCGATGACATGAACGCCATTACAACCATGTCGAGGGCCTGTTCGTTCAATCGCTGAACGACCGCAGGACTGAATCGCTCGAAATCGCGGGCCAATGATTGGACAAACTCACCTGTTATCTTGCCGAGCGGATTTTCGACCGGCACTACCATCGCCGTCAAACGTTCCACCGCGCCAACCTGTTTGCGGAACAACGATCTAGGTACCTGAAGAACGAGCTGCCCCATCTCGCACGGAAAATCAGCACGGAATGACCTCGAGGTATCGAGCAACGTCATATCGCCCGCTCGAAGTACACCCTGTCTGCCATCTTGCTCGACGATCGCCGTTCCGTCGATCTGGATGCATACGAAGATCTTCTCCTCGCCCACCTGGGCGACCCTCGGCATCGCTCGCACGATAGTGTGCGAAGCCGCTTCGATCTCGAGCAGAGTCGTCGGCGCCGACGAGTGGAGCTTTATAGAACCAAAAAAGTTGTCCCCGGAAGCGCTGGTGCATTCCAGCTGGGTCAACAAGCTTCCGACCTGACGCTGCCAAAAACTCAGTCGGGCGCTCGGCGAAATACTCCGGGTCGAGATAACATTCTGGATGTCGTTCATGGCCTCTCCATACGTTCCGAGCTCCCTCCGCCCGGGCACGATTCGATCAAGGCGATGGCGCCTGGCCTGATGGCAAGGCTAATGATGGCACCCACGATATAGGTCCACCGGTACTGTCGCGCTCGCCGCGATGAACGAGCGGCGACTAGCCACCGGCGGCCTTGCAGCCGGACGCATCTATCATGCCGTCGGGATAGGATTGTCTTCGATCATCTGGTTCAGGTAATCGACAACGCCGTGCTCGTTCGGCCCTACACCTTCGCGCAACTGCCTGCCCGCTTCAACGACGACCTCAGTGGTCGCGGTTTCGAGAAGAGTCATCGTCTCCGCGATAAAGGCATCCAGAGGCATCGCCCGCTCGTCACCGCTCTTATGAATCAGGTCGGTGTCAACCCAGGGTGGCGCGATTTCCAGAACTTTCACGCTTGTGTTTCTCAACTTGAAGCGTTGCGAAAGACAGTACGAGTGAATCGCCGCCTTGGTCGCGGAATAGAGAGCATTGGACGCGATCGGGATAAACCCGAGTACGGAGCTATTGTTGATGATAAAGGCTTCGGGCTGCTTCTTCAGATGCTCGATAAACGCCGCGCTCACGCGCACCGGCCCGAGCAGATTGGTATTGATCAGATGCACGGCTTGTGCATCATCTAGCGGTCCCGCGACGTCGTCGAACGGCATGATCCCGGCGTTGTTGATCACGACATTCAAGCCTGGATATTTCTCGGTCAGATGTCGAGCCACGGTCTGGATCTGCGCCGCGTCGCTCACGTCAAGTTCAACCGTGTCGATTCCAGGGTTCGCTTTCGCCACTTCGTCCAACAATGCTCTGCGGCGTCCACTGATGATTACTTTATTGCCCCGGCTGTGAAAGGCTTCCGCGAGAGCGCGGCCGATGCCTGAGGTCGCACCGGTGATAAAAATCGTGTTGCCGCTGAGTTTCATGTGATCTGCTCCCGGTTAGGTCGATAAAGTGACGCACTCGTTGAGTTATCCCAGCACACGCATTTCGAATGCTCCCATACCTGGACGAGGCGATTGTCGTCTCGAGGAACAAAATAGATCGCACGAGGGAACTCTCTACTGTCGCTGCCACCTGGCAGCTTCACTCCCCTTGGAAATCGCTTTTTTTGTTCCTCCTCGGAACAATGGCAGTGTGTGGCCTGCGCATTACTATTGCGTAGAATCGAGTCCTACCTGAATCTGTATGCACCCGTTCATTTATTGATCATACGACGGCAACTGTGGGAGCACATGGTTGTCAAGTAAATTGTGTATTTAATTCTCTTGAACAATAGCCGCTGCAACGCATACGCGGCCACCGCCATGCCGATCGCTCTCCCTGCGCCTGATCTTCTCCGGCGCCAAAAACTGCCTGGCATGAACTGTGTCGCGCGATACCTGTCGCGAGGTCTATCGATATGCTACCGGTGACGCAATGCGAATCTTCAGCGCAACTCACTTCAAAACTTATCGCTAGCTACTGTCGTTCCGAAGACTCGGCGTGAATCTTGACGCCATTGTAGTAGTCCTTGTGGGGCATTTTGGCGTGGGACTTCTATACACCACAGTCATTGCAGACATTCGTGCGCGGAGCGATTCACCGCTTAGGTCATTTTCTTGCGCCAGCTAAGATCTACGTTGACATCAATGGTGGGCTTCGTCGCCCCGGTTTAGACTGCACGCTGGGTTTGACGGGCTCGAACGCGCGCCGAAACAGAGCACCGTGACGGCCGCTGGCGCCTCGCCTGCCCCACTGTTTCCTGGGCTGTCCCACGCACCTGCGGCGCGTCGGGAGGCGTCCGCATTTTTAACCGGTAATTCTAATGAGGTGTGGGCAATGGATATCGTGCTGGCAATGAGAGTATTTTCCCGCGTAGTCGAAACAAAAAGCTTCACGCGCGCGGCCGAGACTTTAGATATGCCACGCGCGCGGGTGACCGTGACCATCCAGAGTCTCGAAGCGCACCTGAAAACACGTCTGCTGCAGCGGACGACGCGCAGCCTCAACCTCACGCCGGACGGCGCTGCCTATTACGAGCGGTGCGTGCGTGTGCTCGCGGACATCGACGACATCGAGAGCTCGTTTCTGGGCAAAGAGCGAGCGCCGCGCGGCAAGCTGAGGGTAGACATGCCCGGGGCACTCGGGCGCCTCATTGTCATGCCTGCGCTGGGCGACTTTCACGAGCACTATCCCGAAATTGACCTGGTGCTCGGCCTCGGGGACAAGCCTTTGGATCTCGTGCAGGAAGGCATCGACTGCGTGGTGCGGATCGGCACCTTGCAGGATTCGACTCTCGTGGCGAGACGCGTTGGTGTCTATCAGGGCGTCACCGTCGCGAGTCCGGGGTATCTCGAGAAGGCCGGTACGCCGCGGACGCTGGCCGAACTCGCCAATCACCGTGCGGTGAACTACTACTGGGGCCGCACGGGTCGGATCATGCCATTCACGTTCGAAACCGAAGGCAAAGTGGTCGAAATGAAGATGCGCGGCTCCATCGCGGTGAACGACGCCGAGGCCCATCTCGGCAGTGCGCTGCACGACCTCGGCATCGTCCAGGGCGCCCGTTTCATGGCGTTGCCGTACCTCGAATCGGGGGCACTGGTCGAGATTCTGTCGCAATGGAAACCGCCGCCGCTACCCATTTCCGCGGTATACCCACACAACCGCCATCTCTCCGCAACCGTGCGCGCGTTCATCGACTGGATCTCCGAACTCTTTCGCGACAGTCCGTTGTTGTCCAGCACGCCCGAAGCTGAAGCGCGGTGCCGCCCCGCGAGTATCGATGCCCAGGACGCCGAGGTGATCGACCTTGCGGGCGACGAAGCGGAGCCGATTGCATAAGAGAGGCACGCCCACCGGGAGCAACGAAGCATTGTTCTCTTCATGAGAACACAGTTGACGCGAGTGCGAGATTTATCGGCCCAGCGGTATAGCTCAAACTTCGGGCATTGTTCCTGAGGGCGAGAACGCTGCGCGTTGCATGGCATGTCTACCATTTCGCATCCGGATTTGCTGATCGAAGAAGTTCGCATCAATGGACACAGCCAACCCATTGCGGTGCGCAGCTTCAGACCGCGAGCACAGAAGCGCCCGCTTGCGATCATCCTTTACTTTCACGGCGGCCGATTCACCGCAGGCACGCTTGACGAAACAAATGCCGTGTGCAAGGTGCTCGCGTTACACGTGCGCGCCTGGGTGGTCTCCGTCGGCTACTCACTCGCGCCCGCGTTTCCCTTTCCGAATGCCGTGGAAGACGCGCATCGCGCGCTGCTGTGGGTACGATCGGAAGCCAACGGTATTCGCGCGGACAAGCGATATATGGCCGTTGCCGGCCACGACGCCGGCGGGAACATCGCGACTTGCGTGGCGGCCATTGCGCGTGATCGCGGCGACGCCAGCATCCGCGCTCAGGTTCTGCTCGCGCCGCTGCTTGACCCCAGCATGACGCGCATCGGTCATAAGACGGTGCATGCAACGCCTGGCATCGACGGTCTGGCGGCCAGCTACCGCGCGTACCTGCCCACATTCACGCAGCGCTTTCATCCCTACGCCGCGCCGCTCGAGTCGCGCCGCCTCGCGCACTTGCCAGCGGCGTTCATTGCCAGCGTCGAGCACGATCCGCTGCATATCGAAGCCGAACGCTACGCCGCGTCACTCATCGCCGCGGGTGTCCCCACTGAATGCGCACGCTATGCCAACACGACGCACGCCGAGATCGCGACGCACACGCCCGCACTGCTGGCGGCAAGCGAATTCCTCCAGCGGCACCTCGCGGTGCAGCAATCCTCGATGTTAGCTCGCGCAGTCGACGACTATTGAACGCATTTCGTTACAGAACGGAGCGAAATGCTAAGGTAGGGCTATCGCGAGGCAAACGCCGTAACACGACGAATGCAAGCTGGGCTGAACCCTCAACTTGCATTTGTTGCAATTTGCGGGATAGAAATCTCGTGTAATCGACGCCCCTTCTAGCTCATGGAAGTTGTTCGCTCGATGAATGCCTCCGTCAAACTCGCAGCGGCGTCGGCCATCTCCACATGTGGCAAGTGGCCACAGCGTGGAAAGACGTGCACCTCCGCTCCAGCGATCGCATCGCCCCACCGCTTCGCTAGTTCGACCGACACGACACGATCCTCTTCGCCCCACAGGACTAACGTTGGACAGCTAAGCTTCCCGAGTTCAAGTTCCAAAGTTGGATCGTAGAATCCGGGACCACCAAGTAGCTCGCTCGTCTTCAAATTTCCAGATTCAATTTTCTGGATATCATGCGGATCCTGTGCAAAAACACGTTCGACAAACGACTGATCGAAATAGTATCGTCGCAGACGTTCTGCGCGCGAAGGCAATGCGCCCGGTCCGCTTCCCGCTGCCCGCGCGCGCATTCCTGCGGGTGCAATCAGTGTCAGGCTGCGAATCGCTTCCGGCATCAGCATGGCCAATCTGCTCGCGAGCCAGCCACCCAACGAGCTACCAACAAGATGGATTCCTCCTAAACTGGCGCAAAACGTAGTGTAGTAGCGGGCCAGGTCGGCAACCGACGCGATCCACTCTGGTCTCTCGTTCTTTCCGAAACCCGGATGCTCAGGCGCCAGAACGTCATAGCTGTGAGCCAACTTATCAAAATAGTCCAGCCAGCCAGTCATTCCGCCGGCACCATGCAGGAACAACACCTTATCTCCCGTTCCACCTCGAAGCATACGAGACTCGGCACCATGCACCATCGTTTTGTGATGGACGTATAGCATTTCGACCACCCATAAGGTCACTTGATCAAGCCGTCTGAAGTTCAGCGACGTCGCGCTCTACATTTGCTACGGCAATGAACTCATCCAGTTCGAATTCGTGGGTGAGCGCCCAAAAGTCAACCAGTCGCCACGGTGAAGTCATCGTTACCCGGTTACGTTTGTTCTTGTACCAGCTCGTGACACCACGATGGGACCACACCATGTTACGCAGCTTCTCGTCCACCACATCGTTGTAGCCGCTGTAGATCTCTTCGCGCACCTCGATCGAAGCCAGATCCCTCTCGATCATTTCCCGTACCGCTTTCAGAATGTACGTAACCTGGCACTCGGTGTGAAATATCGCGCTCCCTCCGTGCGAAAGGATCGTATTCAGCCCGGCAATGACAAAAAGGTTCGGGAACCCCGGCACCGTCATTCCCTTGTACGCACGGGGATCGTCCTCGCCCCAGACGTCGCGGATCGACACGCCATCCCGGCCACGAATCTCCATCGGCCACAGAAGCTTCGACGCGTTGAAACCTGTCGCGAATACCAGTACGTCAGCGGGATACTCGACGCCGTCAGTCGTCACGACGCCCGTCTTACTGATATGAGAAATCGGGTTGACGACCAAGTCAACGTGGTCCTGCTTCAGCATCCTGAACCAATGGTTGTCACGCAGCAGACGCTTGCCATACGGCGGATAGTCTGGTGTGCACTTTTTGAGCAGTTCCTCGTCCCCATCCAGTTCGTTGTGCATGTACGCGATGATGTTTTCTCGCATCGCGTGATTTTCGCTGTTGAGCGATAGTGCGGGTTGGCTCCATTCCGGATCGATATGCAGTGTCTTGTGGAAGCCATCGGATGCAGCCCAGAAGACGAGGAAACGCGCCCATTCGTTAAAGAGCGGAATGTGTTTCAGCGCCCACCTCTGCCCCTCCGTCGTGTCCCGACGGTAGTTCGCGTTCCCCATCGCCCAATGTGGCGAGCGCTGGAAAATCGTCAGCTGCTCGACCTTGTCAACAATCGCCGGCCCGACCTGCATTCCGCTGGCACCTGTGCCAATCATGGCAACGCGCTTTCCGTTCACGTCGACGCCATGATTCCAGTGAGCGGTATGAACCGTGTCGCCCGAGAAACTCTCCAGCCCCTTGAAAGCTGGGGTCGACGCAACGTTGTGCCCAGCGGCCGTAATGAAAACATTGCATTCGAGCTGTTCGGACTCCACGTCCTGCGAACGGCAATTCACTTGCCAACGTGCACTGGCCTCGTCAAAGTTCGCACTGGTCACCTCAACGTTAAAGCGGATATGCTCACGAAGACCGAACTTGTCCACCGTGTCGTTGATGTATTTCAATATCTCGTTTTGACGGGAAAAATGCCGTGACCAGTCCGGATTCGGGTTGAACGAATAGGAGTAGAACTGGTTCGGCGTATCCACGCCGGCGCCCGGATAATCGTTCTCGTACCATGTCCCGCCCAGGCCCGCATTGCGTTCGAGAATGACAAACGGAATACCCGCCTCCTTGAGCCTGATGCCTGTGCAAACACCAGACAGCCCTGCCCCAACGATCACCACCTTGAAGTCATCAAGTGACAGTGATTTCGGATCGGTACGCCACTGCAACGCGCGGGTGTCGACGTCGCCGAGGCGCAGTTCCTCGACGAAAAGCGAGACATATTCTTCCGGAACCTCGGTTCCAACACTGGCACTCATCATCCGGCGCAAGGTTTGCCGATGAGGCGTGCGCGGCACGGTCGCGCCTTCAGCGGCGTATTGCTTCAGTGTCGCCACCAGCTTCGATCTGATCTCCTCCTTCAGATCGTCGGGGATCGACTCAAGGAAGTTCCACGCTCCCTTGATATGCGGCGCAACCTCGTCGAGAAGTTCAAAATCGCCAGTCAGATAAACCAGCGTCATCAACGCAGGAACGATATCCGCAGTGTCGAGCGCGGACTTCAACGCCTGCTCATCGCGCGCTGCTTCTGCAAAATTGCTTTCCATATTCACTCCGATCCGTTTTACGTAGTGGAGCCTTCATCCTAGATGGAAATGAAGATCTCACCAGCGATAACGCTTGATGTATTCGATCAGCAATTTTGATGAACAATGGACAAGCGTGACGTCACCACGTAGCTGATATTGACGCATCAGAATTTATGATCAGGTTCATCTGATTAACTCATTTGCGTTGCCTTTTTATGCCCCGCTATGCTTCCTCGAACAAACAGCGAATCGGATGCGAAATGATCTAATGAATTGCGACAACACTCACCCAATCAAGGTATAGGCCCGTTGGACGACGAAAGCGTTGCTGACTACGATCAGCGGCTCACCGAGAGCGACGTCGCCTCGGAATAGCTCGCGGTTTGCAGACATCGATACATGTGATCGCTACGCAACAATGCAGAATCGTCGGCCCGTCAAATTCAGAATCCTCACCGCGCTGCACTAGAAAACAAAAGCACGCAGCGGACACAAAGTCACGGAGACGCAACATGCAGCCCTTTCGCGTGAAGCCGGCAGCCATACCCAGCACGTTATGGCTATTCAACCGTATTCAAGGAGACGCGCAATGAACAACAAACGCACAGTCGATGTACAAACTTTCATCGACAGTCAACGTTTTTCGCCTTTTCAATGGACCATTCTCGTCCTGTGCTTTCTGGTCGTGGCCGCCGATGGCATGGACACGGCCGCGGTCGGTTTCATCGCACCTTCACTGGTGCAGGAATTGGGCGTTGCGCGTGCGGCGCTAGGGCCTGTGATGAGCGCCGCGCTCGTCGGGCTCGGCATCGGCGCGTTGGGTGCAGGACCACTTGCCGATCGCGTCGGGCGCAGAACGGTGCTGGTTTTATCGGTATTTTTCTTCGGGCTGTGGAGTCTCGCCGCCGCACATGCGCCTTCGATTGAATCGCTCACTTTGATGCGCTTCATGACGGGACTGGGTCTCGGCGCGGCGATGCCAAACGCGGTCACGTTGATGTCCGAATACGCGCCTGCGCGCATTCGCGCCGTTGTTGTGAATGCAATGTTCTCCGGCTTTTCGTGCGGCGTTGCGATTGGCGCGGTGTCGTCAGCGTGGCTCATACCCCACTTCGGCTGGCAAAGCGTGCTGGTAGCAGGCGGCGTCGGGCCTATCGCACTGACCTTCGTGCTCGTTATGTTGCTGCCCGAATCCGCGCAGTTCATGGTGACGAGAGAACACGGCCACGCACGCATCGCGCGCGTTCTTTCGCGCATCGCAGGAGACGCACGTTTTGACGAATGCCGCTTTGTCGCGATTGACGCAACGGTGGAGAATCGCGGATCCGCATTGCGGGTTGTGCTGTCGTCACGCTATCGCTTCGGCACGCTAATGCTATGGCTCGCGTACTTCATGGGCCTGCTGATCTATTACCTGCTGACGAACTGGCTACCTACGCTTTTCAGGGACGCGGGATTTTCAGGCCAGAACGCCGCGCTGATGACATCGCTGTTTCCGATCGGCGGTGTGGCAGGCAATCTTGGTGTCGGCTGGCTGATGGACCGCTTCAAGGCCAATCGTGTAATCGCCTGCACATACGTCGTGTCGGCGGTGCTGGTCATGCTGGTGGGACACGGCATCGGGCATCAACTGTGGCTCGGCACACTGATCTTCCTGACGGGAACCGTCGCTACGTCCGCAGTCACGTCAATGTCCGCGCTTGCCGCGAACTTCTATCCGACGGAAGGGCGCGCGACGGGCGTAGCGTGGATGATCGGCATGGGACGCATCGGCGGTGTGACGGGCGCGCTGGTAGGTGCCGCGCTGATGGGATTGGGCTGGCAATTTGGTTCGGTGTTTAGCCTGCTCGCCGTGCCCGCGATGATTGCCGCATGCGGCGTCTATGCAACGGCCAGACGCGTGCGCACGTCGAACATCGAGGACGCCAAATTGACGCCCGCGGTGGAATAGCATTTCGGACGACGTTTTCTAGATGCTTCTTCAGACATCCATCCGCGAGTCGCGTCGGACCGCATTGGGCGGAACGCCAAACCCGCGCATGAACGCGTCACGCAGATGGCGGCGATCGCGAAAACCGGACTCTCTGGCGGCGACATCAAGCGGATGTCGGCTCTGTTCGATCATCAGCCGCGCAGCCTCCAGTCGCAGTCTTTCGATGGCTTTGGCTGGAGACTGTCCCGTTTCGAGTGTGAACACGCGGCTAAACTGGCGCGGACTCAGATGAACGGCCTCGGCCAGAGCGATAACTCTTGAAACATACCACTCCATACGAGCGAATACGCAATGAGCGTGATGGTCACCGGATGAATCCGCTGGCCATCTGTGCAAGAGTCGCCATCGCTCCAGACGGACTGCGCTACGTGCGCCATGAAGAACCAATGCCGCCCGAACATAGCAATACACAAAATCGCACGCAGTGTTTATGAGTAAGCATGGGACAAGACCTGATCCATTGCCAAAATCCCTGCATATGAGCGCTCTCGTCGAGGTGCAGGAAGGTCAAGATGTCGTTCGCGCATTTGAAATGGATATTGAAGCTGGATCGTCTGCAATTGCGCGGACCCAGTGGCGTACACGACCGAGGCGACCCGCGCCAGAAACCGCCGGTGCAGCTAGATGCAAAGCGGTTTTTTCAGAATCCGCCCTTCCCGGCCAAAATCCGTCCGTTACACGACACGCTTCAACGAGCGTCCGAGCCCTCTTCCAGCGCGAAATTCCTAAGCAGCATCCGGCGGCTCGCGTTCAGTATTTCATCTCCGAGCTGAGGATTGGCGCTGGCTACCGCCCGCGAAAGGGTGAGCGCACCGACCATCTGACTGTAGAACGCGATTGCCCCCTGGCGCGCTTCATCCGTATTTTTGCCTTCGGAGCGCTGTTCCATGACGAGCCCTGTCAACGTTTCAATCATAGTCTGCAGGCCGCTTGCAAAGTGCAACTGTGCCTCATGACCAAGCCGGCGGACGTCCGCAGTGAGGCCGGCGACTGCGCAACCCTGCTCGATATCACTGCAATGCGTGACGGACAGGTAAAAGTCCACCTGTCGGCTCAGCCGGTTGCTGTCCGGCACAATCGGCGCGGCAATGGCTTCCTTCAGGTCACCGTTAGCCTTGTCCATCGCAGTCGCCACAACCTCAGCGGCCAGCGCCTCCTTCGATTTGAAGTGGTTGTAAAACCCGCCTTGGGTAAAGCCCGCGGCCTTCATCAGAACGCTAACGCCCACACCATCGATTCCATGCTCACGGAACAACTTCTCTGCGGCCGCAATGATGGCCTTCCGGTTTTCCACCGCCTGCTGTTTCGTGACACCCATCGTTCAATGCTCCCGATCGTTGTTAGTTCAATTATAACCATCTTTGAAAAAAACAATTACGATCGACATTGACTTTTCGAATTCCACCCTCCAAACTCGCTGTCAATCACCATTGTGACCAGGCAAATCCATCAATCCCGTGGGAAAAATCATGAACATCGAAAGTAACCAACCCCTGCTCCAGCCGGTTCGGCTAGGGCACCTCGATCTGCCCAATCGTGTCGTCATGGCGTCGCTGACGCGCATGCGCGCGGCCAATCCCGAGCTTGCCCCGACGGCTTTGCACGCCGAGTACTACGCGCAGCGCGCTTCGGCGGGGTTGATCATCAGCGAAGG
Source organism: Paraburkholderia sp. WS6 (assembly GCF_030464835.1). Classification (NCBI taxonomy): domain Bacteria; kingdom Pseudomonadati; phylum Pseudomonadota; class Betaproteobacteria; order Burkholderiales; family Burkholderiaceae; genus Paraburkholderia; species Paraburkholderia sp. WS6. Next base: position 84,353 of record NZ_JALQCK010000004.1, read on the forward strand.
GGTGTTCGTGAGCCGCGAGGCCGTTGGCTGGGCAGACGTGCCCGGACTCTGGAGTGATGCTCAGGTGCGCGGCTGGCGCGTGGTGACGGACGCTGTGCACCGCGCGGGCGGTCGGATCGTCGCCCAACTCTGGCATACCGGTTCAATAGGGCATCCGGATTTCGACGCCGGCAAGGCGCCGCCATCCGCTTCAGCGGTCAATCCGGAGCAGCAGAGCGTGACCGCGGCAGGTCGCAAAGACACTGTGGTCCCGCGCCCCATGGAAAAAGACGAGATCCGTCGCACGGTCGCCGATTTTGGCCGGGCTGCGCGCAACGCGATCGCCGCCGGCTTTGACGGCGTGCAGATCCAAGGCGGCTATCACTACCTGTTCAATCAGTTCCTCAACGTTCACACCAATCTACGTACAGATGAATACGGCGGTTCGACGGAGAACCGTGCGCGGTTTCTTTTCGAAGTCGTGGAAACGGTGGTCGATGCAGTTGGAGCGCAGCGCACCGGCATCAAGACGGGACCCGCGACGTCGGAGACGGGCGCGTTCGTTTCCAATGACGAAACGCTTGCTACCTCCGAATATGCGATTGGGCGGCTCAACGATTTCGATCTCTCACATCTGCTGCTGATGGGAGCAATGGCCGACCTGTCGGCGACGCCACTGGCCGCCATGGCACGCGACGGCATGTTCCGCCATTTCCGCGAACTCTACCGCGGCAACATCATTGCGAACGTCGATATCGATCGTGCGCGCGGTAATCGGCTGATCGAAGCGGGACTGGTCGATATGGTCGCCTTTGGCCGCCCGTTCATCGGCAATCCGGATCTGCCGGCGCGCTTCGCCGCCGATGCGCCGCTTGCCGAAATCAACTGGCCAAAGGTCTATGGCCCAACAGCCGAGGGCTACACCGACTATCCCGAGTTTCAGGCTGTGCCGGCATAACGTGCCGCCACTCACGTCTGCGGAAAACGATCAAGACCAGCACCGAAGCAGCCAATCGGGCCCTCGCGCCCGAAGCTGTTCGGAAACATCTTTCGGCATTGACGCCACTCGTCATTTCTATTTGAGCTAATCATGAAACTCACGGGCAACACAATTTTTATCACCGGCGGCGGCTCGGGTATCGGCCGCGGTCTCGCTGAAGCGCTGCACAAGCAAGGCAATCAGGTGATCATCTCCGGCCGGCGCGCCGAGCGTCTGCAAGCGACCATCGATGCGAACCCAGGCATGCGGGCGGTGTCGCTCGACATCACCGATCCGGCGGATATCAAGGCTGTCGCCGCGAGGCTGATCGCCGACTATCCCGGTCTGAACGTGTTGGTCAACAACGCCGGCATCATGTTTCCCGACGGCGCCGAGGGCCCGGTCGATGACGAACTGCTGAGCTCGACCGTCGACACGAACCTGCTTGGGCCGATCCGCATGACCTCGGCACTGATCGAGCACCTGAAGGCTCGGGACGGCGCGGTCGTGGCAAATGTCACATCGGTACTCGGCTTCGTGCCGATGGCGATCACGGCGGTGTACAGCGCGACCAAGGCAGCATTGCATTCATACACGCTCTCACAACGCTATCTGCTTCGGGACAGCAAGGTTTCGCTCATCGAGATCGCGCCGCCCTGGGTCCGTACCGAGCTGATGAACAGCAGCGAGGAAGAGCGCGCGATGCCCCTTGATGAATTCGTTGCAGGCGCGATCGAACAACTAGGCACGGAGGCCAACGAAATACTCGTGGGTCCGGCCGTGAACATGCGCGCCAATCCGGGGCCCAACGAGCACGCGTGGGTTAACCAGTTCAACGACATGATGGCCGCCGGCTAAACGCCGGAAGACACGGTCAGCAGCTTCGATCCAGAACCGCGCACAAACGCCTGAGCGCCTCGCGTCGCGATATGCAACGCGGGGCGCTCTCGCGGAGCGAGTGGGACGACACCGCAGAGAATACAAGTGATACGAATTCTTTGGCCCTTTACGCTCGGGGCCTTTGCTCTCGGGCTCGACGCGTACGTACTGGCCGGGCTTCTGCCCGCCATGGCGCATGACCTTCACGTACCGCAAGCATCTGTTGGCCTTGGTATAGCTATTTTCACGGCTGCGTATGCCGTGAGTGCACCGACGCTTTCCCCGCTCGCTGCGCGCCGATCGACGAGGCTCGGCCTGCTCGCAGGTCTGAGCCTGTTCACGCTCGGCAACATCTTGACGATCATGTCGTCGTCCTTGCAGGTCCTGTTATTCTCGAGAGCAATCGCTGGCTTGGGTGCCGGCATCTTCTCGCCGCTTGCGTCTTCCACGGCGGCCAATATGGTCGAAGCCTCTCAAAAGGGTCGAGCGCTGTCCACCGTGTTGGGCGGACTGGGATCGGGGAGTGCTTTCGGCGTTCCCGTAGGTCTCGCCATCGAGAAGTGCTTCGGATGGAGGTGGACCATCGCTCTGCTCGTTCTCCTCGGGTTGATTGCCGCTGCTGGCGTGGTGCTCTACAGAGCAGAACTACCGAAGGTGCGGACTATCGACTGGAAAGCGCGGTTGTCTGCGCTCAGGACGCCATTCACTCTGGCAACGTTGTCTGTTACGTTCTTCACCTCGTTCTCAGCGCTCGGGCTCTATACCTATATTGCAGAAGTCATGATGTCCAGAGGCATGAACGATCGTGTCGGAACGTTGATCTGGTTGTGGGGTGTCGGCGGAATGATTGGATCGTTGTGCATTGGCAAGGTGATCGACCATCATCTGCCGCCCTCTCGTGTCACGCCCATGCTACTGTGCACGATAGTGATAAGTTACCTGCTGGTGGGATACGCAGGCATAGCCGGCGCGGCTGTGGGTTGTTTCATCTGGGGCCTGGCGGGCTGGGCAACAATTGCTCCTCAACAACACGCACTCATGAACCATGACCCATCGAATGCCGTGGCCGCTCTGGCTTGGAATTCATCGATCAATTATCTCGGCGGTGCAATCGGCGCCGTGGTTGGTTCCGTCTTATTGAGTGCTTACCTCGCACCCACGTCGCTGCCTTTGTTTGCCATGGTTGGCGCTGCTGTTGCGATTGGAATCCACAGTGCCAAACTGAGAATTCCAGTCGGTACGGCGCCCTGAGTTTGACAGGCAGGAGTTGCTGGAGATATGCCCTTCCGCTAACACTAGCGGCTCAATCAGAAAAGCGACATGCCATAACGGTGCCGGTGATGACGACCATCGTCCAATCCTTCAGCGAGCGCTATCCCGACGTCAATATCTCGCTGCTGGAGCGCGACAGCCTTACCATTGCCAAGAGCTTGGCGGACGCTTGCTTGCGGAGGTGCGACGTATGAACGCTGACGAACCTGTTACGCCTGCGGTGCAACCGGTTGGTCGCCGCGTGCTCGTGTGGGATGTTCCGACCCGGCTGTTTCATTGGCTGATGGTGGTGCTGGTCGCTGCGGCCTATGCGACGCTGAAGCTCAACTGGATCGGCTGGCACGTGCGCAGTGGCGAAGCGCTGCTGGCGTTGCTGCTCTTCAGGGTGCTATGGGGTTGCTTCGGTAGCGAGACCGCGCGGTTCAGAAGCTTCGTGGCTTCGCCGGCCTCTGCGTTGCGGCATCTGTCGCGCCTGTTTCGCCGTGAGCCGGATGTGCAGGTGGGCCACAACGCGGCGGGCGGCTGGATGGTTTTGGTGCTACTCACATTATTGTTGCTGGAGACGTTAAGCGGTCTCTATGTCTACAACGAGGTTGCGGACGAGGGGTCGTTGAGCGAAAGGGTACCCGCCTGGATCGCCAATGCGATCTCGACGCTGCACGCGGTGGTGTGGGATGCGCTGCTGGCCGCCGTCGCTCTGCACGTGCTTGTGATCGCGATCTATGCGGTGGTGAAGGGACACAACCTGCTGCGTCCGATGCTAAACGGCTACAAGGCGTTACCGGCTTCGGTGGCCGCACCGCGGCAAGCGCCAGCTTGGCTGGCGCTGCTGCCGCTCGGGATCGGCGCCGCCGTGGTAGTGCTGCTCGCGGCCTACCTCTGAGCCTGTCGCGACCGGTATATAACAGGGCCCGGCGCCAGCGGTTTCGCTAGTTGCTCTTCGGCGGCAGGACCTGGCCGCGAATCTCGCCGCCCGGATTGGTCTTTGTGTGGACGTTGATGTACATGTTGCCGGATTCGAACATCTGGACGTCGTCCCCAGACAGCGTTGCTTGACCGCTGAACGGACTTGTCACTTCCATGGTCCCTTTCTGCGACAGCCAGACTTTTACGCCAGCATTTTTCCCGGCCGGGGCTGGGCCGTGGAAGTGCGCCATGGCCGCCTGACTCGTCAAGCCGCTATAGGTAATGTTCCACATCACGACGTGCGTACCGGAGTCGTAAGTGAGGTTAGCGGTGCCACTGCCCGGTGTTTGCACTGGAGGCACCTGCTGATCGCCCGTCAGCGGTACCGTGAAAGAAACCGGTGCCGATTGCGCGAGCGTCATCGTGCCCGATAGAACGAGACCGGTGAGCAGGATAAGGGCTGGGGGGTGCAGACTGCGGCGCAGGCCTGCGTAATGTCGTCGACCGGCACGGGCAGGTCCGGCTGGCCGATGATCCCCTGAGCAACTGAGCGGGATGGCGGTCCGGTCCGTGGGTCACATTTCACCTCCTTCGACTGGATGCTGCCGGTCTGGCGGGCCGCCCCGGTGAAGGAAGGGGCACGGCAGATTCTGCGCTAGCCGTACGCACCACTTTGCGCCATGGCGAGCAGATTCGCGATGCGGTCGCGGCCGTCCCGGGTCGCCAGGTAGCCGACCGGGCGCTGTCCTCCGAGGGCCGGGTTGGACTGCATGAGCCATGCGCAAGTCCAGCCTGACGCGTCAAACCCTGCCGGGTCGCCACTGTCGTCGACCATCATCTGCACCTGCGCGATGAGCCCACAGCCGTCGGCGAGCGCGCGCAGTGCCTGTTGGCCGGAACTGTCCTGTGCCGTGAGCGCTACCGCCACCAGTGTCTGGATCGTTGCGTCGTCCATGGCCATTTCCCGAAGCGGTGAGGGTTGCCCCGATCCAGTCGTCCGTCAGGGTGACACGTGGCCGTTATGGCTTGCCGGCGTCGCACGCCCGTTCCCGGAGGCCCGGCGGCACGCTGGTATGGAGGCCAAGCTGGGTGGCCGTCCCGACCGGCAGTCGTACGACCACGTCAGCGCCACCCTGTTCACACGTACGCAGTTCGACGCTGACGCCGTCTAGCGCCAGGTAGACGCTCCCGCTTCGAACAGCTCCTCATACAGCCGCCACGACGGCTCACCTGGCCCGGTTGACTGATGAAATGCAAGTGTGCCCGTTGTGCCCATGCGATGGCCCCCGTCGAAAAGTCACGCCGGTGTAGCGGATCGGCCCCGACACGGTCAGGGGTGACACCAGATTTTATGTCAAGCACGCCCCACCAGGCCCTGCCCGGCGGGCCTTCGTGCGCAGCCCCTCAGCGCCCCTCGTTGATTGCCGGGCGTCTTTCAGCCTTGCGGCCGCCCGTCTGCGATCGACGTGCAGACCTGTTCAAGGGTCACGCGATAGCGGGCGAAGTTGTGTTCGCCGAGCCGCGCGAGATCCTCCTTCACCACCTGAACGAGTCGGATGATGTCCTCAGGACCGAGGACGAACTCCGCGATGACCGTCGTCGGCGATTGCCGATCGCGCACGATGCGCAATACGATCTCATTGATGACCTCGCGATATCTGGCACAGCCTCGACGCGATGCGCGAACCCTGTGCCAAATTTATCGCACCAGCGGCGCACGGTTTCGCAACTCACCACGATGCCGCGCTCGAACAGTAACTCTTCAATGTCGCGCAAGCTCAACTGAAACCGAAAGTACCAGCGAACGGCACAACTGATCACCACCGCCGGAAAGCGATGACCGTGATAGAGCGATCTGGAATTATTCATCTCCCGATTCTACGCGACCACCTTGGCAACGTGACAAAGCCTTGCCGATCTCTCGGGTTCACTGCAGGTGTTGCCCTCCGTTGATCGCGATGTTGGCCCCGGTCACGAAGCCCGCTTCGCGCGAACACAGGTACAGCACGAGGGCGGCAACTTCGTCCGGTTGCCCGAGCCGGCCGACCGGAATCTGCGGAATGATCTTCGTCTCGCGGATTTCCTCGGGCACCGCCATCACCATCTTGGTCGCGATATAGCCGGGCGAGATCGTGTTGACGGTGACGCCTTTTTTCGCCACCTCAAGCGCCAGTGATTTCGTGAAGCCATGCATGCCGGCCTTCGCCGCGGCATAGTTGGTCTGACCGAACCCGCCCTTGGAGCCGATGATCGACGACACGTTGATGATGCGGCCCCAGCCACGCTCGACCATGCCGTCGCACACCGGCTTCGTCATGTTGAACACCGAATCGAGGTTGGTCCGGATGACCGCGTCCCAATTGACCTTGTCGAGCTTCTTGAAGCTGGCGTCGCGCGTGATGCCGGCGTTGTTGATCAGGATGTCGACCGGTCCGACTTCAGCGCTGATTTGCGTCATGCATCTTTCGCACGAGTCGTAGTCGGCGACGTCGACTGTGTATGCGCGGAACTGTCGTCCCTCGGCTTCCATGCGCGCGAGCCACTCGTTCGCACCGGTGTTGCCGGGCGAATAGGTGACGACGACCGCATAACCGGCGTCATGCAACTTGATGCTGATCGCCTCACCCAGTCCACCCATGCCGCCCGTTACTACCGCGATCTGCTTTTCCATCGAATCGTCCTCACAAATACCGGCGGCGTGCTCATCTGGAGCAACACTGCCTTCAGTCAAAAATTGGATGCGTTGAAATGCAGGACCCATATCCAGAATGAATAAAAGGAATCCTACATATATATGCGAAACCGATAACGCGGGCATCGCTGCCCGCGTGAGTCTTGGTGCTCCGCGCTCGCGGCTATGGCAGCCGACTAGGCAGCACTACGTTTGGCGGCCCTGGACGCTGGGGCCGTGACGGCTTCGAGATTGGTCCCGGCCATCTCCACGGCCTGTTGTCCCGTCTTCTGCAGCGATTCGTACAGCGTGGTGGTGGCGCTGATTGCGGTCTTCCACGCGGCGATGGCCGCTTCTGAACCCGCAGGGGCACTCTTCGACGCTTCCTCGATGAATTCCTGCACGCGTGCGTTATACCGTTCGTACTGCGTCTGTGCGAGTTGCGCAACCTCAGCCTGCGTCGTTGACGCGATGTCGAACAGTTGACGGCCGTATGACAGTGATTTCTCCGCGAAAGGCGCGGTGAAACCGGCTTGCAGCGTGAGCCACTGCTGCGGGTCTGTTGTACCGGGCGCCTTTGTCAGGTTCTCCTTCGATTCCGCCAGCGTGGACCTGACGACCTGCAGGTTCAGTGCGACCAGTTTTTCGACGCCTTCAAAGACCTTGCCGGTCAATCCGAAGAATGCGTCGAGGCTGGCCTTCTGTGATGCGGCGATTTGCTCGGGACCCAATAGAGCCATTGTTGAAATTCCTCAGGATTCAGTACGCCGCGCGAAGCCCCGATCGACCGGATGTAGCACGGCGAATGACGATAATGGATGGACCGAAGCGCAAGGACGCCTGCCAGGCAGCATGCGTCGCGAATACTTCGGAGGGTCGTTACAGCAAGAGGTACTACGCCTTAAAGTCCAACTAAAGCTGCTTCGCTTACTTTGTCTTCGGCGCGCTCGCCGCGTGGTGCGGCGAGCGCGCCGCAACTTCCTAGCGCCTACGCGCGACGACCTTGAGAATGGAAGCGCCTTCGCTTGTGACATGAGGACGTGGATGGCCCGACGCGAGGCGTTCCAGTGATATGAGTTGACGCTCCAGCAGCGCATCGAGTTCGGCGCGTCCCAGTTCGATCTGATCCGGCGCGTCCTTGATGAGCATTAAGGTGGCGAATTCATGGGGACTCAGCATATCGTCTCCTCCATTTAGTCTGTATGCGTCGGGAGCATTAATTACCATCTCCTGCGGCGAATGGCGGCAAATATTTCGTTCGCCTTTGCGAAGCAAGGATTCAGGAAATCCCTACAGAAACGTCATCATAACCGCACAATTTTCAATTGCAATATGCTCAGTACTTTTTTGATTTGTCTGTTTATTCAGTCTGCATATGACGGCAACGAATTCCTCGCCGTGCGGGCGCGGAGGCCATGGAAGCCTTGATCGGCGGGGTCTGGGCAGATCTGGACGGGCCCGCGCTGTCTGAATTAGCAAACAATCAAGGACACAGCGCAGCCCGCCTATCCATATATGAAGATGGCGTTTATAGGTCAGCATTGTCTTCTTCAGACATGGGCCGCTTATACGCTGATATTGAGAAATATTTATTACACAACATGTGAGTTGCTTATTTTCGTAAATCGAATCATCGCAAAAGGCTCAATAACCGTTGACTTCTGCTGTCGCGAAGGGACAGGAGATGTCGGCAAAACCACATCGGATCGCGTCACGTCACATGCCCGAATCCGCCATTGCGGCACGGGATTGCTCCGGGATACGTCGATAGGTAGTCCTTGATATGTTGTTCATTGCCGCGACAGGTGAGTTCCGCGCTGAAGGGGCAATCCGTGAGGCACTGCCGGTCATCGGCCCACTGCGGTCATTCCGCGCCGGAGGCCGGATGGGGATTGAACGCCTAAAGTTTCCTGCGCGGCATGGGCATCGCGACGCAGGGTTAGGAAGTGAATAGGTCTTCGACAATACGTTGTCCCGCACTAAAGCCGCCCATGAGCGCATCCGCTTCGCTGAAAAATAGCTTGCCGCGCGATTCGCCGAAACGCAGTGGGGAGAACACCGCGACAGAGGCACCGGCCTACATCGAACGCGTGAACAGCGGCGCCTCTTCGCGCGAGATGTTCGCTGCAAATGCCTGGTCCGCATCCCGCGTCGAGAATATGCAAACCGTTGACATCACCAAGAAGCGACATGGTCGCGGGGCGTTCGTAGAGCGCATTGTGCGGCTTTGTCGTAACGGCTGCTGCGTAGCGCTCTGCAAACTCGGAATACGCTTCACGTCCGATGGACTGCCGCGATTCATTCATGTGTGTCACGCGTTGGCTTCGGCGTCAAAGGGGGAGTTGTATTGGATGTCAACGATCTGGATACCTGTGTCGAACAACCGGTTGTGGCCGAGGGTGTGTCAAAACGGCACTGTCAGGTTGATGGAGAGGCGGCGGTAGAATGAAGTGATGAAGAAAACGAAATCGCCTTATCATGGTCACCGCTTCCCTGCCGTCGTTATCAGCGGCGCGGTTCGGTGGTATTTCCGGTTCAGCCTGAGCCTGCGCGACGTCGAGGAGTTGCTGCTCGAGCGTGCTGTCGTGGTCACATACGAAACGATCCGGTGCTGGTGCGACAAATTCGGCGCTGAATTCGCCCGGTGCGCCAAAGCGGCTAGGCGCAGGCCGGGCAGCATATGGCATCTGGACGAGATGTTCGTGACGCTGCGCGGCGAGCCGTATCTGTTGTGGCGAGCGGTCGACGAGTACGGTGCCGAGCTCGATGTGCTGGTGCAAAAGCGGCGCGATAAGGCCGCGGCAAAGCGCTTCTTCCGGAAGGTGCTGCGTTCAAACCCGATGCCGCGCAAGATCGTGACCGACCAGTTGCGCAGCTGTCCGGCGGCGAAGGCTGACATTCCTGAGCTCGCTCATGTGAAGCACGTTTTCGTCAGGGCGGCCGCACGTGTGAACAACCGTGCCGAGAACAGCCACCAGCCGACCCGCAGGCGCGAACGCCAGATGTGCGGCTTTCGCGATGCGCGTCGCACGCAGGCGTTTCTCTCAAGCTTCGGTCCGATCCGGCAGCACTTCGCGTTGCCCAGACATCAAATGCAAGCGGCATATCATCGTGCCGCGCTCAGAGAACGTTTCGCCGCATGGCATGGTTGGACGGTTACTGACGCCGTCGAGAAAGTTGCCCAATAAGGATAACTGATCTTGAGCTTTACGGGTTGTCTATGCCGCCAACTTGACAAAGCCGTTTTGCACGCTCTCCCGACATTTTTCCCGGCTGTCTCTCGTACCACGTTCGACCATCCTGACTGTCATTTGAGCGAAGTCTGACGTATCGACGCGGGCGCAAAGCGCGGATTGGACGAAACGATATGGCCGTCGGCGAAGCAAGCCACGACATACTCAGGCATGGCGGCGAGTCTCATATGCATGTAAAAGTTCATTTCTTGACGACATCCGGGATTGAACGTGCGCATGAGGATTAGGGGTATCCCCTTATGGGGATGGGCGGCCGCAGCGGCGCTGTACTTTGGCGTCGCAGCGGCCGCCGTCGAATTCGTGTGGGACCGCGCGATCGACGTGCTGGCGGAGGTCGGTGCCCATCGGCTCGCCTTGTACGCTGCCGATCTGCAAAGCGAGCTGGTGCGGCACGAGATGATACCGGCGATCGTTGCGCGGCAGGAAAGCGTGCGCGCATTGTTGAGCGCCCCGCCCCCGGCACCTCCGGATCTGCTGCAAACCGTCAATACCTATCTCGAGGCAGTGAATCGCGAAGCCGGCAGCGTCGCCGTGGACGTCATCGACCTGCACGGGTCGGTCATTGCGGCGAGCAACTGGAATCTGCCGGTGAGCTTCATTGGCACCAACGTATCGTATCGGCCGTACTTCAAGGACTCTCTGGCGCACGGCTCGGGCCGGTTTTTCGGCATCGGTACGAACACGGGCATACCCGGTCTGTATTTCGCGAGCGCGGTGCGCGATGGCACAGTGCCAATCGGCGTAACGGCAGTGAAGGTCAGCCTCGATGCGCTCGAATCCGCATGGCGAACGCCGGCCGAAGCAGCCATGGTCGTCGACGGCAATGGCGTAATCGTGATTTCGACGGTGCCTGCGTGGAAATTCATGGCACTCCGGCCCGTCACGGCGGCGCAGCAGAGCCAAGGCATCGCGGCAATATGCGGGCCGCACAGTCCAGACACTGCCCCATCGCCGCCTTGGCGACTGGAGTTCCACGGCCTGGTTTGCACGCTTTCCCGATTGGACCCGCCCCAACGATGGCCAGCGCTATCTGGTGGTGACGCGACCCGTGCCACAGACTGACGAATCGATCATGGTCCTGCTCGACGTCGCCGGAGCACGGCGTCAGCAGCTCATCGCGCTCGCGTTTGTCACGGGCGGCTTCCTGATCGCGGGGCTCTACTGCCTCTATGCGATTCAGCGTCGCCATGCGATCACCGAAAAGCTCAAGGCACAGGGTGCGTTGCGCAGTGCCAACGACCAGCTGGAGATCACGGTTCAGCAACGCACGGCAGCATTGACGCACGCCAACGAAAGGATGCAGTTGGAGATCGAGGAACGCTCGCGTACCGAGCAGGAGTTGTTCGAATCGCGCGAGCAGTTACGCGAACTATCCGCGCACATGGAGGCCATTCGGGAAGAAGAACGCAAGCGCATCGCGTTGGAAATTCACGACGAACTGGGTCAGTTGCTGACGGCATTGAAGATGGACGTTTCGCTGCTGAAGATGCGGCTTGGCGACGACCCCGAAGCGAAACAGAAGGCGGACGACATGCGCGAACTCGTCGAGAAAACGATCTGGATGGTCCGGAACGTCGCTAACCATCTTCGGCCGGCGGCGCTGAACTTCGGGATTGTTCCGGCACTCGAGTGGCTGGTCGAGGACTTCAGCCGGCGCAACGGCATTCCGTGCCAGTTGCGCATCAATGGCGGCGAGCCGGCGCTCCCTGACGCCTGCGCGGCCGTGGTGTTCCGGATCGTGCAGGCTTCGCTGACCAACATTTTGCGTCATGCGGGTGCCACGCGGGTCGACGTCGCGCTGACCAGCATCGCGACTGCACTCGACCTCCACGTCAGCGACGATGGCCGTGGTTTCGATCCGGCGACGGCCTGCAGCGGCAATTCGTACGGTTTGCTCGGCATGCAGGAACGCGCGCGCCTGATCGGCGGGACGATGACGATCGACAGTGCGGCCGATACCGGCACAGTCATTGGTATACACATTCCGCTCACGGTCGGGGCAGGCAACGATCAGACATCGGAATAGTTCGGGATGCAGATGGAAAGCGAGTCGGCGGTCTCGAGTCGGCGGTCTCGAGTCGCCGACGTCGGTCGTTCGGGGTTTGCGGCGGGGTTTGCGGGTTAACACCCATGATTTCCCAACGGCACAGAAAGCTGGCGGAAGGTATCCGGTTTCTATAATCCGTTTCAACATGGCGCGGGCCTGCAATCAGCACAACATGTGGATACAGCGATGAAAGATGCCGAAATCGACCGGTGGGCGTTTGCGGTCCTCATGTGTGTCTGTCTGGGTGGTCTGATGTTGAAGGCGTATGCGTTCGGGCAATACGCTTCTCCGCCTGATGGTGCGGTAGCTCGTACATTCAGCGACTTGCTGGTCTTTCTCGGGGGTGTTGGCAGTGCCGCGCTTCTTTGTATCAGACTCTTCGGTTCGGCAAGGGTTGAGAGCATGCTTTTCTGGGTGTTCCTCGCGGGAATCATCGGCGCTGCGATCCTGTTTTGCCGGGGCACCTGACAGAAGAAATGAACATAGTGCGCATCATTCATCGACGCAGGAGTTGACGATGACCGAAGGCAGAATGTCTCTCCGTGCGGTCATCGACAAATGGGTTGGACGTACGGCGACGACTCCCATCAGGGTCATCCGACATAGTGGTGCGCGATCGAGGCGCTACGTGCGCGTCTCGCTCTCAGGGTCGCAGACGGTGCACATGATCTTCTTTTTTCGTCACGATAACGGCAACTGGAATGTTTTCCCGCCAGAGACTCAACGCCCCGCGATGACTCATTTGCAATACGGACCACATGACGCGCAGTGATATCCCGGTGGGCTCCGCATTCGCAGACGATTTGTCGCATGGACACTGAAGCCACCAGCAGAATCCCTTGATCAGATCACAGGCCGGCGCGCATTGCGACGCTTCGCTGCAATGTAGCCACCGGCCTTCAACCACGAGGAGACACTTCGTGCAAACCGCTTCACATACCTCACCGCCCGCACCCGCGCCGGCGCAGCAACTCGCAATCAAGCCTCGCTTCTGGCCCGAGGGCTGGTGGAAGCTGATGGAATACCGGATCGGCATTATTCCGTTGCCCGTCTACGTGATCCTGCTCGCGCTGATTACCGGCTTCGCGATCACCGGCAAGGTGCCCGGCGAGATCTCTATGGCCATTGCAGTATTGGCCTTCTTCGGCTTCACTTGCGCGGAACTCGGCAAGCGTCTGCCGATCGTGCGCAACATCGGTGCCGCCGCGATTTTCGCGACCTTCATTCCGTCGGCGCTGAGCTACTACCACCTGCTGCCCAGGCCGATCCTCACGCTCACGACGGATTTCACGAAGTCGACCAATTTCCTGTACCTGTTCATTGCGTCGATCATCGTGGGCAGCATTCTGAGCATGGACCGGCGCGTGCTGATCCAGGGCTTCATCAAGATCTTCGTTCCGCTCGCGCTCGGCTCGGTCGCGGCCGGCATCGTCGGGACGCTGGTGGGTACGGTGCTCGGGCTCGGTGCGCACCATACGTTTTTTTATATCGTGGCGCCGATCATGGCGGGCGGCGTCGGCGAGGGTGCGATCCCGTTGTCTGTCGGCTACTCGGAGATCCTTCATTTGCCGCAGGGAGACTTGTTCGCCCAGGTCTTGCCGCCGGTGATGCTCGGCAGTCTCACTGCGATCGTGTTCTCTGGCTTGCTCGATAGAGTTGGAAAGCGGTTTCCTCATCTGACCGGCGAGGGACGTCTGCAAGTCGGCGAGGAAGACGAGATGTGCCCGGTGCAGGAGGAAATACGCGGACATGTGGACGTCTCGCACATCGCGGCGGCGGGCATTACAGCGATCACGCTATACCTGCTCGGGCTGATGTGCCGTAACCTGTTCGGGCTGCCCGCACCGGTCGCCATGCTGTTTCTCGCGGTGCTGGTCAAACTGGCCCGCGCAGTGTCTCCTCCGCTGCAGGAGGGCGCCTTCGTCGTCTACAAATTCTTCTCGACGGCGGTCACCTATCCGCTGTTGTTCGCGATCGGCGTGACGATGACACCGTGGGACAAACTGATGGCGGCGTTCACCTTCCCCAACCTCGTGACCATCGTGGCGACGGTGGGTACCCTGATGGGCACCGGCTTCCTCGTGGGTCGCCGGTTGAATATGTACCCCATCGATACGGCGATCGTGAACGCGCGTCACAGCGGTCAGGGCGGCACGGGCGACGTTGCCATCCTGACGGCAGCCAATCGCATGCAACTGATGCCGTTTGCGCAGATTGCCACGCGAATAGGTGGCGCAATTATAGTCACGCTGACGTTGATCGTGCTTGCACACATCGGCTAATGAATCGCCATTGACGGTTTCCAGGAAAGCGTCCCCCCTCTTCGGAGCTACGTTGGAATCTTCGAATTTTATCCCCATGCGGTCGGCCAGCGTCGCGCGGTTCAGTTGCGCCATTCTCGCGGCGCTCTTCTTCGCCGGCGCCAATCCGGAAGCGGGGGCAAACGATGCTCACCCCTTCGTGCATCCGGGCCTGCTTCACACCCAGAAGGACTTCGACCGGATGCGCGTCAAAGTCGCGCACGGCGATCAGCCCTGGCTCGCAGGCTGGCAAAAACTCGTCGTCAATCGGCATGCGTCGCTGAACTGGAAACCCAATCCGCAGGCGATCGTGTATCGAGGTGCCAACGCCCACCATGCGGAGAACTATGCCGCGCTCTTCAACGATGGCGCAGCCGCCTACGCGCTCGCCTTGCGATGGAAGATTTCCGGCGATGCCGCGTACGCCGCAAAGGCGGTTGAGATTCTGAATGCCTGGTCATCGACACTGACCGCGATTGACGGCACCGCAGACAAGTTCCTGGCCTCGGGAATTTACGGCTACCAGCTCGCGAACGCCGCCGAGATCCTGCGCAATTATCCCGACTGGCGTCCAACCGACTTCGATCGCTTCAAGACCATGATGCTGACGGTCTTCTATCCGATGAACCATGACTTCCTCGTTCGCCATAACGGCACGAAAATCGACCACTACTGGGCGAACTGGGACCTCGCGAACATGGACTCGATGCTTGCGATCGGCGTGCTCACGGATCGCCGCGACATCTACGACGAGGCCACCGGGTATTTCAGGCACGGCGCCGGCAACGGTGCGATCGGCCATGTCGTGTGGAAAATCTACGACGGCGGAATCGGGCAGGTGCAGGAGAGCGGACGAGACCAGGGCCACACGATGCTCGATATCGCTCTGCTCGGCACGTTCTGCCAGATGGCGTGGAATCAGGGCGACGATCTGTTCGGCTATGACCACGATCGCTTTCTGCTAGGCGCTGAATACGCAGCCCGCTACAACCTCGGTCACGACGTGCCTTACACCGCGTACACCAACAGCGATGTCAGTCAGATGACCATTTCCGACAAATCTTGCGGCGATGAGCGGCCGATCTGGGAACTTCTGTACAACCACTACGTTGTGCTCAAAGGCATCAGCGCACCTGATGTGGAAGCCTTCGCGAAAAAGGTGCGCGTGGAAGGCGGTGGGGGCGACTACGGCCCCAACAGCGGCGGCTTCGACCAGCTTGGTTACGGAACGCTAGCCTTCACCTTGAAGTAGCTCGGTTCGGGGGACGCCAGGCCGCGCTCGCCCACGCGTCCGCCAACACCGCCTGACAACTGGTTGCGGGGTTTCAGTTGGGGCTTAATTTGTCTGCGAGCCCCGTTGGGACTGGTTGTGACGCTTTGCGTAACAGAATCGGTTAAAGTCCGGATTTGCGAACATAACGGATGATCGGAAGTCAATACCGACAAGCGATTCCAACGAAATTGAACCTTGAGCAGTTTGAACAATTTGTCTTGCCGCATCTGAGCCAAAGCGGGCGTGGAGCCGCTCCAATGCTTGCGTTGCACACGACTTTCAACTACATCCTGCACCTGCTTACACCGGCTGCCAGCGGAAGGCACTGGCGATCAAGATGACCGCCCGCGGCCGTCCCGAGATTCACTACACGCGCCTCTATCGGGCACTGCGACGCTGGCAGGCCGATGGCTGCATCGACAGAGTATTTGCGGGCTCAGTGCGCAAGCTCCATGTGGACGGGCGGTTTGACCTGAGTGTCAT
Source organism: Paraburkholderia sp. WS6 (assembly GCF_030464835.1). NCBI lineage: Bacteria > Pseudomonadati > Pseudomonadota > Betaproteobacteria > Burkholderiales > Burkholderiaceae > Paraburkholderia > Paraburkholderia sp. WS6. The sequence continues at coordinate 100,396 of NZ_JALQCK010000004.1, forward strand.
GCACGGCGACGGCACCACCATGGCGGCGAACAAAAGCGGCGACAACCCGGGATACAGCGGACACAAGCATCTCAAGGGCACCAAAATTGTCGCCTTCTGCGGTCGGCACCGCAATGTTATCGCTCCATCCATTGCCGCAGCAGGCCAGCGCAATCCATCGCCCTTGCTGCGTGATGCGCCGCCCAAACTGAATGAGATGGCCCGCGCCATCGGCATGGCCCTACGCGGTTCAACGGTGAGCCTGGACGGCGCGGTGGGCCTGGACGGCGTCTACGACTACCGGGCCAATCGTCGGGCCATCTTCAACTGGAACATGCGTCCCAATATTCCCGAAAGCAGGCGGGACCGTGAAACACCCAAGCGCCGCCGCCGGTGGCACTTCGACGCGGCGATCTTCGAGGAGCGCTTTCGCACGATCGAGCGGGTGTTCGCCAGGGAGGACAAGTTTCGGCGTCTGCTGCTTCGCTTCGAGTGGATTAGTCAGGTGCACTATGCGTTCAGGACGCTCGCCCACACATTGATCAATCTGCGGCACTACTGTCGCAGTTAAGCTCGCGCCCCGCACGCCGTGTTTTCTCGCGGCGCATCGTGCTGAGGTTGCGCTCGTTTGTAGCATCCCGACACATTCGCGAATCAGCTCATCTCTTCGCACCTCACGTCTGATCATCGCCATTCATCATTGCTCGCGGGCTCTCTCAACCATGCTACGGCCGATCAGGCTCGAAACCCCCAACCAGTTGTACATCCTGTCGAGCGCCGTGTTGGCCGTTTACAGCCCCGCAATCGACGTTGCGATCACAAGCATCAACGCGGCCGTGTAGCCGGCAATCGTGATGGTCAGAGCGGTCCGGATACTGGTATTTCTGAACATGGCTGTCTTCCTCGACCCGGTGAGCCCAAAAAAAGCGGCGGGCGGATAAGTCCGCCGCCGCTAGCAGGAGCACATCGATGAACGAATCAGCGCAAATCTGATTCCCGGATCAGAAGCGAGTGCGCACGCCCGTGGTCAGTTCGAGCTGGTTGGTCGCGCCGAAGGTGGATCCGACGGTGTAGCCGCCATGCAGCTTCATGTAGTCGCCGGCCAGATACACTTCAGTGCGCTTGGACAGGTGATAGAACGCCGACCAGTACAGCGTTTCCTTGAAACCGTTGTGGAGGCCCGACGTCGGATCGAAAGCGCCGATGTTCGCGTTCGGAATATCGCCGTCGACGTTGTAAGCGGCGTTGTGCACGCGCATTTGCTGATAACCGAGTTCGTAGTCGAACGGACCCTTGGGCGACAGCTTGAGCGACGCCGTCCACGCGTTGTCCTGACGCTGACCGAGCGCGCCCTGATTGCCCAGGTAACGGAAGTAACCCGCATTGGCGCGCAGAATGCCGAACGTATAGTTGCCGCCCACTGAGAACGTCTGGTTTGTAAAGCCAACGCGATTGACATGGCTATAGAAGCCAGACACGTCGAACACACCACCGTTGTACCCGAGCGCTGCCTGGTAGTTGGAGTTGGAGCCGAAACTCGTGGAGTTGCCGAATGCGTAGCCCGCGCTGGCGAAAATGCCATTGCTGAACAGTTTCTTCCATGCCACGCCATTGTTATAACGTGTGCCGGTCGCGCTGGCCGCGTAGAAAATCATCTGCTTGAAGTTATTCGAATTGGTCCAGCCGCCCTCTTCCGTCGTCAGGCGCGCCGAGCCGTACGGGTCGCCATAGATCGTCGATGCGTCGCGCGCGATCGTGTTCTGGAAACCTGCCGTGATCTTGCCGAACGTGTCGTTCTCGATACCCACCCATGCGTCACGGTCGAAGATCTGACCCGGATCTTCCATCTGGCCGTTGGCGACAACGAATTCGCTCTCAAGGCGGAAAATGACCTTCGTTCCACCTCCGATGTCTTCCGCGCCCTTCAGGCCCCAGCGGCTGCCGCTGAACCACGGTTCGCCGTCGTTGCCCATACCAATGACATGATTGCCGTTCGCATCCGCGTGCGTCCGATAGGTGGGAAAGCTCAGGTCCATCAGGCCGTAAAGCTGGACGCTCGACTGTGCGTGCGCACCGGTTGCGGCGAAAGCGCCTGCCGTAACGGCCAAAGCCAGATACTTTTTCTTCAAGATCGTCTCCTGAGATTACTACGTTGAAAAATTTTTGTTTTGTCGCGTGAGAGGACTGCGGTCTGGATATCCAGATGACAGCGAAGGTCAGCCAATGGGCGTAATCCTAGTTACTTCGATCCTTCAGCCACCTTTCCCGTACCATTTGTACAACTAAGTGTAATCACTGATATCCGAAAATTTGCGCAACGGCCGTAGACCGTGTCATTCCGATTCGGCCTGCGGTTCCGGTGTCGGGATCCGGAACTGGCGGATCTTGTGATACAGCGTCTTGCGCGGCATGCCCAGCGCAGCACTGGCCGCACCGACATTGCCGTGATGACGTAGCAGCATTTCTTCGATCAATACCCGTTCGAAGCGTGCTGTCTGTTCGGCCAGTGTGCCGGATATCCCCGCCGGGCCAGCATCAGCTATGAGCGTGTCACCCACCAGGCCCAGCACGAAGCGGTCCGAGACGTTCTGCAGTTCGCGCACATTGCCCGGCCATTGATGTGCCATCAGTTCGGACACCTGCGATGCCGAGAGGGTCGGCGCGGCTTGCCCAAAGCGCCGGGCCGCTGCGAGCACAAAGTGCTCGAATAACAACGGGATATCTTCGCGGCGTTCGCGCAACGGCGGCAGATCGATCTGCGCGACATTCAACCGATAGAGGAAATCCGACCGGAAGCGCCCTTCTTTCGCCAGTTCTGTCAGGTCAGCTTTGGACGCTGCGACGATCCTGCAGTCAACCGGAATTGACTCATTGGCGCCCAACCGTTCGATGTGGCGTTCCTGCAAGACGCGCAGCAGCTTGATCTGCAGCGCAACCGGCATGGTTTCGATTTCGTCGAGAAAGAGCGTTCCGCCGTGAGCCCATTCGATCTTGCCGACCCGACTCTTGATGGCGCCGGTAAAGGCCCCGGCCTCGTGACCGAAGAGTTCGCTTTCAAAAAGCTGCTCAGGCAACCCGCCGCAGTTGAGCGCGACAAAGTGACGGTCGCGCCGCTGGCCGAAGTCATGCAACCCACGCGCGATCAGTTCCTTGCCAGTTCCCGTCTCGCCTGTGATGAGTACCGATACGGAAGTATCCGCGAGCCGCAGGATCTTCTTGCGGACCTCGGCAATCGCAGGTGACTTGCCTAGCACCATCGCCTCGATACCGTGCCAGTTACGCAGCGCGTCGCGCAGACCCTGTACTTCGAGCGTCAGACGCCGTTTCTCGACAGCGCGTGCGACCCGGCTCGCGATGTGTTCCGACGAAAACGGTTTTTCAATGAAGTCATAGGCGCCGCGACGCATCGCGCCTACCGCTGTCGAGATGTCCGCATGGCCACTGATCAGCACCACGGGAATCTGCGCATCGACCGCCAGCACACGTTCGAGCAATTGCAGCCCGTCGATGCCCGGCATCCGCACATCGGACACGATCACCACCGGTGCGCCTGGCGCGACCTCGGCCAACGCCAAACCCGCCGACTCATAGGCCTGCACCGGATAGCCAGCCAGTGCAACCGCCTGCTCGACGCCGAGACGGACGTTCTCGTCGTCTTCGACCACTACAACACGAATCTCATCACCCATTGGCTGCCCCCTGCACCGTTGCCGCCACAAAATCGATCTTGAACTGCGCGCCACCGCCGGGGAGGTTCGCAGCCGAGATACGGGCGCCGAATCCCTCGACAAGGCGCGATGTGATCGCCAGACCCAGCCCCAGGCCGCGCCCCCGCGGCTTTGTCGTTACAAACGGCTCGAACAGATGAGCCAGTGCCTCGGCAGCAATACCAGTGCCACTATCGGCAATCGTGAATATCACCCGGCCGTGCTCATCCGCCTCGCGCGCATCAATGGCAATCGTACGCCGTGCCTCGGACACGACAGCATCAAGTGCGTTGCCAAGCAGGTTGACGATCACCTGCTGCAACTGGCCCGGCTCTGCATACACCGTCGTACCCGCAGCAACGTGGATGTCGAGTTGCACCTGTTCGTCGCGAACTCGCGACTCGTAAATCAGTACGGCATGCTCCACCGCTTCATTCAGCGACACCGGGACCCGTTCGACGCCCGGCCTGCGGGCGAAGGTCTTCAGCTCGCCGGTGAGTAGCGCCATGCCGTCGACCAGGCGCGAGATACGTTCGAGATTGGCGATCGCCGGTGCGGGCTGATTGCGTTCGAAAAACGTCCGGGCGTTGTCGGACAGTGTCCTGATTGCGACGAGCGGCTGATTCAGTTCATGCGTCAAACCCGCTGCCATCTGTCCCAGCACCGCCAGCTTGCCCGCATGCACCAGTTCCTGTTGAGAATCGCGCAGTGACTGCTCCGCACGTATGCGTTCGGCAATTTCCTGTCGCATCCTCGCGTTGGCACTGGTCAGTTCTGCCGTGCGTTGCTGCACAGTAACCTCCAGACGCTCATTGGCGCCGCGCAAGGCATCCTGGGCGTTCAGCTTCTCAGCAATCGCGCGACGATGCTGAATCGCATACAGGCCATAGAGGCCGACGATCAGGAAGAGCCCGGTGACGAACGCGAATGCCAGGTATTGCTGGTGCCGTGCCGGTGCGACGTCGAGTAGCACGATGATCGAATCGCCCGCTTGTGGCGCCGGTTTCGACAGGGCAAGAAAGCGCCGATAGCGGCCTCTATGGGTCCAGTCGGGAAACTGTGCAAACCAGCCCGCCGTGCCCCACTCGCCAAGTCGCCGATACGGCAGCGGCTCAACCGCCCGGCCCGCGTATTGCCGCGACGCCTGAATCTGCGTCTGCCGCTCCGGCGTAATGGGTCTCAGCGCCATGAATTTCCACGCCGGAACCGTGGAGATAACAATCACGCCATTCGCGTCGACGACCATCGCCGCTTCGGCCGGCACCCTCCATGCGGATTCAAGCGCATCGACGCTGACCTTGACCGCCGCTGCACCGATCGACCCGTCGGCCTCGCGCACTGCACTCGCATAATAAAGACCTGGCACGCCTGTGTTTGTGCCGATGCCGAAAAAGCGCCCCGAGCCATGCGCGAGCGCGTCCTTGAAGTACGGGCGATACGAAACGTTAGTACCAACAAAGCTCAGCGGTTGATCCCAGTTGCTCGCGGCGATCACCGTGCCATGCGGCTCGATCAGGTACACCGCGAGGCTTCCCGCCTCGCGGTTGACCGCGGCCAGATAGGTATCCACCGCGTGTATAAACGCCGGCTGCGCATCGGTTCGCGCGCGCAACAGCGCATGCACGCTGTCCTGCCGCGCAACGATGCCAGGCACCATTTCGTAGCGGCCCAGTTCGCTTTTCAGGCTCGCGGCGTAGAGATCGAGGCGGTAACTGCCTACCATCGCGATTGCGCTAACGGAGCGCTGCCACGCAAGCTCAATCGCTACGCCAGCCACGCCGGCGTATAGCACCGCTGCGGCCAGCCATCCCCACAGCGGAACACCACACACTCTCACGTGCACGAACGACCTCATTGAAACCTCACAGGCGACTGATGCCGGCCAATTCTCGCAAATCGCCCATCCGGCGTACAGCCCGGCATATACCCCTTTCACAGCTGCGGTTGTTCAACACCCTGGCCGCGCCGGTGCGTCATCCAAAGTGCGCAAGCACGATCAGTGTCCCCGTGACGACGATTGCGCCGCCAATGCGCGTGGCGATCTGCGCGAACGGCATCAGTTGCATCCGGTTCGCCGCTGTCAGGATCGCGACATCGCCGGTACCTCCCTGTCCGCTATGGCACGCGTTTACGATTGCCGTATCGATGGGGTGCATCTTCAGAAAGAATGCCACCGCAAAACCGCTGCCCATCAGCGTCACAACCGTTGCCACGATAGTGACGATATTGGCCAGGGTGAACGCCGCGACCAGTTTGTCCCAGGGCGTCATCGCAACGCCGATCGCGAACAGCAATGGGTAGGTCACCGCTGTCGAAAAGAACTTGTAGACGACAAAGGCGCCCTCCTGCAGCGGCGGCGATACCGCCCGCCCGAGTTTGACCAGCACTGCAATGAACAGCATCGCGACAGGCGCCGGCAGGCCGAACAGGTCGCGGCACATCAACCCCAGCAGATAGAGCGTAATGGCCGTGATCCCCGCTGCTGCGATGTGGGTGACGTCGACGTGTCCGGTGATTTCGTCAAGCATCGGGACCATCTCTTCCTGCTCGCCAACTTGCAGGCGTCCTTGCCCTGTGAGGTGCGGCAAGCGTTTCCCGAGCATATCAAGCGCACCGGACAGAACAATCGCCGTGAGGCTGCCCAGCATCACCGGCGGCAGCACTTGCGCAAACAACTCGCCTTGTGGCAGATGAAGAATTTCTGAGTAGCCAATCGACAGGGGCATCGCACCTTCACCGACACCGCCCGCCATGATCGGTGCGACGATGAAGAAGAATGTATGGTGCGCGCCGAGTCCGAGCACAGTTCCGACGGTGGTTCCAACGATCGCAGCGGCGACCGAACCGACTGCGAGCGGAACGAAAATCTTCAGGAAGCCCTGGATCAGCACGCGGCGGTCCATGCTGAGAATGCTGCCGACAATGATCGATGCGATGAACAGGTACAGGAAGTTGGTCGACTTCGTGAAATCCCTCGTCAGCGTGATGATTGGTTTCGGCAGAAAGTGGTAGTAGGCCAGCGCGGACGGAATGAACGTTGCAAAGATCGCTGCCGCGCCGATATTGCGGAACAGCGGCAAGCGCTTGCCGATTTCCGCACACGTGAAGCCGAAGAATGCGAGTACTGCGATCGCCATCGATATCTCGCCCGGCACCTTGCCAGAGATCACAAAGCCAGCGATCAATGCGAACAGCACGACATAGATTGGCAACGGGATGATGCCGATCCGGATTTCCATCAATTTCCACCAGCCTTCCGGCCAGAAGCGGGTTTGGGCTTCAATGACGGGTGCCGGTTCTGGCTGTGACGTGGGGGATGTGCTGTGCACGTTTGTCTCCTGACTGTTCAAGGGCTCCTAACGCAACGCGATGACGCGTTACGGCTTTCGAGCTGATTAATACGCGTGACCATGCAGCGGATCGCTTGTCCGCTTTAAGGCCGGTTCCGAACGATGACCAGGCAGTCCCGATCGGAGGCGTTTGCCGGCTGATAAAAGCAAGAGTCGGGCCAGCCAGCAGCTATTTTTTCGCGCCGCTATGTGTCTGTTAGCGTTACGTTTTTTTGACGCGTGGCGCAGGACGATTGGCTCTTGGCTCAAAGCTCAGAATTCGGTGGCCGGGCAGGCTGAAATCTCGGCCACCGCAAACGCACCGTGCTCGTTCAGTCCTTCAGACGGTCTCGTGCAACGAATTTCCATCGGCAAATCATTGTCCTCAGCGAACCTCGCCACAAATTGAAACGCGGCCGGGCAAATCAGCTGAAGATCGCCGGAAATCAGTAGGCATTTGACGTCGGCCTGGACGATTGGCATGGCTAACGGTGTGCAGGCGATATGAATGCCCGGCCGACGCTCGCCAACGAACAGCGTGATGACGCCGGTCAGCCGTTCGGCCCAGTCGCCGGGCCGGAATGTCTTTCCGCTGTATGTGATGCCCTTGATCAAGAAGTGTTGGGTACCGAAGTGTGCCGTCATATTTCTACAGCCGGTAGCTCGGACGACGGGGCTCGTGTTCCAGGCCGCGCGATCGCGCAGGCAAGCCTGCTAAAGTGCCAGCCAAGGTGCCAGGTGAAGTCATTGCGTAGTCTCCGTGAGTGCGACGTCGTGGTCGCGTCGATGTCATGCCAGGCACGGCTCTCCAGTTTTGATCGAAGGCCGACGGCAGGCAGCAATATCGCAAGGGTCGTGCCAAGTGGCCGCGATCATGCACGTTTCTATTCTTTTGATTTTTCAATGCTTTTTTCGACGTCGCCCCGCGAAGAAGGGGTTCAGTCGCAAACTTCGGAATTGGGCCTCACGGATGGCCGGGATGTCAGCCATTCCGACTTGAGCACCGCGTGTCTTCCCTTGCTACGCCGGATAGTGAGCATGACCAGCAAGACGACCGGGACGATCAGGAGTCCTTCGGCCAGCTCCGGATCGAGAGGAAAATGCAGGGTATGAAGGGCCTTGAATCCGGCCGACGTCAGGGAGAGCACGTAGTACGAGATGGCGGCAACAGACAGGCCCTCGACCGCATGTTGCAGCCTCAACTGGCTTTGCGCCGTCTGATTCATGCCTTCCAGCAAGCGGGTCGTGTCCTCTTCCTGCGCGAGATTGACGCGCGTGCGCAGCAGATCGACCGCCCTCGCCACCCGTCCAGCGAATTGTTCGTGGCGCGCCCAGACGGTCTTGCACGTCTCCATCGCGGGGGCAAAGCGCCGCTCCATGAATTCGGCGATCGTCGGCATGCCTTCAATGCGTTCTTCGCGCAGTTCCTGAATGCGGGCAAGCACGAGTTTTTCATAAGCGCGCGAGGCGCTGAAGCGCCCGCTCGAGCCCGCCAACGACTCGATGCGCACGGCAAGATGCGTGAGACGCACCAGCAGCTCGGCATCATTGCGGCGTCCCTGACTCGTGTCCATGCTGTGCATCAGCGGCTGAAGCGCCGACTGCAGTTCGTCGAGACTTCTGCCCAGTTCGCGGGCAACCGGCAGCGCCAGCAAAGCCATCATCCGGTACGTCTCGATCTCGTAGAGGCGCTGCAGGAGACGTCCGCCCTGTTCCTCCCGAAAGTCATCGTCGATCACGAGAAACCGCGAGAAGCCGTCGGGCCGGATGCTCCAGTCGCAGTAAGCCTGTCCGCCTCCCAGCACCTTGCTGCCCACCAGAACGGGACCGTCGATCCACTGCCGCACGCTCTCGCGTGCCGCACCGGCTGCGTCGCCCGACACGAGTTCCATCCGGATCGCAACGAACCGCTTGCCTTCAAAACCGCGAAACCATTCGGACGGGATATGTGCCGACGGCAGATCGGAAAAGTAATCCGCGTCATGGCGCTGCGCGACAAACGTGAAGGTGGAGAATTCCGTGTGCCGCTCCCACTTCAACTGATTCTCCTCATTCCAGCGCGCCGAGTAATGCGTCGTACCGTCGACGGGAATCGCCAGGCCTGTCAGCCTGCACAGCGACCGAAGGAGCGCTTCGTGAACGGAAGGGTCGCCGTCGGCATAGATGGCAAAGTGCGCGAGCGCCACCGATCCGCCAATCCGGAGAAACGGCCGGGCGTGCAACTCGCCCGCGAGGCTGGCGCGCAGGAAATGATCCATAGTTGATCTTCTTTCTGATTTCTGATGGTTGCGCGCGTTGCCCGAAAATCAGTATTACCAGGAACTCACGAAGGCGTGGACAAGCCGGTTGAATACCCCCGGCTTCGCGACGTTCATTCCATGCGATGCACCGGCAACGGTCTGCTTGTCCGCGTAGTCGATCCAATCCGCGAGCTTGTCGACGTTGTTGCGAAACATGCGCGGGCTCTTTTCGCCCTCGATCAGCAACGTCCTGCACTGCACCTCACGCGCTGCATCGCGTGAGTACGCGGGCAACGGATCGCGAAACTGCTTCGGCAACGTGGCGGCGTTGTCGATCGCCATTGTGCGGAAACTGGGGGGACTCTTGTGCCAGAAACCAGGCATGCTCACCGAGTCGACGAAAAGCTCCAGTCCGGCGTCAATCGCACCGCTTTCAATCAGATCAGCAACTTTGGTGCGAAGGAGATTGGTCGCAGGTGGCAACGAGGCTTCCGGCATTCCATCGATCTGCAACGGACCACCCGGATCAGCGAGCGTCAACGTCTTCACCAGGCGCGGATACTCGCGCGCCACGTGGAATGCAATGCACCCTCCCCGCGAGTGCCCCACCAGATGAACCGGCCCGAGGTCCATTGCCGCAATGAATTCGGCGAGTTCCGCGACATGCGTCTTCCAGCCAAATTCTCCTTGAATGCAGGCATCGTCAGCCGGCCAGTAGTGGCTGAGGCTAACCGAAATGCAGAGGAAATGCTTCGAAAGGAATTCGGTTTGACTGCTCCAATAGCGATAATCGCAAAGCGATCCGTGCACGAAAACCAGCGGCTCTCCCGAACCGCTGATCACATAGGGCACGCAGATGCCGGAGGGCACGGTGGCAAAGCACAACTCCGGGACTGAAAGTATTGAAGGGTCGGTTCGCGCGTTCATGCATGGGCTCCTTTCCAGCACTATGCACGATGCGCTAATCTAAGAAAATCGCGTAATATTGATGGTATCTATCGATTTATCTGATACCAATGAAAGCACTTGATCTGGACGTTCTGACAATGATCGTGGCCGTGGCCGACACGGGGAACATCAGTCGCGCGGCGGAAGTCGTCCATCGCTCGCAATCGGCGGTGAGCATGCAGATCAAGACCCTCGAAACGGCGCTCGGCAAGCCGCTTTTCGTGCGCAAGCCGCGAAGCGTGACCCCGACGCAAGATGGCGAAGTCCTGCTGATTTTCGCGCGGCGCATGCTCGCTTTGCGCGATGAAGCCTGGGCGGCGGTGGTCCGTCCCGACGTAACCGGCCGGGTCGTCATCGGTGTGCCCGACGACTATGCGTCGTCACTTCTGCCGTCGATCCTCAAGAAATTTTCCGCTACCTACCCGAAGGTCGAGATTCAGGTAATCGGATTGCCAAGCGTGGCGCTCGCGCCCATGGTGAAGGACGGATCGGTCGACCTGGTCTGCGGGACACGCGTCAAGGGCCTCTCGGGCGAGTTCATCCGGTTCGAACCGATGGTCTGGGCCGCGGCGCCCAGCGCGCATGACATCTGGCGCGAGAGGCCGCTGCCCATTGCGGTGTTCCTGCCGGGTAGCGTCGCTCGGGAAAATGCGATCCGCAGTCTCGAACGGGCCAGGATCACGTATCGGACCTCTTACGAGAGTCCAAGCCTCATGGGTCTTCTCAGTATGGTCGAAGCGGGACTCGCGGTGGCGCCGCTCGCGCAGTGTGCAGTTCCCGCTCATTTGACTTTGCTCGGCCATGCGCAGGGCTTGCCCGAAATCGCCGCGCTGGAGGTCGTACTTGCGCGGAGCGCCAAATCGAAGCGGCCGCCATGCGACTTTCTTGCCGAAAAGATCATGTCGGAACTGCGGCGTTAGTCGCACAGCGTCTCGCTACCGCTCCCCTTCAACGCGATCAATGGCGATGCGAACGTGGCGTGCCAGGGTGCGCCGGCCCCACGGCCGCGCCCGACTTGCGGGTGCGGCGCCGCGCACGGTCATGCCGCCCTCGTTCGCTAAGATGCGAGGCGCGAAGATTCGCCGTATGTCGCAGGTGTCCCTCTCCGACACCTTCTGGACCTGACGGCGTGGCGTTGCCGTCGTCATGGCGAGCGAAAAAAGTATCGCCGGGTTTGATCACGGCCAGCATGGTTTTGAGTCTCTTCATCATGAAACTTCAGTCTCCTTCAAGCTGTACTCAATCGTTCCAGTTCGGTGTCGACCAGCAGCTTCTTCAGTTCCGGCACGCAGGACCCGCAGTTGCCGCCGGCCTTCAGGCACGCGGTGATTTCCGCCGCGGTCTTTAGCCCTTGCTCACGGATCGCCGTGCAGATCGTATTGCGTCCCACACCGAAACACGAGCAGACCGTGGGCCCCGTATCGACACCCTTGCCAATCGGCTGCCCGACCAGCAGACCAGCACGGTCCTCCTCGTCGAGCCTGTCCTTCCCGAACAGGCCCGCGAGCCACGTACGCGACGGCAACGGCAACTCGGGGCGCGCCGATACGAAGATGCAACTCTCGATACGCTCGTCGACCAGATGCACGGCGCGATAGATGCCCGCCGTCCTGTCCTCGTACTCCAGCCAGTCGGCGTGCGGATCGTCGATACCGAACAGCGCTTGCGCCCAGCCACCGTGATCGGTGAGCGGCTTGCGCCCCGCGAGTTCGTAGCGCACGAACTGCGTGCCGTGGACACGCGTCCAGTAGGTCATGCCGTCCAGCACCGGGGCGTGGCGGCTCAACGAGAAACCGTGCCAGGCGACGTCGAACCTGTCGACGCGAACCGGCGTATGTTTGAACTCAGGCTCCCCGGAGACCGGATCGACCTCGGGATTCACCACCGCGCCGACACGCGCATCGGACGCCACCTGATCGTTCCAGTGAATCGGCACGAACACGCTGCCTCGCGACATGCCTCCGCCATGCTGCACACGTGCGACCATCGTGCCCCAACGGCTCGACACGCGCGCGAGTTCTCCTTCCCGCACGCCGTACGACAGCGCGTCCTGCGGATGCAGATCGACGAATGCTTCCGTCACGTGGCCGGCGAGTTTCTCCGACTTGCCCGTGCGGGTCATCGTGTGCCATTGGTCGCGTACCCGGCCGGTATTCAGCGTGAGCGGATACTCGCCGTCCGGTGCGTGGACCGGTGCGCGCGGCGGGGTCGCGACGAAACGCGCCTTGCCGTCTGCGTGCGCATAGCGGCGATCACCGAAGAGACGCGCGGTACCGCGCTGCGCTGCGCCGTTCGCCGCCAGTACCGGCCACTGGATCGGCTGCAGCGCATCGTAGCGCTCCCGGCCGAGCGCGACGAGGCCGCTCAGATTGAACACACGCGGCACATCGCCTTCGACGTGTCCGTTATTCATTTTCCCTTGGCTGTCAGCGGTCTCGCCACCGTTGCCCCGCTCGTTGCCGGCCTCGTTGCCGGCCTCATTGCGATAGGCACTCAGCCGTGCATGCTCGTCGAAAATCTCATGCGGAGCCGAAAAATCAAAGCCGGCATACCCCATGCGCTGTGCGACGTCGCAGATGATCCGCCAGTCCGCGCGCGCTTCGCCCGGTGCCGGCAGGAACGCCCGCTGGCGCGAAATCCTGCGCTCGGAGTTGGTGACGGTGCCGTCTTTCTCGCCCCAGCCGAGCGCCGGCAGCAGGACGTGGGCAAACACATTCGTGTCCGTGTTTTCAACAATGTCGGAGCTGACGACGAGTTCGCAGCGCGCGAGCGCGCGCTTCGCCTGATCGCCATCGGGCAAGCTCACAACCGGGTTCGTGCCCATGATCCAGACGGCCTTGATCCGGCCGGTCTCGATCGCCCCGAACAACTCGACCGCCTTGAGTCCCGGCCGTTCCGCGATGGCGGGCGAGCCCCAGAAAGTCTGCACGAGGTCGCGATGGCGCGGATTGTCGAGCTCCAGATGTGCCGCCAGCATGTTCGCGAGGCCGCCCACTTCACGCCCGCCCATCGCGTTCGGCTGTCCGGTAAACGAGAACGGCCCCATCCCCGGCTTGCCGATGCGGCCTGTCAGCAGATGGCAATTGATGATGCTGTTCACCTTGTCGGTGCCGGAGGACGACTGGTTCACGCCCTGGGAATAGACCGTTACGACCCGCTCGGTCCGCGCGAAGAGCCGATAGAACTCGAGCAGATCGTGCCGGTCGACCTTGCAGGCCTTCGCGCACTGCGCGAGATCGAAGCCGTTCACCGCGTCGGTTGAGGCGGCATCGAGTGCCTGCGCATAGCCGGTCGTATGCGCATCGACGAAACCTGCATCTGTCGTATCGTGTTCCGCGAGAAAACTGAGCAGCCCGTTGAACAGCCGGACGTCCGTGCCCGCCTTCAGCGGCAAGTGCAGGTCGGCCATCTCGCAGGTCGCGGTGTAGCGCGGGTCGATCACGACGACCTTCATCTCGGGCCGCGTTTCCTTGATCCTGACAATCCGCTGGAACAGGATCGGATGGCACCACGCAGTGTTCGATCCGACCAGCACGACCAGGTCCGCGAGTTCGAGGTCTTCGTAGCACACCGGCACCAAGTCTTCGCCGAACGCACGCTTATGCCCTGCAACCGATGACGACATGCACAGGCGCGAATTGGTGTCGATGTTCGCGCTGCCGACATAGCCCTTCATCAGCTTGTTGGCGACGTAGTAGTCCTCCGTCAGCAGTTGTCCCGAGACATAGAGTGCGACTGCATCCGGGCCGTGCTGATCGATGATCCGGCGAAATTCGCTGGCAACCGTGTCGAGCGCATCGCTCCACGACACATCGCGCAATTCATCGCTGCCCGGCTCGCGCAGCTTCGGATGCAGCAGGCGTCCGTCGAGCCCGACCGTTTCGCCGAGCGCCGAGCCCTTCACGCACAAGCGTCCGGCGTTTGCCGGGTGGCGTTCGTCGCCGGCAATGTCGGGCTGGCCGTCCGGGCGTGGCGTCGCGAGTACGCCGCAGCCGACGCCGCAGTAAGGACAGGTGGTCCGGACCGCGTCACGACGGGTGTCAGGCGGATTGGAAATGACGATGGGAAAACTCACATTCGATTCCGGTTCAGGCGGGCTGCGCCTCGCACAGGGCTTTACCGAACAGCAACTGGCTGCGCAGCGGAGAAATGTCGGTCCGGTTCTGGATCAGCTCGAAGTACCAGGCGCCGTCCCTGACGTCGCCGTAGAGGACGGCGCCGATCACCCGGCTACCCTCGATCACGAGGCGCTTGTAGATGCCGCGTCGCGGATCGCGCAACACGAGGTCTTCACTGTCCGGGCCGCCGACGAAATCACCAGCGGAATAAAGGTCGACGCCGGTGACTTTCAGCTTGGTCGCCGTCGCGCGCTGCACGTAACGGCGGTGACCCGCACCGGCCAGATGCGCGCCGCAGACACGCGCCTGATCCCAGATCGGCGCGACGAGACCGAAGGTCGCCGTGCGGTGCTGCACGCATTCGCCAACGGCATAAACACGCGGATCGTAGGTCTGCAACGTGTCATCGACGACGATCGCGCGCTCGCAGTGCAAGCCCGCCTGCTTCGCGAGCTCGATATTCGGGCGCACCCCGGCCGTCATGACGACCAGGTCGGCGGGAATCTCCATGCCGTCGTCAAAACGTACCGCGGTGACACGCTCCGGCCCGACGATTTCGGCGGTGCGGGCCTTCATCAGGAAACGCAAGCCCCTGCGCTCCAGCGTCTGCAGCAGCAGGGCCGACGCGCTCCTGTCGAGCTGGCGGTCCATCAAGCTTTCGGTGTCGTGCACGACAGTCACCGACATGCCCTGGCGCA
The DNA here is from genome assembly GCF_030464835.1 of Paraburkholderia sp. WS6. Lineage (NCBI taxonomy): Bacteria > Pseudomonadati > Pseudomonadota > Betaproteobacteria > Burkholderiales > Burkholderiaceae > Paraburkholderia > Paraburkholderia sp. WS6. Next base: position 115,415 of record NZ_JALQCK010000004.1, read on the forward strand.
TGAGCCCGTTCGCTGCCTCCAGTCCGAGGAGACCGCCGCCTATGATTACGGCGTGACGATGACTGCGCGCTGCGGCGAGCATCGTCTCGACGTCCTGGATGTCGCGAAACGCGATCACCCCCGGCAGTTGGTGACCTGGCACCGGAATCAGGAATGGCTTGGAGCCGGTTGCGATCAGCAGCCGGTCGTAGCCCACCTCGATGCCGCTTTGCGAGCGCACGATGCGGCGCTTGCGATCAATAGCGGCCACCGGGTCGCCCGCATGCAGCCGGATACCATGATCCGTATACCAGTCACGCGTATTGAGGATGATCTCGTCGACACACTTCTCGCCCGCGAGTACCGGTGACAGCAGGATGCGGTTGTAGTTGCCGTACGGCTCGGCGCCGAATACGGTGATGTCATAGAGGTCCGGCGCGAGCTTCAGCAGCTCTTCGACAGTGCGCATGCCGGCCATACCGTTGCCGACCACCACCAGACGCGGACGGGAAGGCGCGCCGGGCGATGCGCCTCCCGAGGTCTGTCCGGCGTATTCGTGTCTCATGCAGCGACCCACACCGTGCCGCTCTCGACGCGCACCTGGTAGGCGTTGACGGAATTCTCGGGCGCCTCGAGGCACTCGCCGGTGCGCAGATCGAAATGATGCTTGTAGATCGGCGAGGCCACCACGATGCGCTCGCCGAGGTTGCCGATCAACCCGCGCGAGAGCACCGCCGCCTGCGAACCCGGATCGAAGTTGTCGATCGCGAACACGGTGCCGTCACCGTGCGCGACGTGAAACACCGCGACCTGCTCGCCGTTGACAAGCGCACAGACGCCCGTATTCGGAACAATGTCGTCGAGCGCACACACGGGCATCCAGGATTGCGGAAGTCGATCGTTGTTCATGTTGATCTCCTCAGGGTAGGTGGCGTGGAGGGTCAGGCGGTCTCGACGACCACCGGAACCGGGAACTGCTTCGCTCGCCGCTCGGCGGGTGTCGCGGGCCGGATCTGGCCGCGTTCCTCCACAAACGTAACAGTGCCGTCGGCCTTTTCGCTGTTGACGAAATGGCGGAAGCGTTTGCGTGTTTCAGGATCGGTGACGGCTTTCTTCCACTCGTCTTCGTAGCTGTCGACCACCTGCTGCATTTCGACTTCGAGTTCCGCGGCCACGCCCAGGTGATCGTTGACGACCACATCGATCAGATAGTCGAGTCCGCCTTCGAGGTTGTCACGCCACACGCTGGTGCGTTGCAGACGGTCGGCCGTACGCACGTAAAACATCAGGAAGCGGTCGATGTAGCGCACCAGGGTCTCTTGATCGAGGTCGGACGCGAGCAGTTCGGCGTGGCGCGGCTTCATGCCGCCGTTGCCGCATACGTAGAGATTCCAGCCCTTCTCGGTGGCGATGATGCCGACGTCCTTGCCCTGTGCTTCCGCGCATTCGCGGGTGCAGCCCGATACGCCGAACTTGATCTTGTGCGGCGTGCGCAGGCCCTTGTAGCGGTTCTCGAGTTCGACCGCGAGTCCTACTGAATCGCCGACACCATAACGGCACCACGTCGAACCGACGCACGACTTCACGGTACGCAGCGACTTGCCATATGCGTGGCCCGATTCGAAACCGGCGGCAATCAGTTCTTCCCAGATGAACGGCAGTTGCTCGACGCGCGCGCCGAACATATCGACTCGCTGACCGCCGGTGATTTTCGTGTAGAGCCCGTATTTCTTCGCCACCTCGCCGACCGCGATCAAACCGTCAGGCGTCACTTCGCCACCCGCCATGCGTGGCACGACCGAATAGGTGCCGTCGCGCTGGATGTTGGCGAGGTAGTAGTCGTTGGTGTCCTGCAGCGATGCGTGCTCTTTCTTCAGCACGAATTCGTTCCAGCACGACGCGAGGATGCTCGCCACGGCCGGCTTGCAGATATCGCAGCCAAGACCATGTCCGTGCTTAGCCAGCAATTCGCCGAAGCTGCGCACACCTTCTACGCGCACGATGTGATACAGCTCCTGGCGCGAATACGGGAAGTGTTCGCACAGGTGGTTGTTGACCGCGAGGCCCTGCTTCTTCATCTCGGCCTTCATCACCTGCGTGACGAGCGGCACGCAGCCGCCGCACGACGTGCCGGCCTGGGTCGCGCATTTGAGCGAGCCGATGTCGGTCGCGCCCGCGCACACCGCAGCGCACAGGTCGCCTTTGGAGACGTTGTTGCACGAGCAGATCTGCGCGGCCTCGGGCAGCGCGTCGACCCCGAGGCCGGGTTTGGCCTTGCCGTCGCTTTGCGGCAGGATGAGGAATTCCGGCGCTTCGGGCAGCTCGATGCGATTCAGCATCATCTGCAGCAGCGTGCCGTATTCGCTCGCATCGCCCACCATCACGGCGCCGAGCAGTTGCTTGCCGCACTCCGACACCACCATCTTCTTGTAGACCTGCTTGCGTTCGTCGCTGAACTGGTACGTGCGGCTGCCCGGCGTCTTGCCGTGCGCGTCGCCAATGCTCGCGACATCCACGCCCATCAGCTTGAGTTTGGTGCTCATGTCCGCACCGCAGAAGCCAGCCTGATCGCCCAGCAATTGCTTCGCCGTAACGCGCGCCATGTCATACCCTGGCGCCACGAGGCCATACACCGTGCCGTTCCACGCCGCGCATTCGCCGATCGCATAGATGTCCGGATCGCTCGTGCGGCAGGTGTCATCGATAGCAATGCCGCCGCGCGGGCCCAGATCCAGTCCGCAGTCACGCGCGATCTCGTCGCGCGGACGGATACCTGCGGAGAACACGATCATGTCGGTGTCGAGATGCGTGCCGTCGGCGAACTGCATCCGGTGGGTGCCCGCTTCGCCATCGGTGATGGTAAGCGTGTGCTTGGCCGTATGGACCTGCACGCCCAGTTCCTCGATCTTGCTGCGCAGCACCCGTCCGCCGCCGTCGTCGACCTGCACCGCCATCAGGCGCGGGGCGAACTCGACGACATGCGCGGCCAATCCCATATCATGCAGCGCCTTCGCGCATTCAAGCCCCAGCAAGCCGCCGCCTACCACCACACCCGACTTCGCCCGAGCGCCGCATGCCTGCATCGCCTCGAGATCTTCGATGGTGCGATAGACAAAGCAGTCCTCACGATCGCTGCCCGCCATCTGCGGAACAAACGGCGAGGAACCAGTGGCGAGCACCAGTTTGTCATAGGAAAGCGTCTCACCGGTCGAGATGCTTACTGTGTGGTCCTCCCGGTTAATCGACACCGCCTTTGCGTTGAGCCTGAGCAGCACGTTCTCGCGATCGAAAAAACCAGGCTTCACGAGCGAGAGATCCTCAGCGGATTTGCCGGAAAAGAATTCGGACAGATGTACCCGGTCATAAGCGGGACGAGGCTCCTCGCACAGCACGGTGATGTGCAGCGCGGCTCTCGCGTCATCCACAAGACATTCAAGAAGCTTGTGCCCCACCATGCCGTGACCAATGACGACAACGTTCATGACTGGAGTCCCATCTATTTCCAACGCGGTTCGCGGCATGTTTTTTCGTCCGGCAAATAAAAAGGCGTCCCGCGGATCCAGCCATCAGGTGACTGAATTCAGGGGACGCCGTTGTCCAAAAAACCGTAATCTAGGGATTGACTTCTGCTGCATGCGGGCCGGACCGCCATTGGTCCTCCGCGCATACTTACGCAAAGGCCGTGCCATGCGTCAAATCGGCCGCAGTGGCCCCAGCCACGGGTGACACCAGATTTCAGCACCAGTCTGGGGCGCAACAGGAAGATGTGTTTTGATGCGGCAAAGCACAAGACTGGTGCGGTGCGGCACATCATCCGTGCGGCGAGCCGGACGAAGGGGGCCGGCTTCAGCCTTGCTCCTGCAAATAGATTAGTCTGCAGACCAGACGTTTTTCGCCCTGCGCTGCGTACCTTGCTGCTGCGACATTCGCCCGCCGGCGCGGCCTCACGACGCACGGCCACGGTTGGCTCGCGCGGATGACGCCGCGCTGGGACTTGCGCTGCTGACCGCGCAGGCACCGTCTGGCGTGGATATTGCGTTATCGATACGCGCGGCAACGCTGCTGACGCACCGAATCACGCTGCAGGTGATGCGTGATGCGCAACCTGCAGCACAAGCAATGCACCTCAGGACAACGGCGTCCCCTCGTTCAACACGACGAGCGGACGCCGTTTGCATTTGGCGCAGCGCTCGTCCAACTGACCGTTTCAGGACGGGTAAGGAAATCACCATGGTAACCGGCAAGGTCACTTTACTCAGCGCGGGTCCGGGTGACCTGGATCTGCTTACGATCAGGGCAGCGAAGCTGCTGGCAAGCGCCGACGTCGTACTGCTCGACGACCTCGTCAATCCCGAGATCGTTGCACTTGCGCCGCAGGCGCGCGTGATTCGGGTCGGCAAGCGCGGCGGTTGCAGGTCGACCCCACAGGCGTTCATTCAGCGCCTGATCCTGCGCTACGCGCGCGCTGGACGGCACGTGGTACGCGTGAAAGGCGGCGACGCGCTGCTGTTTGGCCGTGCCGGCGAAGAACTGACTGATTTGCGGCGCGCGCAGATTCCATTCGAAATCGTCAACGGCATTTCGTCCGGGTTTGCGGCGGCGGCGGGTCTCGGCATTTCTCTGACGCATCGCGACCACTGCCAGGGGGTGACGTTCGTCACCGCGCATTTGCGCGACCACAGCGAACCCAACTGGGCCGCATTGGCCGCCACCAGCACGACGCTCGTGATCTACATGGGCATGAGCCGCATCGAGAGCCTGTGTGCCGCGCTGATGGCGACGCTGCCCGGCTGCACGCCCGCTGCGGTGGTGCAATCTGCAAGCAGCACTGCCGAGCGGCATGTACTGGGGACGCTCGACACGATTGCCGCCAGCGCGCTTTCGGCCGGGCTCGGCAGCCCGGCTGTGATCCTCGTCGGCCAGGCGATCGGCGAGGCCACTGCGCTGGCGGAATACCCGTCAGGTGAGACGAGATTCGATGCGGTGGCGTGGTCTTCGCATTCTGTTCATGCGCCGCACGACATGCACGATACTGTGCGCTGTAGTGCATGAGCGAGTTACTAACGGCTTAAGGCTTGACGCCAAGTGCCACGGTCTAGCCAACAAGGTTTATCCGCAAGCACCGCATCCGGCCAGCCCGCCCACGCGACGCACACTTCCGGGATAACACCCAAACACGGCAAATACCATGAAAACAGAAAGCGCGGCCACCTCACACCAGCCCAGCCGCGCGCGCCTTCTAAATCACGCCCCGTTATCGGCACGCACAGCCGCGGCCCGGATCGGACTGTCCACTACCACGCTCTCGGCAGACATCGCCCACGCGAACCAGCGCGAAGGCGTGCGCCGAGATAACGCCAGAAGTCTCGTGGGGCGGGGATGTCCGGACCGGGTTGATGCATTCTGAGGCGGCGCAGCACCTTCTCCGTGCAGTACGCCTGAGCGGATGGCATCGCCAGCATGGTCCCGATACTGGCTTTCCTGAATCTCTGGCTACGGCGCAGGCATCTAAAATCGAACCGCCCGCGATCCGAACCGAGGGCGCACCTTTGTGCCGTGCACTCAAGGATCTTGCGAGCACCCGTGCTGCGACCTTTGACTGCGGTCTGTATGCGAAGGCCGTGTCGTCAACTTGCAATGCCGTTGGTGCCGGTGGCAGCCAGCGCGTGCTCGCGTAGCGCCGCTTCGCGTGCCTTGTGTTCGCTACTGAAGCGCACTGCCAGCGCGCATAACGCGGACAGCGTGACGAGCATGCCGAGGATCGCCAGCGTCTGCTGAACGTTGCCGACGCCTTTCATCAGGAAACCGGCCGCCACCGCGCCGACATTGCCACCAGCGCCAATCACACCCGCAACGCCGCCGAGCGCCTTGCGGTCAATGAACGGCACCAGCGCGTAGGTCGCGCCGCAGGCCATGTGCGTGAACAGCCCGAAGACCAGCATGGCGATCACGGCCGGTACCATGCTGTCCGCATGCGCAAAGCCCATGAGGCCGAACCCTTCGCCGACGATCAGTACGAACAGCAAGGTCGCGCGGACGTCGAGGCCTCGACGCGCGGCAGCCTTGTCCGACAGCCACCCACCCAATGCGCGGGCAAACAGTGCGAGCAGGCCGAAGCTTCCGGCGGCCATGCCTGCCGCCTTCAGCGACAGATGGAAATGATCGACGTAATAGATTGCGGCGACGTTGTGAATGAAAACCTCGACGCCGAAACACGCTGCGTAGGTGGTGAACAGCATCCAGACGCGATAGTTCGTGCAGGCCGCCCGGAAACTCGCCCAACCGCCCTTCTTACCGCCTTCGATCGCGATTCCGCGCGAGCGGAGTTCCGCAAAGTTTCCTTGCGGACAGTCCTGCGTGAAGCGCCAGTAAAAAATCGCCATGACGGGCATCGCAAGGCCCGGCACCATGAGCGCAAGTCGCCATGCCGATGACTGTGCTGCGCCGAGCGCCATGACCGCCGCCAGCAGCAGCGGCACGAGTGCCTGCGCAGCGCCTGCCCCGGTGTTGCCCCAGCCGGCCGTCGCCGCGTTGGCGGTCCCGACCACATTCGGCGCGAACATCATCGAGGTGTGATACTGGCTGATGACAAAGCAGGCGCCGACCGCGCCGATACACAAGCGGCATAGCAGGAAACTTTCGTAGCTAGTGGAGAGCGCGGCACCGAGCACCGGAAATACACCCGCGAGCATCAGGCCACAATAAATCCTGCGCGGGCCGTAGCGGTCGCACAGCGGACCGATCAACAGACGCACAAGGATCGTGACGGCGACCGCGGCGATGTTGATATTGGCGACCTGGTCGACTGAAAGCCCGAATTCGCGCTTGATCAACGGCATCAATGGCGCACAGGCGAACCACGCAAAGAAGCAGACGAAGAACGCCATCCACGTCAGATGGAAAGCGCGCATCGGTGGCGTGCGCAGGCTGAAGAGTTGGATGCGAGTGGCTTTGTCCGTCATCGTCGTTCCGGAAAAAAGAAAAAGCGTCCCGCGAGCCCAGTCAGATGACTGGATTCGGGGGACGCCGTTGTCCAAAAGTCTATTGTGAGGTTGTTGCTACTGATTCAAATGAAGATAGGTCGCCTTTGCCCTATGCGGGCTATATATGCATATGCCGTGCCATACCTCGGAATTCGACGTCCGGCGTGCCAGGAAGCCGAAAACAGCAATACCACGTGACGCGCCCTGTCCGCGGCACGACTTATTTCGACTGGTCAGGCACGCCGATGGTGCAGCACAGCACCGCTCCAGTGCGGAGGAAAAGAGGTGGCGCACGGTCGGCCAGCACGACGCCCGGCTCGATATCCTGCTACAGAAGCGCCGCGACAAGGTTGCCGCCGCTTCTTCAAGCGCCTACGTGCCTCCGATGTTGAGGAGCCTCGCAAGATCGCGACTGACCAACCCCATTGCTATCCGGCGGGGAAAGCCGAGATTCCGAAACTTGCGAAGGCGGAGCACGTGTTCGTCAAAGCGGCCGCTCGACTGAACAACCGCGGGGAGGATAGCCACCAACCGACGCGCGAACGCAAGCGTCGCTTGCCCGGCTTGTCGGGTGACACAGAAAGTGAAGACTGTGCCAAGTAAGTGAAAGAGTGCTGCCGAAGATAGTGAAAAAAATTCAGCAGCTGCTGAAAAATCCAACGCTCGGAATTCTCGGGCGTTGTCTTTGGTTGGTAGTCCGAAAGCGCAGGGATTGCACCGGCCGAAGTCGACCCGAAGTCGCCGTTCGAGCCGCCAGGGCTTCAATGGCAGTTATCGGAGTGATCCGGCCGTCCGCGCCGGTCCCTCACGAGCAACGGTTCCACCTCTTTGTGGACGTTTGTCGATTGACGGCAAGGCGATCGTTCAACGGCCCAGGCTTACTGCTTAAACCCTGCGTGACGCAGCGCTTCCTCAGCGGCCTCGTGGTCTTGAATCGATGTTCCGCCAGAAACACCGATGCCACCCACCAGACGCCCTTCGTGGAAGATCGGTACGCCACCGCCGACCGGCGTCAGCCGCGGATGGTGCGCCAGTGGGGCAACGGTGGGCTCGGCCATGTACTGATTCCATTGGTGCGTGGCCATGCCGAACGACGCGGCGGTCCATGCCTTGTCGATGGCGACATCAACGGTAAGGAACGGGGCGGTATCCGCTCGCTCGAAAGTGCGCAGGTGGCCTCCTGCATCGGTAATTGCGATCGTCGCGGCGAATCCGCGCGCGGCGCACGCGCGGCGCGCTTCTGCCAGCAATGCTTGTGCAGCTTCCAGGCTGATCGTTGTCGTGCTGATGATTTGCGATGTCATGTTGATGCTCATTGTCAGAAGAGTTCAGCGGTTGGCGACGACGACCTTGCCGATCATATGGCCTGCCTCGACCAGCGCATGCGCCTCGATCAGACCTGCGGCGTTGATGCCGTCAATGCGTCGGGTCAGCGTGTGCTTGAGGCGGCCCAGATCGACCAGCTCCGCCGCGCGGCGCAGCAACGCGTATTGCCGTGCGAGGGTGTCGGTGGTGAACATCGCGCGGGTGAACATCAGCTCCCAGTGAATCGAGATGGATTTCCCCTTGAACGGCCCGATGTCCAGACCCACCGGGTCGTCGATGAGTGCGAACTGGCCTTCCGGGCGCAGCACGGAGACGATTTGCGGTACATAGGCGGCGCTGTTGTTCAGCCCGGCAACGTGGGTAACGTGCTCGATGCCGAGCGCGGCCAACTGGGGTGCCCAGGCCTGATGATGATCGAGGACGTAATGTGCGCCATGGGCCAGCACCCACTCGCGGGTTTCCGGCCGCGAGGCCGTGCCGATGACGGTCATGCCAGTCAACTCGCGCGCCAGTTGGGTCAGAATCGAACCGACGCCGCCAGCCGCTCCAATGACGAGCAGCACGTTGTTGTCGGTCGGGTCCGCTGCGTGAACACGCAGACGGTCGAACAGCAGCTCCCACGCAGTGATCGTCGTCAGCGGCAACGACGCGGCCGCGGCGAAGTCCAGTGAGATCGGCATAGGTCCGACGATGCGCTCGTCCACGGCGTGCAGTTCGCTGTTGCTGCCGGGCCGCTTGATGTCACCCGCGTACCAGACACGGTCGCCTGCCTTGAAGCGGGTTGCCAGCGGACCGGTCGCGCGGACGATTCCCGCCGCGTCCCAGCCGGCGATGCGCGCACCGCCTTCCGGAATATCTCCACCGCGCCGGATTTTGGTATCGACCGGGTTGACCGATACCGCTTTCACTTCCACCAGCAGATCGTGGTCGCGCAGCTCCGGCGTCGGCAGCTCGATATCCTGCAGCGCCTGCGGGTGGCTGATGGGATGGTTCTGATAGAAGCCAATTGCTTTCATACACGTGGTCTCCAAGGGTGATTGAGACCATGTTATCTTTCGTCGATATGCGGATAAATACCCGCCGAGCCCAAACAATTTCGGCATTTCGATGAAAATGATCCGACTCGATGACGTTCAGATCTTCGTACACACGGTGGACTACGGCAGCTTCTCGGAGGCGGCGCGCCAGTTGAATATCGCGCCCGCACATGCGAGTGCGTCAGTGCAGCGACTCGAAAAGGCGCTGGACACGCGCCTGTTCACCCGTTCGACGCGAAGCATGCAACTTTCGGACGCCGGGGAGCGATACCTGCCGCATGCGCGGGTCATGATTGGCGCGCTGGAGCAAGGCCAGCAGGCCCTGGCCGACGGCCGGGGGGCGCTGTCCGGGCCGCTGCGGCTGTCCGCTCCGTCTGACTTTGGTCGAAACCTGCTGTTACCGTGGCTGGATGAATTTCAGCACCGGCACCCTGGTTTGTCGCTGCACGTGAAAATAAGCGACCGTGCGGCCGACCTCATCCGCCAGCCGCTGGATGCGCTCGTGCGCTACGGAGCGCTGCCAGATTCGTCTCTTCTGGCCATGAAACTGGTCGACAACAATCGACGCGCATTGTGTGCCGCGCCGTCATACCTCGAACGGCATGGCGCACCGGCCAAAGTTGAGGATCTGCGGCGACACAACTGCCTTCGGTACGTCTGGAGCGAGCAGATACATGAACGCTGGCACTTTACCCCGCCTGGCGGCGAGCGCACCGTGGCCGTCACAGGCAATCGCATCAGCGACGATGCCGATGCAGTTCGTCGCTGGGCGATAGCCGGGGAAGGCCTTGTCTACAAGTCGCGGCTGGACCTCATTGACGATCTGAAGGCAGGTCGGCTGGTGGAGTTATTTCCCCCGGAGTATTGCGAGCTCGCGCCGCTGCACTTGATTTGTGCTCACCGTGCGCAACTGTCGCCGGCGATTAACGCGTTGCATGCTTTCTTGCGGGAGCGCTGCACTGCATGGCTTGCCAGCCATCCATCCGGAGGCACTCAGGCTGTACTCGCGATTTAATTGGCCGCCTACAGGGCGCAACGGACGTCTGAATGTCCGAACCCCGTTGCCCGCGAAGGTCGTCTGTTGGCCGAATTGGGTCTCATGCGGCGAGTCATACATGTATCCGTCAGCGCATCCCGTCTTGAACGCACGTAAGCGCGGTGCGAAGCTGTAGCCATCGTAACGACGGAGCAATGCGATGGACGACGCAACGGGAGAGGCCGTACCGACGGGCGCACGACGCCTATACCGAGGAAGAGCGGGCGACGTCGTGGTACTGCTCTATGGAAGAGCAGCTCTCGTTTTCATTCGAGGCCGGCATTCGCAAAGCAATGGCCTCTTCACCGCTGCGCCCGGGTGAACACGTCTCGGTCACAGGACTCGCTTCATGAAGACCTGTGTCGGGTTGGCATCTTCGTCTGGGTTCGGCGGGGCCAACGTGACGTGGTGGCCCCCCGTGGCCCAGATCGTTCCCGCGAGGTCGACACTGCGAGGGTCAAGGCCGCAGACCAGCTCCATGAATTTGCGGCTGCTGTAAAAGCACTTGCCACCGACGAATCGCTGTCACATGAAGACCTGCGTAAAGAACTTTGCGTGCTGGCTGGCCATGTCCTGCATCCGAGTGCGCTGAACCGGCGCAGCCAGATCCGTCAATGACTGATTCTGAAACCGCACTATGCGCGCAACATGCTGATGCGTATCGTGCAGTTGCCATTCGGGGCGGAAACCACACATCCGGTGCTCGACGCAATCGTCCTGCTCCGAGGTCTCTATCGACGTCATGCCTATCTGTTGCCCGACGGCGTGAACATCCGGCTTGGTCGGGCATAGCGCGAAGCGATCGATGGCTACGATCGCCTCAAGGCGATGGTGGCGTTCGAGTGGGCCACCCTGTTTTCCTTACGGGTTGCTCTGCGTAATGGCTCTGTCTTCATCGCGCACAGCTTCTCGTTCCGTAGCCAGACGCACATGCTGATCCCAGCCGAAGAGTGGCCAATAAAGCGAAACAATGTGTATGGGCATCTTGGCCTGCCGCAGGACCCTATGGAATTTCTGGGTCCGATTCTGACACATCTCGATCAGCGCTTCGAATTGCTAGGGCAAGCAGTGGATGAAGGCAAGGTGCGGATCGACACAGCAGTACATCTCGATCAATTGGATGCCCAGCCGGGAGACGCAGAGGCCGATCGCCTGAGACGGGCAATCTTCGAAGCCGACCCACCTGGAGGGTATCAATCTGCGCGGGACATTCAACTTCCCGGTGGCGCGGTACGCGCGACGAATCCTTCCAAGGTTCGCGAGTGATCTGCACACATCGACCGCCAGTCGTCGAGCCTAAGCTGTCGAGTCCTGCCAGTGAATCAATAATGCAGACGGCGTCTGCATTATTGGCTTTTCAACACCCTTTTTCGGAGCGCATCGGGCTGCTACCGCCATCACGCAAATGCGAGTCCCCCAAACGAGTAGTCAGCAGGTGCTTGATTGGAATGAAAATTTATACAGGGTCACAAGGCGGAGCCGCGCCAGGCTTACGTGCCCCTAACCGGGAAAATGCAAGAAAATCAAAGGCACCCCAGACTAGCAACGATTCCTGGCTGACTGTGCCGTGCAACTGCCGTCGACGCGCGGGCGATAAAATCGACGATGCGGTAGCGATCAACTACCCGGGATTTCAGGAGGTATCAGTTATGGAATGGATGGACACACGACCCGTAGCGCCGGGATACTACTGGGTGCGATTTACGGACGACCGGTCGCCGAAACAAACAATCGGGGAGATCGCAGACGTGCCCGGGAACGGTTCACGGCAGTTAGTCGTGGTCCTTCTCGGTGACGATGAAATATTGGAACTGGACGACCCGTTCTTCGACCGCGCACTGTTTGCTGGACCGATGGAACCGCCGTCGATGGAATGACCGCCGTAGCCTAACTTGCTGCCACCAGCCCCGCATATACACTTGCGCTCGGATTGCCGCGCTCAATCACCGGACGAGAGGATCTCGTCACAATGACCTTCGCCGTGGTGGGGCTCTACGTTTTCGTCCAGACCCTGGTGATGATCCCACTGCGGAACCGGCTGGTTGTTATTCGCCCGGGTATTTAGGGTTTGGCAAGGAAGCGGCTTGGGCGAGTACGTTGCCCAGACCGTCGATGACATCGATTGACGTGGCAAACGTCGGCCCCCCCGGAATCGTTCATCGAATGTCCGTTGGCTCGCCCTGGCGACTGGCAGATGGTGGCTGAAGCCGGTCCAATCCTGAACCAACGAGGTGCTCCGCCGGTGACCACACTACATCGTGGCCCTGTTTTAAGCAACGCAACCCTACACGCCAGGATCTGCTAGTCTAAACGAACAGGCATTCACCATGAAATCGGGAGAGGCCATGAGTGATCTTCAACCACCCTCAGTTACAGGGCGCGATCACGCGCTGAAGATTGCGTCAGAGGGAGAGTTCATGGATGGTGTCTTTCGTGTCGAGCGCTATAACCATAGCCTCGTCGACACACCGCTGGGATCTTCATCATCCTCCGGGGCGATCATTGTTTCGGAGATCTACCCGAACCAGACCCTGCAACAGATAGACGAGGCGATAGCGCGTGTTAGCCGTCTGAACCAGGACGCACGGGCATATGTCTCGGCAGCACTCGACAAGCGTCCTGATTGCGAAACCCTGGAGAGAAAACTGCTGGATGATAATCCCGGATTCTGCGAGGTAACGTATAACCTGGCTATCAACGACGCCTTTGCGGCCCAATCTGCCCAACTTGCTCACAGGTAGGAAATACAGGCTATTGTCCTGAATAGCTGCATTGAACTTCAGATTCAGAGCTCCGCGTTTGCAGGACTGATGCCCGGATCATTCGGATCGGCCTCGGCGGTCGCCGTGCAGCAGGACATCACGCACAGGCTCGCCTAGTTTCCACGAGGGCGCTTCACACGCGCGCGCAATGCGTCGATCTCGTCGAGCAGATCGAGGGCTAGCGCGACGCCGGGAGGGTTGATCTGAAAGTCGTGTGCCAGCCGCTGCGCGGTCCGCACGCGCCGCAGTGCCGCGCCGCTGAAGCGCCACTCCTGCGGCCGGTCGCCTCGTGGCTCAAACACGCCCTCAGACACCCAGAGCGTCAATTCCTCCTCCGATGCCCCGCTCACCCGGCTCAATTCAACTAAGGTGAACTCGACTTTCTCGTCGACAATCTGCCCTTGCAAATAGGTCGTTGTACTCGTCTCTTTCACGATGATCACCGATAGAAGTGCGCGCGAGGATTGAAGTTGAACGCCTGCCGCAACGCATCGTAAGCGGCCTTCGCAGTGTCGCTATCCGCCGCCGGTAGCACGATGTTCAGAATCACATACAGATCGCCAGGCGGGTTGCCTGGAATGCCCTTGCCTTTGAGCCGCAAGCGCCTGCCGCCGGCAGAATTGGCTGGCACCGTCATCTCGACCGAACCGTCAGGCGTCGGCACGGTAACCTGCGCGCCGAGGCCCGCTTCCCACGGTGCCACCGGCAACTCGAGCGAGACGTCGCGCCCGTCCACGCGAAAGCGCGAGTGTTCCCGAAAGGCGATTTCCAGATAGAGGTCGCCGGCAGTTCCGGGCGAGGCGCCTGCGGCTCCCTGCCCGCTCAGCCGCAGGTGCTGGCCCGCGCGAATCCCCTTTGGAATGGATACATCGAGCGTACGCGTTTCTAGCGAAACATGGCCTTGTTCATCGATCACCGGCATTTGCAGCGAAATCGAGCGCTGGGCGCCGCGATAGGAATCTTCGAGATCAATCAGTACCTTCGCGTGATGGTCTTCGCCGCGCACATCGAAAGGCCGCTGCCGCGGATGCGCGCCACCGAACATCTTCTCGAAGAGATCGTGGAAATCGGCTTGTTCGCCGGCCTCGTTGCCCGGGCCGCGGAATTCGAAGCCCTCGTCCCAGTTCGGCGGCGGCTGGAAGTCCTGGCCGTTGCGCCATTCGCTGCCCATGCGGTCGTAGGCCGCGCGCTTCTCCGGGTCCTTGAGCACCTCGTAGGCTTCACCCAGTTCCTTGAAGCGATCTTCGGCGTCAGTGTGCTTGCTGAGGTCCGGGTGGTACTTGCGCGCGAGCTTCCGATACGAACGTTTGACGTCCTCCTGAGACGCGCCGCGCTCGAGACCCAAGGTCTCGTAATAGTCTTTGTATTTCATTCTGGCGGCAGACTCATGAAGAACGGATGCGGCGATGCGCATCCATCGCGTGGCGGTCAAGGATCGACTTTATACCAATCCGGATAGGCCGGCAAAGTTGCACGGTTGGTACGCGGCTTCACTGTGACAGGCCTGCCTCGGATCGGATCAGCCTGACTGGGCAAGTCGACAGGCGCGGGAACCGGTCGGTGACGCTGCCAAGCACGGCCGTGCCCACGCCATGTCTGCCTTGCGTGCCCATCACGACAAGGTTGCCACCCTGACGTCGCACGCAGCGCTGCAGGCAACTCGGAATGTCGTCTGCCGCACTTTCGGTTTCGTCGATTTCAGTGTCGCCCGACGCGCCGCGTTCGGCCGTCGCCCTACGTGCTGTGACTAAGGGTTATCGAACTTTCCGTGCAAATTATGGCGGTAGTAGTGCGCAGAGCGGCTTGCAGCAAGGCTCGGCAGTTCGAGCGGCTTCCGCGCGATCGTCGGTTTCGGAAGCCATTGATCAATATGGGCATTTAAGATCAAACCGCCAGAGATTGCACGGAAAGTTCGATAACCCCAAGGTGCTCGGTACGCAGGCGAGGTACCAGCGCTTCCTGAGCTATGGCGAGTCTGAGCAATATCAGGTTCGCCTCAAGCGGCTTCGCGATGCCCTGCGCAAGCAGAATGACTGACGGCGGAGTCCGTGAGGCTGTCCGCTTGCCTTTGCAACTTGGTGGGCAACTTACCAAGCCGAATGAGCTTGAGAGCGCGTTCGACCATTTCGAGTGGACCACACGCGGTCAAGGTGGCGGCGTGTCGCCGGTCACGGCAACGCCTACATCAAAGGCTTTGTCGAACGCCTGCATGAAGTCCCTCAGGCGATCGTGCGGAAGCCGACCGATGCCGGCCGCGCCGACCCGGCCGCCGCCACTTGCGAACCGTCTGCATAACTCATCCGCGCCGTAAGGATTGGCGAGCGGCGCACGCACGCTCACCGTATAGTCACCCTGCACACCCACGGTAAGCACGGCATGGGCACGATCAGGTGAATTGCTTGCCAGAAAGTTGGAGAAAATGCCCCGCACCCTTCGAGCCCATTTCTTATTGGGCAACACATACATTGACCCGCCAGAGAGGACAGCACTGGGACGCATTCCCAGCGCCAGTTCCATGTCGTGCCTTCGTGCGTCGCACAGCGTCTGCGCAATCGGCTCGTCCGCTGCGAACTGGAATGGGTCGGCATAAGCGCGCAGCGTTTCGTAAAGTCTCGCAGGTGGAATCAGGAGGTCCGCCTCATTGTCTCCATAGGCGTTGTAGTTGATCGACTCTCCCAGTTCACGCAGTTGTTCGGCGTGGCCAGGTTGGAGCCTGCGGCTCTCGGCAAGCGTTTGCGCCGCGTGCGCGAGGTTGTCGCCATAGGCGCCAACAATAGCCCAGAGACGGTGTTGTCCTCCCAGATGACGGTCCACGAGCATGCTCGTGCAGATATCGGGCGTCGTCTCGATGTACGTGCTCAGGTCAGAATGTTCGGGAATCGCGCCGGCAAAGTGATGATCGAAGTATTCAACCTTGACTCCGTGCTCAAGCAATGCAAGCAACGCGGTCCGATTGGTGTCCAGAGAGATGTCCAGTACCGTCACCGATATGTCTCGCCTGGCGGGAACGCGGCTGAGCAGCGCCACGTCGCGCTTGACACCCGTGATCAGCAAGGACCGCAATGGCTTCGCGAGCCGCAGTTGGTGCAGCGCGCAGATTCCGTCGGCGTCACCATTGAACACATCGAAATGCTTCATGCACCGTCACCAGATTGCGGTTTGAGGTCGCCAAACCGTGGCTGTGTCAGATCGGCTCCGTGACACTGAGTGCGCCGCGTTGCGGTACGTGCGCATCCGGAACGGATTCTCGCCCTCTATTTCAAGGTGGTCTCCTTAGACTCCGCCTCCTGCTTGAGACGCATCTGTGCATGCACGATAGCTCGCTCAAGGTCCAGCCTCTTGACCCATATCAAGCAGATACCGCAGGAGCGACTTCGACTGGATGATGAGCGAATCTCACGTGCGCAGCGCGTGAAAACTGGACGTGTCGACCTCTGAGGATTGATACATGTCAATCACTAATCCCTGCGCAAAACCTAGTCTGGCTGTACGTCAATCCCGATCGTGAATACCCTGCCTTCCCCGAACACCGATGCCCTATTATTTCGATACCGATTTGCCCGCCCCCCATACGCAATCGTCTTCCCGAGTACGCGCAAGGCATCTATCGCAGCGCGTTCAACCATGCCTATGCAGCGCATGCCGAAGAGTCACGTCAGGAAGAAATCGCCCACCGGATTGCCTGGGATGCCGTCAGGCGCTCATACGTCAAGCAAGCCGATACATGGTGGGTGCCGCGGGACCAAGGCCCCGCCAGGAAGGAGGATTGAATGGCCACCGAACTTCTGTCGGCGCAAAACACCGATCATTTCCCTTTGGACCGAGGCTATCTGTTCTCGGGGAACGGCGTGGGCCGCGAGATCGACGCGAACACAGCCATCGAATGGTTGAAACATCGTGACGACGATAGTACGGAATTCATCTGGCTGTATTTTCACGACATCCCTACGGTACTGGAAGGTTGGCCGCTTCAACATGTGCAAGTACCCGAGGCGTTCGGCGATACCCTTAAGGAAGGCTCTCGCTCAACACGAATCACGCATGTCTATCAGACCCTAATCGCCGTCCTTAACGATGTCGAATATGACCTTGAGCGGAAGACGTCACTCAAGGTGGCGACGCTGTGGGTGAACGTCGGCGTTCACTATCTGATTAGCGTGCGCAATTCCCCGCTGCGTTCAGTCAATCAATTGAGACTGGCGGTCGAGGCGGGGGAAACCTTCCGCAGCCCAATGGCTCTCCTGATCCATCTGCTGCAGGAACAGGCCGATGTACTCATCGGCATTGTGCGCACGGCAGCGCAGGCCGCCAACGACGTGGATGAAACGCTGCTCGCCGGCAGACTGCCAACCCGTTCGGGCCTCGGCGGCATTCGCCGCGATCTGGTGCGACTGCGCCGCCTGCTGGCACCTGAACCCGCCGCGCTTTTCCGCCTCGTCAGCCGGCCGCCGCACTGGGTGCTGGAAGAGGACGCCCAATCGCTCAGACAATCCGCAGAGGCGTTTTCCCTGACGTTGCGCGACATGGCCGGACTTCAGGAGCGCATCAAGTTGCTCGAAGAGGAAATCGCCGACCGGGTTGCCGAGCACACTAACCGCAGCGTGCTGATCCTCACCGCTGTCGCGGTTATCGCGTTACCGGTCAACCTGATCTCCGGTTTGTTGGGCATGAACATAGGTGGCTTGCCCTTTAAATACGACAACCACGGATTCTGGATCGTCGCGCTGATCGCTGTGTTGTTGACCTGTGTGGCCGCCTGGCTGATTTTCCGCCCGCGACGCGATTGAAACCGTCACGCCCAGGTCGCCACCTAGTGGCTGGTTCGCTGCGAGCAGGCCCTGTCTCAGCCGTAGTCCCGACAGGATTGATGCACATCAACTGGCATCAGAAGCAATCACATAGCGCGTCAATGCGAATGTGCACGACGACATCGTCGGGTTGACCTGCCGCGACCGATTCTTCCGTGGGCCTGGCTTAACCGTGGGCACCCTGCCCGCCCTACGAAGTCTCGTTGCCAGGCAAGCGCACAAGCAACACAGGGCAGGTCGATATGCGCAGTAAACCCTCGGCGACGCTACCCAGCACGATCCTGCTCGCGCCGCGCCGGCCGTGTGTTCCCATCACAACGAGATCGATCTTCTGCCGCTGAATACACCGTTCGAGACAGCTCGGGATATCGTCGGCGGCATTCTGTGTTTCGTCGATTTCGATATCGCCCGGGATCCCCTGTTTGGCCATTGCCGTGCGCACGGCTTCCAACGCTAGCCGGCCGTCTTCTCGCAGCACTGTGCCGAGGGCTTCCGGTTCATAGTAGCCGGCATACGGAGCGACCCCCCATTTGCTGACGACGTATAAGGCATGCACGCGAGCGCGAGCCAACGCTGCGATCCGGAATGCCTCTTCTGCGGCCGGTTTCGACGCGTCGCTTCCGTCCACCGCTAACAGAATCTTGTGATACATGATGTTCCGTTCCCCCGAAGCTTGTATTCCGTTCGCCAACTCGCTCAACGGTGTGGTTTCGTCGACGGAAACCACACCCTGCGTCATCACGTCCGCTCCCGGATGCGGGTTCCGGCCACGCCGTCACCCCTACGCCTCAGACTATGCAATGCCGCGGCCACCCAGTTGACGCAGGTCAATGCGGAGTCCCTATGAAGCGCTGCGCGCGCAAGCATCTTTCGATGCGCGCCGTTCTCACGCGAGCGCACTGAACAGCGTGCCCGTGAAGCCTGTGACACTCATCGCGATCGCACCCCATGCGAGCACCCGCAGCATGCCCGGTACGATACGCGCGCCGCCAATTTGTGCAGCGAGGGCTCCCACCAGCGCCAGCAGAAGCAGAGACACAGCGGCAACCACCGGTATGAGCGCCGCACGCGTCGCCAAGGTCGCGGCAAGCAGCGGCACGGCACCGCCGCTCGCGAAGCTCAACGCCGAGGTGATTGCCGCAACGATGGGTCGCGCCGCCGTCGCATCCGATATACCGATATCGTCGCGTGCATGGGCGCCGAGCGCGTCGAAAGCCATCAGTTGCACGGCCACACGTTGCGCGAGCTCCGGGTCGAGGCCGCGCCGCACATAGATGTCCGCCAGTTCCGCCTGCTCCTTCTGGAACTCGTTTTGCAGGGACAGCTGCTCGACTTCGAGGTCGGCACGCTCGACATCAGCCTGCGAACTGACGGAAACATATTCGCCTGCGGCCATCGACAGCATCCCCGCGACGAGGCCCGCCACGCCTGACACCAGAACGCCGTGCGGCTGTGTCTGCGCCGCGGCCACGCCGACCATCAGCCCCGACATGGACAGCACGCCGTCATTGGCCCCGAGCACAGCGGCGCGAAGCCAGCCCGAACGATGCGTGCGATGGGTATGGGGATACACGATCGTCTATCCCTTTGCCTTGTCGCGGCCGAACGTTCGTGTGCGGTCGTCGTAGGTGAAGAGTTCCGCGTAACGTCCCCAGTCGATCGCGATGCGCAGCGTGTTGTCGGCGTCGTTCCGGTTCAGATGATCCTGAAGCTCGAGTTCGAAGCGTTCCCGCGGTGCGCGGTGCTCCTCGCGCTCGTCGAGTACCTGATGAATATGGGCGACAAGCGGCACGAAGCGAAGCAGGTGTTCCTTGAACAGGCGCTTGCGTTCATCCATTTCGCTGTGCGCGAACACGCGGCCGGCCGGCGTGAGCTTGATCGCGCCGTCCTTGACGTCGACAAACTCGAGGATTTGCAAGGCCACCGCAATCGGAAACACATCGCTGCTTTTCAGGCCAAGCGGAGCGGCGATCTTCGCCAGTTCCGCCTGGCCGCCATACGCGGATGAGGCAAGGTTCTCGACAAATCCGCCGATCCTGTTGATCGATACATCAGGTAAGTGCAGCGCCAGGCCTCCGTGGATCTGGCTTTGTTTGTCGATCGCTTCGGCCATGCGCGAGGTCAGAATCGAATAGATTTCGTTGACAATCGCGAGAAACGACGCATCGAGCCGGTTGCGCGGCTGCGGCAACGGCACCTGAATTTCCGCCGCAATGTGCCCGGGATTCGCCCCCAGCACCAGAATGCGGTCGCACATCATGACCGCCTCCTCGATGTTATGCGTCACCATCAGCACAGCCTGGGTGGAGAGTTGATGTTCGGTCCAGAGATCGAGGAAATCGGTGCGCAAGGTTTCGGCCGTCAGCACGTCCAGCGCTGAAAACGGTTCGTCCATCAAAAGCAGCGTCGGCTCGCTGACTATGGCCCGGGCGAAGCCAACCCGCTGGCGCATGCCGCCGGAGAGTTCGCGTGGGAATGCGGACTGGAAACCGTCGAGCCCAATCAGGTCGATGGCCGCCATCGCGCGGCGGCGCACTTCATCGTGCGGTAGCTTGAGTGCGTCGAGGCCGAACTCGACATTCTCGAAGACAGTGAGCCACGGATACAGCGCGAACGTCTGGAACACGACGGCGATGCCCTCGGAGGGGCCCGTCAACGGCGCCCCGCGATAGAGCGCCTGCCCCGAGGTCGGTTTGATCAGCCCGGCGGCGATGCGCAGGAGGGTGGATTTGCCCGACCCCGAGCGTCCAAGCAAGCCGAGAATCTCACCCTCGCCCACAGCCAGGTCGATATTCGACAACACAGGCAACGGCTCGCCGGAAGGTCTTGCAAAGGCCATGCTGACTTTGTCGAACTCAATGGTCGGTGCGTGGATGACGGCAGGCGCGATTCTGTCCATGGATTGCCCCTCAATCGAGCCGCGTGCGGCGTTCCGCAAAGGCGTAAAGCGGCCGCCATACCAGCCGGTTGGTGGCGATGACGAGCACCGACATCACGGCGATACCGAGCCCGATACGGGGAAAGTCTCCGGCGTCCGTCATCTGGGCAATGTAGGCGCCGAGGCCGCCGGCGTTCAGCTTCGTCGGCCCCCAACTGACCATCTCGGAGACGATGCTCGCATTCCATGCGCCGCCGGATGCGGTGATCGCGCCGGTCACGTAGTAAGGGAAGATGCCAGGGAGCATCACGTCGCGCCACCAGCGCCAGGGACGCACGCGAAAGCTGGTGGCCGCTTCCCGCAAGTCGCTCGGGAACGCACTGGCGCCGGCAATGACGTTGAACAGGATGTACCACTGGGTGCCCAGGATCATCAACGGAACGAGCCAGATCCGGGGTGCGAGCCCAAAGCGCACGATGAAATAAACGAACACCGGAAACAGGAGGTTGGCCGGAAAGGCAGCCAGAAACTGCGCAACGGGCTGGACCCGGGCGGTCAACCGGGGCCGCAGGCCAACGGCCACACCGATCGGCACCCAGACTAGAGAGGCGAGCAGCACGAGGAACGCGACGCGCGCGAGGGTAATCCCCCCGTTGCTCACGACCATCTGGAAATCGGCCCACGTGAGCGCGCCGCGTGCGAATCCTGCAAGCCGCCACGCAGCGTAGGCGACTCCCGCGAGGATGACAATGAGCCAAAGCACGTCCGCCACGCGGCGAGGCGCGGACCAGCGGGTCAGATGAACGGCATGCGGCAACACCAACCTCGCGCGTGCCGCCCTCTGCAACCATGCTCCAACGGGGCGAGCCAGGCGAGCGGCGAAGCTCGAGCGGCGAAACAGATCGAGCACCCAGCTACGCGGCACGGTTTGCGCGGCGGTGTCCTCGGGGCGGAACTTGTCGGCCCAGGCGACCATCGGCCGGAACAGCAACTGATCGTAAAGGACGATAGCGATGGTCATCGCGAGGATCGCCCATCCCACTGCAGCGAGGCTGCGCTGCTGGATCGCCGTTGCGACATACGATCCCACACCCGGAAGCGCGACCTGCAGGTTGCCGACGGAGATCGCTTCGGCGGCCACGACAAAGAACCAGCCTCCCGACATCGACATCATCATGTTCCAGATCAGCCCTGGCATCGCGAAAGGCACTTCGAGTCGCCAGAAGCGCTGCCACACGGACAAACGGAAGCTGCGGCTCGCTTCGTCGAGGGCGATGGGGATCGTCTTGAGCGACTGATAGAAACTGAACGCCATGTTCCAGGCCTGACTTGTGAAGATGGCGAAGATCGCCGCGAACTCCGGGCCCAGCACGTTGCCGGGAAACAGCGAGACGAAGAACACGACGGTAAAGGACAGGTAGCCCAGAATGGGCACCGATTGGAGGACGTCCAGAAGCGGTATCAGGACCATGCCGGCACGGCGGCTCTTCGCGGCGAGCGTCGCGTAGGTGAACGTGAAGATCAATGAAGCGATAAGTGCAGCCAGCATCCGCGTGATGGTGCGCAGCGTGTAAAGCGGCAGTGCGGCCGGCGAGAGCGAGATGCCAGGCTGATGAGCGATCACAAGCGGGGCCACCATCTGCCGGACGCCCACACCCATCAGGATCACCATGCCGAGTACAAGCAGCACCGCGGCAAGATCCTGCCAGTTCGGACCGTGCTGGTGCCATCTTCCCCCTTGCAGAACCTCGGCGTGGTGCTCCACGGTGTTTCCCCATTTGATAGGTACCCTGAATATCGTGTCCGAATCGGGCACGTCCCGTTTGACCTGCATCATGCGATGCCCAGAGGGCTGGTGGATAGCCCCAGTGTTGGCAGGCCGTGTGTCAAGGTGCTGACAAATATCGTGCTACTGGAGGAAATCATTGACATGTATCAAGCGCGCTGCGATGCGGTGCGCTTTGATGCTACTCATGCGGCCCGCTGCGCGAGGAGTGCAAGGTCGGCACAACAGAGGGCGACGTCATGTGGGATGTGATTGTGATCGGTTCCGGTGTTAGCGGCCTCGGCGCCGCGGCGGCGCTCGCCCGTCAGGGACGACGGGTACTAGTGCTCGAGCAGCACAGCGTGGCCGGCGGCCTCACCCAGACCTTTACGCGTGGGGACTGGACCTTCGCTACGGGTGTGCATTACATCGGCGGTGTGGGCAACATCGCAGGCTCAAGCGGACAGATCGGCAGGCTCCTCGCGTGGCTGACCGATGGCGCGCTGCGATTTGTCTCGTGCGGCAACCCCTACGACATCGTCCGGCTGCCTGGTTTCGAGTTTGGCATCCCGTATCCGGAAGAGCGTTACCGCGAGGCTCTGCTCGCGCGCTTCCCAGCGCAGCACGAGGCGATCGGGCGCTGGTTCGCCGCTTGCGAGGCCGCGCGGCATTCGGCCTTTGTGATGTTTGCGACGCGCGGCATGCCGCAGTGGCTGGCATGGGGAATGCATCTGATTCACGGCGACGAAGTCGAGCACTGGGCGCAAAGCACGCTTGCCAGCACGTTGGCCGAAGTGCCCGACCCGCAACTGCGTGCGGTGCTTGGCGCCCGCTGGGCCGATTACGGTGCGCCCCCCGACAACGCGCCGATGCTCGAGCACGCGCTGGTTACCGGTTCATACAATGCCGGTGCGTATTATCCGGCAGGCGGTCCGGCCCGCTTCGCGCGCACGCTCGTTCCGGTTGTTGAAGCGGCCGGTGGCGAGGTGAAACTGGGGGCCGCGGTAGAACACATCCTCGTGACCGGCGGCCAGGTGGCTGGTGTGGCGCTCAGCCAGGGCGGCACGCACCGGACTGAGCACGCAAGGCACGTGATATCGGCGATGGGAATCGCCAACACCGTGTCCTGCCTCGACGCCTCCACGGCACCCGCATGGCAGGACACGCTGCGCGGGTTGCGCCCGGGCCTGGCGCACCTGGCGCTATACGTCGGCCTCGACGGCGATATCGCTGCGGCGGGCGCATCCGGTGCCAATGTATGGATCTACGAAAGCGAAGACATTGGCCGGGTGTGGCACAACGTGGAAGAAGATGACCCGCCGGGGCTGTTCGTGTCGTTTCCCTCAATGAAAGACCGAACTTGGAGCGGTAAGCCGACGGCCGAGGTGATTGCACTGTGCGATGCGCGCGCGTTCGCCCCTTGGCTGGATACGGCAGAAGGGAGGCACTCCGAGCCGTACCTCGAACTGAAGGGACGAATCGAAAAACGCTTGCTGGTACGATTCTGCGCGCACTTCCCTGCCCTCGCGCCACTGATTCGCTTCCACGAGCTGTCGACGCCCTTGACGCAGCAACGCTACCTGCGCTCACCAGGTGGTGCCATGTACGGACTTGAGATGACGGCAACCCGTTTGACGAGCGCGGCATTGCGTGTGCGCACGCCCGTCCACGGTTTGCTGCTTGCCGGACAGGACGTGACCGGGCCCGGCGTCGCCGGGGCATTCATGGGCGGCCTGATGGCCGCGGCCGTCATCGAGCCGGCGCTGCTCAGGCGCTTCGGCAGCTAGGGCGACCGAAGAAGGATTATTTCTTGCTGCTGTATGCGCGAGGCACCGAGTCCGTCGTCAATCCGCACCGCGGGATTCCTGATCCACGTCAATTTGCCAGTTGACTCCGCGCCGATACTGAGGGCACCCCACCCCCAGCCGGAGAAACCTATGGCTCAGTCGATGAAAGCTGCCGTCGTCCACGCGTTTGGCGAACCCCTTCGCATCGAGGAAGTGCCTGTGCCAACACCAGGCCCTGGACAGATCCTCGTCAATATCAAGGCATCCGGCGTCTGTCACACCGATCTGCACGCGGCCGACGGCGACTGGCCAGTACGTCCCACGCTGCCCTTCATTCCCGGTCACGAAGGCGTCGGCTTCGTCACGGCGGTCGGCGCGGGGGTCAAGGCCGTCAAGGAAGGCGACCGGGTCGGCGTGCCGTGGCTCTATACCGCTTGCGGCCATTGCGAGCACTGCCTGAGCGGCTGGGAAACCCTCTGCCATGAGCAGCAGAACACCGGTTATTCGGTCAACGGTGGCTACGCGGAATACGTGCTTGCCGATCCGAACTATGTCGGGCACCTGCCTGCGCAAGTCAGCTTCGAAGAAATCGCCCCGATTCTGTGTGCCGGTGTCACCGTCTACAAAGGCATTCGCATGACCGACACGCGCCCCGGTCAGTGGATCGCGATCTCGGGGATAGGTGGCCTCGGCCATGTAGCGGTTCAATATGCGATTGCGATGGGGCTGCACGTCGTCGCCGTGGATATCGCAGATGACAAGCTCGCCCTTGCGCGCGAACTCGGCGCGACACTCACCGTCAACGCCACGACGGCGGATCCCGCAGCCGTGATTCAGAAGGAGATCGGCGGCGCCCACGGCGTACTGGTCACGGCGGTATCGCGCAGCGCCTTTGCTCAGGCGCTCGGCATGGTCCGGCGTGGCGGCACCGTCTCGCTCAATGGCTTGCCGCCGGGCGATTTTCCTTTGCCGATCTTTTCGACCGTGCTCAACGGCATCACGGTGCGCGGATCAATTGTCGGGACTCGTCGTGACTTGCAGGAGTCGCTCGAGTTCGCGGCCGAAGGACGGGTGCGGGCACACATTCACACCGACCGTCTGGAGAACATCAACGCCGTGCTCGCGGACCTCAAGGCCGGCAAGATCGACGGCCGTGTGGTGCTGACACTCGACTGACCCTGCGGCCTGTTGACCAATACAGAAAGCGTGGCCGCAGAATCTCAGTGCGGTCACGCCGCGATCAGCCTGCTTCGCTCACTTCTTCAGCAACGCAAGCATGGCTTGCTCGAGGGACACGAGCCTCGCATTCGTAAGCTCGGCATGGAGCTTTATTGCCCGAATCAGAAACTGGACGTTTGCGTCTTCGCTTTTCGAGGTGAGGTCATCAAATTCTGAAAATATTTTGCTAACGGCATCGGCATTCATGGTCGTTCCTTGCAAGGTTGGCAGAGGGCTTACGAATCAATTCAACTCCCGTTCGAGGAGTATTCAATCTGGCGCTGCCCCAATGGCTTCCGGGCAAACGCAAGCGCCTCAACATGTTTAAGCAGCGCCATACTGTTTCCTGCCGCTGCTTCGAGCGAAGTGCCGCTCAAAGCACGGCCGGCTTACTCGGCAATTCGTCGCGCTTTTCCTGTTGCGCTGGAAAATGTCTTTTCAGCAGCGCTGTCACCTCCTCGATGCCCCGAAGTACTCCGGCGTGATAGTTGCCCAGCTTGAAAGCGGCCTCCATCTGGCTGCAGATGGCTTCCCACTCACCGGGTTTTATCCGTGCATGCACCCCGCGGTCCGCAACGATCTCCACATCGTGATCGGCTAGCAGGAGATAAATGAGCACCCCGTTGTTGTGTTCGGTATCCCAGACTTGCAACTCGGAAAAGACATCGATTGCACGTTCCCTCGCGGACATCCCTTCCAGTAGAGCCCCGATATGCAGCGCACCTTCGACTGCAAACCGGATCTGCCCAATGTGGGCACGATGGCTTTCCTGGATGGCCCTTTCAATGGCGTGCAGTGTCGGAGTAGGAAAAGCACGATTCGCGTGCCACCGGGTCACGAACAAATGCTTGAGGACACGCTTGAGGTCCATGGCTACCACCTGCCCGATGCACCGCCGCCGCCAAATCCGCCGCCACCGCCCCTGAAGATCGTGCGGCCGGCGCCGCTGCCGAATCGTCCGGATTGCCCGCCGATCGCACGCCCCCCGGCGTAGGCGCCGAGACCGCTGCCGAGCAAGGTGAATGCGAGAGCAATCGCACCTGCCACCACGGCGATGAACAGTGTGCCCGACAACAGCCACGCGACGACCGCGACGGCTCCGCCCGTCACCACAGAACCGGGTAGTCTCCCTAGTACCACTCGAAACACGCCGCCTGCGACCATGGTGAGCACGAAAAGAATCGGTAGATAGCGCGCGAGTTGCCCGGACGCGCCACCTGCATGCTGTTCCGGAGACGGCAGAGGCTCGCCATCGACGACGTGCATGATGCTGTCGACGCCCGCCGCCACACCTCCGTAAAAGTCCCCTTGCCTGAATCTCGGAACAATCGTCTCGTTGATGATGCGGCTGCTGGTTGCATCGGTCAGTGCCCCTTCGAGACCATAGCCCACTTCGATTCGCAGGGTCCGGTCGTCTTTGGCGACGATGAGCAGCACGCCATCGTCAACGCGCCTGCGTCCAAGCTTCCATTGCTCAACCACGCGCAGCGAATACTGTTCGATGGTTTCCAGCTGCGTAGTCGGCACGATGACCACTGAGATCTGGCTCCCCTTTTTAGCCTCGAACGCCCGCAATGTCTGTTCTAACGCCGAGCGCTGTTCGCTGGTGAGCGTGGCCGTCTCGTCGGTGACATGCGCGGTCAATGCGGGAATCGCCACGTCCGCGCCGGCACCGCACGGCAAGAATGCGAGGACGGCGAGCAGCAGCATGCTGACGGATTTGAGGATGTTCAATTCGCCGCCCCACTGGCGGGCGCGGGCGCCGTGATGAAATCGACCTGCGGAGGACGCGCAATCGCCGCCTCTTCCGACACCGAGAAATTGGGTTTCTCCTTGTAGCCGAACAGGCTTGCGGTGAGATTGGACGGGAACGATCGCACGGTCGTGTTGTAGTCTTGCACCGCCTTGATATAGCGGTTGCGGGCCACTGTAATGCGGTTTTCGGTTCCTTCGAGCTGCGCCTGCAAGTCGCGAAAATTGGCATCGGACTTCAACTGCGGGTAATTCTCAGAGACGACGAGGAGTCGCGACAGCGAAGACGACAACTGTGCCTGGACCGCTTCGAATCTGGCGAACGCCTGGGGGTCGTTGATGAGCGCCGGAGTCGCCTGCACGGATCCGACCCGGGCACGCGCCTCGGTCACGCTCGTGAACACCTCTCGCTCCTGGCTCGCGTAGCCCTTCACCGTGTTCACGAGATTCGGCACCAGGTCAGCACGACGCTGGTACTGGTTGAGCACCTCCGACCAGCTCGCTTTCACCTGCTATCCTGAGTCTGGATAGCGTTGTAACCGCATCCGGAGAGGGATAGCACGATGACAGCAAGCAATGCTAGACATAGAGTGCGCATTGGACCTCCCTGTTCTTCCGGGAGCCGCCCCGAGTACCGCCCTGGTGAGGACCGCGGTGTAGCGAGATACGGACCAGAACGGCTTTCCTGCATCGTCGATGCAAACAACCCCAGACTACGCGTAAGGACCGGGTGTACGTTAACCCATATCAAGTACCCCGTCAGGGGAAAATCAGTCGAGCGCGCTACAGCGCACTCACCGCGGCCGAAGGCCGAACGGATGGACAATCTCTTTCAGGAGCGGCACTGCTTGCACAGGGCCTTCACGCGCAGTGCCGTAACGCGGTCTGAGCGAGGACCGCCGCAGCAAGCCATGACGTGGGTCGTGCCGCAACTGTCAGCTCTGCGTTCTGACTTTTGATTGCATTTGATGTGGATCACGAAGTGCATCCGGCACGCGTCAATCATGAAGCTGTCTGCAACATGTGGACAACGCCTCTTTCTTCGCGGGGAGCATTTCATGACTGAACAACCCGAGTCCGCATCGATGCTGTCCGCGCCCTCCGCTACCCTCCGGGTTCAGCGGCTCGTCGAAAGCCCGAGCTACCGGCAGGCGGACGAGGACCTCGCTTTCCTGCAGCGCCCCGAAATGTGTGCATTGAGGCGGCACAGCGCGCGCTAGACGCCTCTCCCGGCGATCCGGTCCGCAGGCGCGAGGCCGCAATCGCTCAGCGTCTTCTGGAAATGAGCGCATACAACACGGTCGCCTGCGAGCTTGGCCTCCTCATAGGACGCGCGGAGGCGACCCCCACGCTGCCGAAGCAGACGGTCGTCACAGGTGGTGGACCGGGCATCATGGAAGCGGCCAATCGGGGCGCGTTCGAGGCCGGTGCGGCGAGCGTCGGCTTGAATATCTCGCTGCCACGCGAGCAGCTGCCGAATCCGTACCTGAGCCCGGATCTGTGCTTCCGCTTCCACTATTTCGCGATCCGCAATCTGCACCTGCTCGAGCGTGCGAAGGCTGCGGTTTTCTTCCCGGGTGGCTACGGCACTTGCGACGAACTGTTCGAGGTGCTGACGCTCCTGCAGACAGGCAAGATCAAACCGCTTCCCGTGCTGCTCGTGGGTGAGCGCTTCTGGCGCCAGGCCTTCGACGTCCAGTTCCTGATCGACGAGGGCATGATCGCTGCAAGCGACGCCGATCTGTTTTGCTTCGCCGAAACCGCTCCACAGATCTGGCAAATCATTGCGCACTGGTACGAACGGCCGCATTTTCAGGAGTAACTGGCCCGCGCGATACGGCTTGACTCATATCAGCGCTTCACGGCATGCAGGGGCGTGGAACTCAAACCCGGCGCGATCGCGTTAACGGTCTACTGGTCGCGATCCCGGCACCACTCGTGGCTTGATTGAAATCAAGGGGTCCGATAGCGCGCGAACTATCGTGAAGATGGCAATGCGCCAACCGGATACATGTGACGTTCAGAGGAGTTTGAGATGACTGAGATGCAATTTCTGACCTACGAGACCTTGCCTGATGCACGTCCCGAATCGGCCGAAGGCACTGCGCCGAAAACCATCGCACTGCCACATCCCGACCAACGCTCAGGTCTGCCGCTAATGACCGCGCTGTCGTTTCGATCAAGTAACCGTGAATTCGCACCGAGCCCGCTGTCAATGGGCACGCTCGGAGAATTGCTGTGGGCTGCGGATGGCGTCAACCGTCCGGTCAGCGGCGGACGCACCGCGCCATCGCCACATGCCTTTAATGAAATCGACATCTATGTGGCGCTGCCCAATGGAGTCTATCGTTACGATGCGCCCAACCATCAACTGCTGCTCAAGCACGCCATCGAAGCGCGCAATCTGACCGGCTATCAGGATTTCGTCGGCAAGGCGCCGCTCGAGCTCGTGTATGTGGTTCGGACGTCCAGTCTGCAGGAGATGCCGCAGCAACAGCGTGAACGATTTTCTGCTGTCACCGCTGGCGCGATTGCGCAGAACGTAGCGCTCTATTGCGCGTCAGCCGGGCTTGTCAACGTGATCCGCGGCTGGATCAATCACCGGCTCCTCGCCGACGCGCTGCGGCTCAATGAGGATGAACTGCCGATCCTCGCGCAAACTGTCGGCTTGCCGAACGGGCAGCACGCTTGAGATCGAGATTGAGAGGCCGCATGGAGGCCTTTGGAATGGCCAACCCAAGGTCCGCGGGATGGCCTTCAATAAGCTAGGGCGCGCAACCCTACGCGCACCCTGCCCCTGTTTAGCTAGCTGATCTGCAGGCGCTTCTGTGTCGAAGCCGCCTTCTTCGGCAATGTCAGCGACAGCACGCCGTCCTGATACTGCGCCGCCGCCCTCGCTTCATCGACATCGCTCGCCAGCGAGAACGACCGGCTGATTGCGCCCGAATAACGTTCGCGTCGCAGCACCCGCTCGCCTTCCTTCAATTCCTTGTTGCGTTCCACCTTCGCGCTGATCGATACGGTGTTGCCGTCGATCTTCACGTCGATGTCCTTTTTATCGACGCCCGGCAGTTCTGCTTTAACCATGTACGCCGTGTCGTTTTCCGTCACATCCAGCTTCATGTCCGCCAGCGGTGCGTCATCGCCCGTTGCGATGCCGCGCAGGGGGCGGAACAAACCATGAAACAGATCCGGTACCGCTTCCATTGAGAACGGCTCATAACGTGTCAAGTTGCTCATCGTAGCTACTCCTCAAAAAGTCCATGATCTCCATGGATTTCACACTGCTTCAAATGACCACTGCATCAACGACTTTAGGTCTCTACGTAGAACGTCCGTTGATATGTATCAATTGCCGCGCGTAACCGGAGCGGTTCGCAAAACACTGACCTCCATCAATTCCGGTGGCCGGCGTCTGCTTATGCTGGAAGTGCCCTCTTGAATCTGCGGAGTCATCCATGCTTACCCGATCAAGCGCGCCCATTCGCCGGCCGCTTCATGCGCAGCATCGTGAACGCATCGCCCGCCGCGCTTGGTCGCGCATCGACGCAGCGTTGCAGCGCCCCTGCTCGTATCGCCATCCGGCAGGGCGCATCCGGCGAATCGAAACCCATATTTCCGTGATCTATCTGGCCGGGCGATTTGCGTACAAGATCAAGAAGCCTGTCGATCTGGGATTCGTCGATTTCACGGACGTGGCTGCGAGGCAGCATGACTGTAATGAAGAGGTGAGGCTGAACCGGCGGCTCGCTCGCGGGCTTTATCTCGGCGTGGTGCCAGTCGTGCGGCTCGGTCGCATATTCAAGGTGGACGCACAAGGAACGCCCGTCGAGCATGCGGTCCGGATGAAGCGATTCGACGACCGACAATTGTTTTCCCGTCTGCTCACACGCGGCGAGCTGGGTGTCGCGCAGATCGACCGGGTGGCCGAGCGTCTCGCAGCGTTTCACCGCTGCGCCTCCACAATCCCACCGCGCAGCACGCTGGGGACGGCAACGTTCTTGCGCACACAGATGGAGACCGTGCTGACGTCGCTCGAGCGGGAAGCCGGCACGCTCGTGCCCGCTGGTGTGCGTCAGTGGTGCGAAAGAGAAGCCGCGCGGCTTGCTGGGCATTTTGAAGCGCGTCGCGCGGGCGGGTTCGTGCGCGAATGCCACGGCGACCTGCACCTCGACAATATTGTGCGCAAAGGAAACGACGCCATCTTGTTCGATTGCATCGAATTCAGCGACGCCCTGCGCTGGATCGACGTCGCTAGCGACCTCGCCTTCCCACTGATGGATCTGCAAGCGCATGGCAGTGACGATCTCGCGTCGGCTCTCCTGAACGGCTGGCTGCAACGGACTGGCGACTTCGGGACACTGCCGGCGTTGCGTTTCTATGTCGTCTACCGGGCGCTGGTACGGGCACTTGTCGAAGTGCTGAAAGCGCGTGGGTCGTTTGCCGCGGACTGTCTCGCGCGCGCCCGTGACTATGTGGCCTGCGCCGCCCGCATGGCAAGCGCGCAACAGCCGTATCTGCTGCTCTGTCACGGCTATTCCGGGTCCGGCAAATCGGTGGCGAGCGAAGCGCTTGCCAACCGTATCGGCGCAATCCGCCTTTCCAGCGATACGGAGCGCAAGCGCCAGCGAGCGTTCGCGCCGCCGGATCACCACGCCCTGCCCGCTGTCGCGTACTCGCGCAAAGCAATTGACTCACACTACGATGCGCTGCTAGCGATTGCGCGCCACATGCTCGAAGCAGGCTATCCAGTATTAATGGACGCGACGTTCCTGAAACAGCGGCATCGTGCGTCCTTCATCGAGTTGGCGTGCGTATACGACGTGCCTGTGTTTCTTCTGGATTTCCACACGTCTGCGCGGCAACTGGCCGA
The DNA here is from genome assembly GCF_030464835.1 of Paraburkholderia sp. WS6. Classification (NCBI taxonomy): domain Bacteria; kingdom Pseudomonadati; phylum Pseudomonadota; class Betaproteobacteria; order Burkholderiales; family Burkholderiaceae; genus Paraburkholderia; species Paraburkholderia sp. WS6. The sequence continues at coordinate 147,619 of NZ_JALQCK010000004.1, forward strand.
ACGCGTACGCAAACGCGCGACGGACCCAGGGCAGTCGTCTGACGCCAATGCAGCGGTGCTGGTCAGGCAACTCGCCAACGAAGAGCCGCTCACGCCCGACGAAGCCGCATTGACGGTTGCTTTCGATACAGACGTTCCGCTCGGCGCCTTTCAGCACGCGACGTACTGGAAACCGTTGTTGATCCGCCTGCACCCGGACGGCGCGCTAGAACACGCTGTTCACAGCGGCACGCCCCATTGGCAGACGAGCGGCTGGGACGCGACAGGTTGCCAGAGGGTCGCCTGAATCCAACTGCAGTCGCAAGGGAACCAATACGCCTTGATCCAGATCAGTATTCCCCACCCGTTCGTTGCCGATGATGAACGCATACGGTTCCCATCGACGATGGTCTGACATATATCGACACATTCTTGCCGCCATCGACGGCAGTGAAACATCCGCACGAGCGTTCGACGCCGCCCTGCAACTCGCCCGCGAATCCGGCGCGGAGTTGCAGCCACTTTATGTCGTCGACGTGCCAACCATGGTCGATGACGCACCCGGCTACGGTCCGAGTATCGTTCGCGACGCGTTCCTGGAGGAAGGCAAACATGTGGCCGACACGCGCTTGCACGGATGAAGCACGACAGCGTCCAGGGGGCGCCGCGGATCATCGAAACCAATCTGGCCGGCGGCGATTTCGATGTCGCCCACTGCATCCTTCATGCGGCCGAGCATCTGAAAGCCGATCTCGTCGTGATGGGGACACACGGCCGGCACGGCGTTCGGCGGCTCGTGCTCGGCAGCGTCGCGGAGCGCTTTTTGCGGATTGCGCAATGTCCGGTCCTGATGATCTCGGCGCACGGCGCTCCCGAAGCTGCGACTGACGCCGTGGGAGCAGCCGAACGCGAAAAAAAGTCGACCTGATCTGCAGGACCGTGATCGTCTTTATCGACCACAGCGCCCATGGCGATGCTCGTGTCGGGTTCGAACTCGATCTGGCGCAACGGAATGGCGCTCATGCAGGATTCGGGTCGGCGGTCCCCGTGAACGCATGGCGTGTCAATACCGGAAATCCCGTTAGCGAATTGCCAGCACCGCGGCCCCCGTCAGCTTCCCTTCGCGCAGATCGGCGAGCGCCTGGTTGGCCTCACCCAGCGGATAACGCGTCGTTTCGATGTCGAGCGGAATCTCGGCGGCCAGACGCATAAACGCAAGCCCGTCTTCGCGCGTGAGATTCGCCACCGACACCACGCGACGCTCGCCCCATAGAAAGTCATAGGGAAAGGACGGGATGTCGCTCATGTGAATCCCGCCGCACACCACAATGCCGCCTTTCACCACTGCCTTCAGGGCGATCGGCACGAGCGCGCCGACTGGAGCGAATAGCAGCGCGGCGTCGAGTTCGTCCGGCGCCGCTTCGTTGCTGCTGCCGGCCCACGTCGCGCCGAGCCGCAGCGCGAGCTGTTGAGCCGCCGCATCGCCGTCACGCGTGAAGGCATAAACGGTGCGCCCCTGATGAAGCGCGACCTGGGCGACGATATGCGCGGCCGCGCCAAAGCCGTAGATGCCGATCCGTTGCGCGTCGCCTGCCGTGGCCAGCGCCCGATAGCCGATGAGTCCCGCGCACAGCAGCGGCGCCGCTTCCACATCCGAATATCGGTCAGGCAGATGAAAGCAGTAACGGCTGTCTGCGACCGTGCGCTCGGCGTAACCGCCATCGATCGTATACCCCGTAAAACCCGGTTCATCGCACAGATTCTCGCGACCGGAGAGACAGTAACGGCAGTGGCCGCAGGTATGGCCCACCCATGGCACGCCGACCCGTTCCCCCACACCGAAGCCGCTTACTCCCGGCCCCACTGCCGCAACAGTGCCGACGATTTCATGCCCCGGGATCACTGGCCGCTTTGGATGGGGCAGTTCGTGGTCAATCAGATGCAGGTCGGTACGGCAAATGCCGCATGCGTGAACATCGATCAGCAACTGGCCCGCAGCCGGCACAGGATCAGGAAGCTGCAAGTCGCGCAGTGGCCCCCCGGTGTCATCGAATACCATTGCCCGCATCTCACCCCTCCCTCGCGTGATGGTTGCCGTTGGCACGGTTGTGGGAGGCGGCCTGCCTCACTTTGTCGGTTACGCACTTGATCGCAATCACCTGAATATAGTCGTGAACACGCGCACCGGTCGACAGACGACTGATTTCATCGCCTACCATGCGGGCCAGATCGTCTTCATTCAACGCCGTCCCTTGTGCGATCTCGAGCAGCGGAACCAACAGTTTATCGCGAGGCATGACAGGACTCCTGGTGGGAAAAGATACGGCGCGCGGATCACTCGCAGAAACGGAAATAGCCGCTATGCAACAGGACCGGCTTACCGCCGAGTTCACCCAGCATCCGCTGCGCGGCGTGTTCGATCGCGCCCCGATGGGCCTCGAACGCACCGATCAGGTCGTCTTCGCGCAGCGATGCAGCGCTGAAATGATCTTCCAGCGCTTCAGCCGTGATCGCGCACCGGATGCGTTCACCGTTGATCACGGCAGGGAACACCAGAACGGGATCCGGCCCGCCATACTGCGGGCGCTCCTGAGGAAAAGTGATATGCATCATGTCGTACCTCGGCTCGTATTCGGTCCTATGCTCACCTGCCCGGCAAGGCCGGAGCGGCTTCGCAATGGAGGTGTTCCTACATTGCTGGCAAAGCCATGGGAAATTCAATGTAACTCCTGACTTCCTTGACCCCATGCACGCTCTCCGCTGCGACACAGATTGCGCGTCGTTCTTCTTCCGACTGGACAACGGCCCACAAATGCACGATGCCTTGCTTGACAATCACGTTCTGACTGGGCTGCGCCCAACGATGATTGCTGAGTTCGCGCACGATCGCGTCGTGAATTTGCTGGTCGCTGGATGCAACCGGCAGCGCGTCGGCCGGGACGCTAGCGAGCGCGCGAATCAGATTGGAGCGACTGACGATCCCAACCAGCTTGCCGTCGCGCATGACGGGCACGCGCTTGATCCGCCGCCGCTCCAGCAGATCCGCGATATCGGCAAGGGGCGTATCCTCCACAACGGACACGACCTTATCGCTCATGACGTCGCGCACCGTGCGTGCGTGTTCCTTGACATACGTACTCGCGAGTTCACGGGTCGATGCAAAAAAGTCGAGCCACCATGATCGTCTCTTTCCTTCGGCATCCGCGTCAGTGTCGATTTCGGTTCGATGCAGCAGATCACCTTCGCTGATCATGCCGATGACCTGCCCTCCCGCGTCAACCACAGGCATGCCACTGATGTGGTTATCGGCAAGCCGTTTTGCCGCGGCCTGCACGGTCATTTCAGGTGCTGCAACCACAACCGCAGGGGTCATCACGTCGATGGCATGCATAAGTCTCTCCTTAAGGAAATATCGTCACCGTCACTGCACTTCGCCTACCACCCCTCGAAAACCCATCTCAGCACGCCTGATCTGATCCGCGCATATTCTGTAAGTCCACGCCGGGTCCCCATTACTCGCGTACATGCCGCGGCACATGCCCTTTAGCCGGATTGTCGTCGTGCCGCTCTCATCGGTGGTCCGCTCGGCCCAGAAATAGGCAATGCCCGATTCGTGGGGCACTTCGGTCTCGATGACTGAATCGTTGAGGCGGCTGATCGGCGCTCTCGAGTAAAGCTGCACATAAAGCCGCGTGCTGTTCCATATCTGATCGCACGCCGCACGTGAACTACAGGTGACCCACGCCTGTTCTCGCGCCTCCTGAAGCTGCGTTTCGGTGTTCCGGAACGCAATCATCTGGCTTGCTGTGGTGCAGGCCGCAAGACTGACCGTCATCAGCAGGAATAGCGCCTTGATCAAGTCGACCTGCAGGCGGATGCATTTCATTTCAGTTCGCTTACCACACAATATAGGGATCGAGTTTTCGCGCTGACAGTCGCCGGCGCAGCAAGGACTACCGAGAAAACCGGCGGACAGATAGCAAAATCCGGCCGCGGTGTCAAAAAAAGTCCTGGTCTTTTATCGCTTGTCAGCGGGCCATATAACCGTGTAAAGGGCCGCCCGCCTGCGTATATCTTGGAAACGAGTCTACGTGCAGGTTCGTCGCCAGAATTGACAGAGGTCAACTGCGCCGCGTGTCAATGGCACCGGTTGGTAGTTAGCGCGGATGGCCCGCTTTCTTGATCTAGCTCAAGAGCACCAATAGCGTCTCTCGTGAAGATGTGACCTGTCGATCCGATGGCGCAGCCGGCAACCGCAGATCGTCTGCATCCCAGATCGTCACATACTCGTCAAGCCGCCTCCGCGGCTTGAATCCGACTGCGAAAACCGGTGTGAAGCCGTCCGTCGACCGATCATGACCATAACGCTGAACGACAGGAATCCGCCTCGTCCTGCCCTGCATGCGCGACTCGCCGGCTGGGTGCGCGGCCCCACCTTCAGGCGAGATATCGTCATTGTGCTTGCCATCAAATTTTCACTCCTGATGGTACTGAAGTACACCTTCTTCAATCATCCGCTGGCGGAGAACATGTCCATGCCGCCCGCACTCGTCGCGCAGGCACTGCTTTCAGTGCCTGCCTCGCATCCGCCTCAAGGTGAACAACATGCCCGTTAGCGAAGTCGTCGATCTTTCGCGCCTCCAGTTTGCCGTGACGGCGCTTTATCACTTTCTGTTCGTCCCCCTTACGCTCGGACTGTCGTGGCTGCTCGTCATCATGGAATCCGTCTACGTGATGACCGGCAAGCAGATCTACAAAGACATGACGCAGTTCTGGGGCAAGCTGTTCGGCATCAATTTCGCCATGGGCGTTACGACCGGCCTCACGCTGGAGTTCCAGTTCGGTACCAACTGGTCGTACTACTCGCATTACGTCGGCGATATTTTCGGCGTGCCGCTCGCCGTCGAAGGGCTAATGGCGTTCTTCCTCGAATCGACTTTCGTCGGCCTGTTTTTCTTCGGCTGGAATCGTCTTTCGAGGGGCCAGCATCTGATCGTCACCTTTCTCGTTGCACTCGGCTCGAACCTGTCCGCGTTGTGGATTCTGGTGGCGAACGGCTGGATGAACAATCCAGTCGGTGCCGAGTTCAACTACCAGACCATGCGAATGGAACTCGACAGCATCTTCTCGGTGCTGTTCAATCCGGTTGCCCAGGTAAAGTTCGTGCATACGGTATCGGCCGGCTACGTCACGGCGTCGATGTTCGTGCTCGGTATCTCGTCGTGGTATCTGCTCAAGCGCCGCGACACCGAATTCGCGCTGCGCTCGTTTGCGATCGCAGCGGGTTTTGGGCTTGCATCGACGCTCTGTGTGATCGTCCTCGGCGACGAATCCGGCTACCGCACCGGCGAAGTCCAGCAGGTCAAACTCGCCGCTATTGAGTCTGAATGGGAAACAGCGCCAGCGCCGGCCCCGTTTACGATCTTCGGCATACCGAATCAGCAGGAAGAAAGGACCGACTACGCCATCCGGGTTCCCTACGCGCTCGGCATCATCGCGACGCGTTCGTTCGATGAGCCTGTACTGGGACTGAAGGATCTGATCGCGCAAAACGAACTGCGCATCAAGGACGGCATGATCGCGTACGGCGCATTACAGCAGCTCAAGCAAGGCAATGCCACCGACGACGCCAAGGCCACCTTCGCGCTCCACAAGGACAATCTCGGCTACGCCCTGATGCTCAAGCAGTTCACGGCCAACGTCACCGATGCGACGCCGGACCAGATCGCCCAGGCGGCAAAAAAAACCATCCCGCCCGTGCTGCCGGTGTTCTTCTCCTTCCGGATCATGGTGGGCCTCGGCATCCTGTTCCTTGCGACCTTCGTGCTCGCGTTCTGGTTCTGCGCGCAGCGTTCGCTGCTACTGGATAAGCGCCGCTGGTTCCTGCGCTGGGCGGTGTGGGCGATCCCGCTGCCATGGCTCGCGGCGGAGTTCGGCTGGGTGGTTGCCGAAGTGGGTCGTCAACCGTGGACGATTGCCGGCATCCTGCCCACCGCATTATCGGCCTCGAGCCTGACAGCCACCGACCTGTACCTGAGCATTGGCGGCTTCGTGCTGTTCTACACGGCCCTCTTCGTGATCGAGATCACACTGATGTTCAAGTACGCGCGCCTCGGCCCTTCGTCACTGCATACGGGACGCTACCACCACGAATCGCCGCCACCGGCTCAGCCGTCCAAGCCGCTGACCACCACGGCCGCATGACTCGCCACCGCGCTGCGCACGCTGTGTAATAAGGGAAAAATCATCATGGATTATGCAACCCTCAAAGTGATCTGGTGGGTATTGATCGGCGTGCTGCTAATCGGCTTCGCACTCACCGACGGCTTCGATATGGGCGCCGCCATCCTGCTGCCGTTCATCGCGAAGACGGACAAGGAGCGGCGCATCGTGGTAAATACGGTCGGCGCGACCTGGGAAGGCAACCAGGTCTGGTTCATCACCGCGGGCGGCGCGATGTTCGCGGCATGGCCGCTCGTCTACGCGGCGTCCTTCTCGGGTTTCTATTTCGCGATGCTGCTGGTGCTGTTCTCACTGTTCTTCCGCCCGGTGGGCTTCGACTACCGCAGCAAGCGCGAGGATCCGCGCTGGCGTAATGCGTGGGACTGGGCGCTGTTCATCGGCGGATTTGTGCCGGCGCTGGTGATCGGTGTCGCGTTCGGCAATCTGCTGCAAGGCGTGCCATTCTCGTTCGATACCGACCTGCGCGTCTCCTACCACGGCGGTTTCTTTGCGCTGCTCAACCCCTTCGCCGTGTTGTGCGGGCTCGTCAGCGTGTCGATGCTGGCCGCGCACGGCGCCGCTTTCGTGAAGATGAAAACCGACGGGGTGATTGCCCGCCGCGCCTCGATAGCGTTGCGCATTGCGTCGCTTGCCGGGGTGGTGTTGTTTCTGATTGCCGGCGTGCTGATCGCAACCATGATCGGCGGCTACCGGATCGTCGACGCCGCGCCGTTCGACACGGTTGCCAACCCGCTGCTGAAGAGCGTGATCGGAGCGCCCGGCCTGTGGCTCACCAACTACTCAACCTATCCGTGGATGATCGCGGCGCCGGTGATCGGCGTGCTGGGCGGCGTGCTGGCGTTGGTGCTCGCCAGTTCGCGCTTTGAAAAGAGCGTGTTTATGTCGACCGGGTTGATGATCGTCGGCGTGATCCTGACGGCGGGCTTCTCGATGTTTCCGTTCATCATGCCGTCGTCGCTCGACGAACGCAGCAGCCTCACAGTGTGGGATTCGACCTCGAGCCAGATGACGCTGCAGATCATGCTGATCGCCGTCATCATCTTCCTGCCGATCGTGCTGATCTACACGAGCTGGGTGTACCGTGTGATGCGCGGCAAGGTCACGGCGGCCGCCCTCGAAGAGAACAGCCACTCGATGTATTGAGGCGTTCCGGACATCGCGTCGCGCGCGTTACTAACCAGACTCACAGGAGCACATGATGTGGTATTTCAGCTGGATTCTTGGCATTGGTGTGGCACTTTCGTTCGGCATTATCAACGTGATGTGGCTGGAATCGCGTCGTTTCGATGAAACGGGCGCGCCGCATCCATCGCCTGCGCCGCGGCGATGATCTGAAGCCGCGCCAGAAGCTCGCTCAATCGACTCGCGCAGGCCCTGAAGCGCCTGATGCAGCGCGTCGATCCGCCTTTCATCTCATCGCTTGAACACGCATGGCGCACACTTGCCGAAATGACGTCTCGCGCGAGCACTTGATCGAGATCAATCTGACCAGGTGTCCTGACGAGTCCAATATGGCGAGGTAGTCCGATCCATGGGCACGGTTCACCTGTGCCCGTTTCCCATGAGCCAGGTGAACGAGTGGACGTCAATGAAGTGCCCCGCGTCAGCACCCTCCGAACCGCCTGGGAGCGCCTGAAGGAGCACCCGCTATCGCGCGTTGGCCCCGGGTTGATCACAGGGGTGGCCGACGATGATCCCAGCGGCATCGCCACCTATTCCCAGGCCGGCGCCCAGTTTGGCCCCAACATGCTCTGGACGATGCCGCTGGCATTTCCGCTCATGGCCGCCGTTCAATCGATGTGCGCGAATCTTGGCCGGGTGACCGGGAAAGGACTGGCGGCCAACATCAAGACTTCTTTTCCGCCGCTTGTGTTGCAGGCCGTCGTGCTGCTATTGCTCGTGGCGAACACCCTCAATATTGCCGCGGACGTTGCCGCCATGGGCGAAGTCGCCGAACTGGTCAGCGGGATCAACCGCCATCTGATGACAGCGTTGTTTGTGTTCGGCACGCTGCTGCTGCAGTTGTTTGTCCCCTATCATCGTTACGTCTTCTTCCTGAAGTGGTTGACGGTTTCCCTGCTTGCGTACGCGGCGGTATTGTTTACCGTGCATGTTCCGTGGGGGGAGGTTATGTCGCGCACCCTGTGGCCGAAGTTCACACCGAACGCCAACGCCGCTGCCGTGGTGGTCGGCGTGCTAGGCACCACCATCAGCCCTTACCTGTTCTTCTGGCAAGCGTCCGAAGAGGTGGAAGACATGCATGCGAGGCGTGATTCGGCCCCGCTCATTTGCGATGCGAGCGCCGCGCCGGCGGAACTCCGTCGCATCCGCTGGGACACATGGAGCGGCATGCTCTACTCCGACATCACTGCCTACTTCATCATTCTGGCAACAGCTGTCACGCTACACGTTGCGGGGATTACCGACATCAATACCGCGGCTCAAGCCGCCAGTGCACTGCGGCCACTCGCCGGCAATTTTGCTTACATACTCTTTGCGTTGGGCATTCTAGGCGTCGGCCTGATCGGCGTGCCCGTGCTGGCCGGGTCCGGCGCTTACGCGCTGTCCGAGGCAATGGGCTGGAAGGAGGGACTCGAGCGCAGCGTTGGCGCGGCGCGTGGCTTCTACGGCATCATCGCCGTCAGCGTGCTCGCCGCGCTCGGCATCCAGTACTCGCCGATCAGCCCAATGAAGGCGCTGTTCTGGAGTGCCGTCATCAACGGCGTGGTGGCCGTCCCCCTGATGGCGGTCATCATCATCCTGGTGTCGAAGAAGTCGGTGATGGGCGATTTCACCGCAAGCAGGCCCTTGATCATCCTCGGATGGGTCGCAACAGCCCTCATGGGGGCGGCGGCCATCGGGATGTTCATTCCAAGTTAGACACGCCCGCTCTGTACGCGCCATCGGCGCATCAACTTGTGCAGAGAAGCTGCCGCGCGCGAACGGGTGCCCGTGACTCGCTTGACTCAGATCAATCACGACGGCCATCGGAAAGCTACAGTCCTCTACGGAAGCTCTTGCTGCTGCGCACAATCCAGACGGAGGCGCCGCAACAAAGTGGGGCGAATCCGTGCACTGAAAAACACTTCGCCGTCAGCGCTCTGGGGAAGTTATCGCACCGGACGTGCGTTCTACGCCCGAAGCGACCGCGTCGACACAGCCGTTTCATCGTAAGCCAAGCGCCGTAGACCCTGAGGAACCTGAAATGGACACCCGCACCAAGCCGGCCACCGCTGAGAATCCCACGTTTCTGGACAGACCCGCGGTATCCACCGCCACCGAATCCTTTCGTGCGCTCGATCATGCGAAAGAAGCCATGATCGCGCGCATGACCGGGGGCCTGTCGCCCGCGTCGCTACGCGCAGCGCTTGCCGACTGGCTCATTCATCTCGCGGCGGCGCCGGGCAAGCAACTGGAACTTACCTCACTCTGCGCCCAGAACGCACAGCGCATCACTGAATACATGATTCGGACTGGGCTCGGTTGCTACGCCCAGCCATTGGCGGAACCGTCTGCAGGCGATAGCCGGTTTCTCGCCGAACCGTGGCAAACCGAACCTTACCGGTTCTGGCAACAGGCCTTTCTGTTGACCGAACAATGGTGGAATGTCGCAACTCGCGATGTGCCGGGCACAACTCGCCATCATGAGGACGTGGTGTCGTTCAGCGCCCGCCAGTTGCTCGATATGATGGCGCCGACGAATTTCCCGCTCACCAATCCCGAGGTCTCGCAGCACGCCGCTTCGACGCTCGGCGTAAGCCTCATCGACGGCGTGCGCAACGCGCTCGAAGACGCGGCACGGCAGGCCGGCGGCCAGCCGCCGGCAGGACTTGATCAGTTCAAGGTCGGGGTCAATCTCGCCGCCACGCCAGGCAAGGTCGTGTTTCGCAATCACCTGATCGAACTCATTCAATACAGCCCCGCCACCAGCACGGTGCTGGCCGAGCCGGTCCTGATCGTGCCGGCGTGGATCATGAAGTACTACATCCTGGATCTCTCGCCGCACAATTCGCTGATTCGCTATCTGGTCGAACAGGGACACACAGTGTTCTGCATCTCGTGGCGCAACGTGGATGCCGAAGACCGCGAACTCAGCCTCGAGGATTACCGGCAATTCGGCGTGATTGAGGCGCTCGACGCCGTCTCGAGCATCGTCCTGGACAGCAAGATTCATGCGACCGGCTATTGCCTCGGCGGCACCTTGCTGTCGATTGCTGCGGCAGCCATGGCAGGTTCGGGCGACGACCGGCTGGCATCAGTCACGCTATTTGCCGCACAAACAGACTTCACCGAGCCAGGCGAGCTGCAGCTTTTCATCGACGACAGCGAGGTTTATTTTCTCGAAAGCATGATGTGGTCACAGGGCTATCTTGCCGCCGGTCAGATGTCGGGGGCATTCCAGCTACTACAGTCGAACGACCTCATCTGGTCGCGTATCGTCCATGACTATTTGCTGGGCGAGCGCGCACCGATGATCGACCTGATGGCGTGGAACGCCGATACCACGCGCATGCCGTACCGGATGCATTCCGAGTACCTGCGCCGCCTCTTCCTGAACAACGATCTGGCGTGCGGCCGGTATCAGGTCGACAACCGTCCTGTCTCGATCCGCAACATTCGCGCACCGCTGTTCGTAGTATCGACGGAGCGCGACCATATTGCGCCGTGGCATTCGGTCTACAAGATTCACAACCTGTCGGATACCGAGATCACGTTCGTTCTCACCAGTGGTGGCCACAATGCCGGGATCGTCAGCGAGCCTGGGCACGCGCATCGCTATTTCCGGATCTATCGGACCGCGGCGGACGATCTGCGCGTGAGTCCCGACGAATGGCTCGCTGCGAGTGCATCGCAGCAAGGCTCCTGGTGGCCCGCGTGGACCGACTGGCTCAAGGCGCATTCAAGCCCGCAGCGCGTCGCGCCACCCGTTGCTGCGTCCGATGCACACGGGGAGACACTCGGCGACGCGCCCGGCACCTTCGTCTTCCAGCACTGAGAGTACTCACATGGACGACATCCTGTTGCGCAATCGAACCTTCGATCAGCTTGAGATCGGCGAAGCCGCTTCGCTCGTCAGGCTCGCCGAACAGAACGACATCGACCTGTTTGCCGCCATGTCCGGCGATGTCAATCCGGCCCACACCGACGCCGTCTTCGCATCGGGTGATCTGTTCGGGCACGTGGTCGTGCAGGGAATGTGGACAGCCAGCCTCATTTCGGCCGTGCTCGGGACGAAACTGCCAGGTCCCGGCACCATCTACCTCGATCAGAATCTGCAGTTCCAGCGTCCGGTCGTGCCAGGCGATGTCATCACCATCACGGTTACCGTGAAGGAGAAACGCGTCGAGAAGCACATCGTCCTGCTCGATACACGTTGCACCAACCAGAAGGGCCAGGTGGTGCTGCTCGGCACCGCCACCGTGATCGCACCCGATACGCCGATCATCTGGCCGCGGACGGTCCGCCCGGATATTTCGGTGCGCCGTCACGACCGGTATGAAGCATTCCTCCGCAACGCCCGGTCCAGTCCCGCGCTACGCACGGCGATCGTGCATCCGTGTTCGGTGGATGCGATCAGGGCCGCCATCGAGGCACGTGACGAAGGCTTGCTCGATCCGCTGCTGATCGGCCCGGAAGCCAGAATCCGCGCCGCCGCTGAAGCCGCTCACGTCAGCCTCGAAGGTGTAACGATCGAAGCCGTCGAGCACAGCCATGCAGCTGCCGCTCGCGCGGTCGAACTGGGCGCCGCCGGCAAGGTCAACGCGTTGATGAAAGGCAGCCTGCACACTGACGAACTGCTTTCCGCCGTGGTTGCATCATCGTCGAACCTGCGAACCGGACGAAGGATCAGCCATGCGTATGCGATGGACGTGCCGGCGTATTCGAAGCCGCTGATCGTTACCGATGCGGCCATCAACATTGCACCGTCGCTGGAACAGAAACGCGATATCTGCCAGAACGCGATCGATCTTTTGCATGTGCTGGGCGTTGAAGTGCCGCGCGTCGCCGTGCTGGCCGCCGAGGAAACAGTCAACCCCAGAATGCAGACCACGCTCGACGCCGCCGCGCTCACCGTGATGGCCGGGCGCGGACAAATCACCGGCGCTCTGGTCGACGGGCCGCTCGCCTTCGACAATGCGATCAGTCTAGCCGCAGCACAAGTTAAGGGCATCAATTCGCCCGTGGCCGGTCAGGCTGACATCCTGCTCGTCCCCGATCTGGAAGCGGGCAACATGCTGGCCAAGCAATTGATGTACTTCGCCGGCGCCGACGGCGCTGGCATTGTGCTTGGCGCGCGTATTCCGATCATCCTGACCAGCCGTGCCGACACCCTGCGAGGGCGCTTGGCCTCTGCCGCCCTCGCCAAGCTGGTGGCGGCACATCACCCACGAGGGCTTGTCCGATCATGAGCACCCCGCTGCTGCTTACGTTCAACCCAGGCTCGTCGACGATCAAGATCGGGCTGTTCAGCGTCACCGCCGGTAAAGCCACGAGAATCGGTCAGGGCATGATCGATTTCCGGCATCAGCCGCTGCGGCTCCATCTCACCAATGGCAGCAAGACCAGCGAGATTCCCCTGAAAGCGGCTGTCACCGAGGATCTGCACCACGTGCTCGACGAGACGCTGGGACGGTTCGCCACCCACTTCCCGCTCGACGATCTCATTTCGGTCGGCCATCGCGTCGTGCACGGGGGCGATCGCTTCGCCGGGCCGGTTGCAATCGACGGCGACACGCTCGCCGCCATCGCCGAGCTCGTGTCGCTCGCGCCGTTGCATCAACCGCAGAGTGCCCGTCTCATTCGAGCAATCCGGCATCTGCGGCCCCATCTCGTTCAGTCGGCATCCTTCGACACCGCATTTCACCGCACGCAGACAGATCTCGTGCGCCGATTTGCAATTCCGCGCGAACTCTTCGACAAGGGTGTCAAGCGCTATGGTTTTCATGGCCTGTCCTATCAGTTCGTGATCGGCCAGCTCGCTCATCAATTCCCGCAACTCGCCCGCGGCAAGGTCGTTGCGGCGCACCTGGGCAGCGGTGCGAGCCTGTGCGCCTTCGAAGCCGGCAAGAGTTGCGACACGAGCATGGGCTTCTCGACGCTCGACGGCATTCCGATGGCCACCCGCTGCGGCGCACTCGACGCCGGTGTCGTGCTGCACCTGGTTGAACAGCAGGGTATCAACATCAAGGAGGTCGAAAAAATGCTGTACGAAAAGTCCGGCTTGCTCGGCGTCTCGGGTATCAGCGCCGATAGCCGTGAACTGCAGGTCAGTGAACGGCCCGAGGCCCGCGAAGCAATGGCACTGTTCGCGTTTCGTATTGCGGGCGAGACTGCCCGGCTCGCGACCAGCCTCGGCGGCCTGGATAGCTTGGTGTTCACGGCGGGAATCGGCGAACACCAGCCAGAGACACGCCGCGCCGTCTGCGAGCGGCTCGCGTGGTTAGGTGTCGAACTCGATCGCGAGGCGAACAACGGCAACGCACGTCTCATCAGCAGCGCCCGCAGCCGGGTGGCCGTGCTCGTGCTGCCAACCGACGAAGAGCAGATCATCGCCAGCGAGGCGGTTTCGGTACTCCATCAGGAGGAGGCGAAAACATGAAGCCGATCATCGATCTGGCCGGCAAACGCGGACTGGTCGTCGGCATTGCCAACGAGCACAGCATCGCCACGGGCTGCGCCACCGTGTTTCGCGCGGCCGGCGCAGAGCTGGCGCTCACGTACCTGAACGACAAGGCCGAGCCGTTTGTCTGCCCGGTTGCACAGACGCTCGGGTCGCGCATCGTTTTGCCCTGTGACGTCCGCATTCCCGGTCAGCTGGAAGCGGTATTCGAGCGGATCGCGAAAGACTGGGGACGGCTCGACTTCGTGCTCCATTCGATCGCCTTCGCGCCGGCTGGCGATCTGCATGCCAGTCTGGCTGACTGTTCGGCCGAAGGCTTCGCGCTCGCGATGGACGTTTCTTGCCACTCATTCATCCGCATGGCCAGACTCGCTCTGCCACTCATGACCGACGGCGGAAGCCTGATGACGGTAAGCTTTTACGGCGCCGAGCGCGCGGTCGAACACTACAACGTCATGGGTCCTGTGAAGGCCGCGCTCGAGTCGAGCGTGCGTTATCTCGCCGCCGATCTGGCGGCACACCGTATCCATGTTCACGCCATCTCCGCCGGTGCAGTCAAGACACGTGCCGCGACGGGCATCGACCACTTCGATGCGTTGCTTGACGACGTTCGTGCGCACACGCCCGCGCAGCATCTCGTCACGATTGAGGAAATCGGGCGAATCGCTGCCGTCCTCGCGAGCGAGGCCGGTATGACCCTGACGGGCTCGACGATCTATGCAGATGCGGGCTTTCATGTGATGGCGTGACCGTGGATGGGCGAATTCGCCATTGCACCCGCCCAGGATCGAGGAGATCACCTGGCACCTCAGGCGAGCAGTTGCACAAGTCGGCCGGAATTCAAATCTTCTCGAATCATGGCGAGGGGTAGGATCCCGAGCCGGGCCCGCCTATCGATCTGGAACGGTACATGGGACGGTGGTACGTGATCGCGGAAACGCCGTTTCTGAGCGAGCACGACTATGTCGGCAGCTACGATGAATGGACGTTGCGCGGCGATGGAACAATCGACGATCAGTATCTCGGCCGGCGTTATGGTTTCGATCAGCCGGTCACGGGAAGCCAATTCGTGGCGAAGGTGATGTCCGGAACGGGGAACACGAAATGGCGCGTGGGACTGATCTGGCCGTTCGAAGTGGTGGTCGTCACCGCGTATGTGGACCCCGAGTATCGTTACACGATTCGCTGCATGGCCGACGGCAACATGGTGTGGGTGCTTTCGCGCACACCGGCGATGGATGAGGCCGTGTACAAAGACATGCTCGCCCGGCTTGCCGGCATGGGCTTCCACATCGACAGGGTACGCCGGGTTCCGCAAAACGCCGGACAAATCGGTCTACCCGGTTTCCAGTGAGGGGGCGAGATAGGGTTCGTCAGGACGGAACGCAACGCGCATGAAACCGGCAACGACCGCAGCGAGCGCGGCAGAAGCGAGGCTCGCCGCGTCAGCCGATCACAAGGCGGTCGACAACAGCCTTCACGCCAGGCGTCGAACGCGCAGCCCCTGACACAATGGAACGCTCAATGGCCGAACTGAGACGGCCCGAGAGGATCACCCTGCCGTCGTCGACTTCGACGCCCACGTGCTTCAACTCACGATCGGTATGCCGCTGGATGGCTTTGCGGATGTTGTATTCGATGTCGAGCGGGGATGCCGAGCCACGAATCCTGATGTTGTTCGTGACGCCGGTCACGCCACGCATGTGAATGATATTTTTTTCGGCCATGTGGCTGCGGTATCCATCCTCGACTTCGCCGCTCAATGTCACCCACCCCTTCTCGACCTTGATCCTGATCGCATGCTCTTCGAGGCCCGCGATCCACTCGAGAACGGCGCTCACGCTCAAGGCAACGTCCTCGTCAGTGCGTTGCTCCGACTCGCGAAGTTTCACGTCGATGCCGACTACCACCGCGACGACACCGGCGATTCTGAGTGCGCACTTTTCAGCAGCGACTTTCCTCGCATAGTCCGGAACGTGTCCAGTGAGAGTAACGATGCCGTTGACCACGGCAACGCCTATCCCGTTTGCGTCGACGGCCGCGTTGCTCATTAGCTCGTGCTCGACTTCCTGCTTCAGTTGACTGTCCGACTTCATGGAAGTTGTCCTCCAAGGAACTGTTTTCATCACACCCGCATCGAGCCACGCAACGTACCGAAATCGGTGCGCGGCGGCCGCGTCGCCGTCTCGGCGGCCGCGCTGAATTTAGGCCGCTCGTGCAGCGCCAGGATGCGTGCCTCGACCCCATGCGGGAAGGCATTCAGGCTGGCGTTATAGCGGTCGACTGCCTCATCGTACGCTTTCTGTGTGACGGCGATCTGCCTGTCAACCCCGCCCAGTTGCCTCGACAGCGACCTGAACCGGGGGTCTTTGTGAAAGTACCTGTCATTGCCGGACTCGACCAGAAGACTTGATAGCGCGTCGCTCAATTGCCGCTGTGCGATCTCAAACCGCTCGAAAGCAACCTGCTCCACCAGCGCTCCCGGGGCTATCCGGATGCAGTCCAGATCGGCTTGCGCGGCCATCACTGCCGCGACAAGCGCATCGTTTCGATTCGGCGCGGACTGCACCAGCATGATCAGGTCTCTGGTGAGTTCGGCACGCTTATCGTACTGTTGAAGGACCTCCTTCAACGCGGTACTCACCTCGGCATCGTCCACCGGCACGTAGCGAGGCAGGCACCGAGCAAAGCGACAGCGACGAGCGACATGACCGCCCATGCGATAATTCTCCTCATCTCTCAACCTTGATGCGTGTCGGCTCCGCCGGTCTGCCTTGCGCACGCGATATCCAATATCGACGCGGCGTGCGATTTCGTCACGCGCACCGGAAAACGCGCGGTGAGCGGATCGCTCGAGCATATCGAGGCGATGGCAACCGGAACGAAGGGCACACAAATCAAGCTGTGAGCCCCCGATAGCAGCCGGGTCTATCTTTGCAATGTTGAAACCAAAGACTGCTATTCCGTCTGCATCGGCTGGATCGTCTTCCTGGCTGGCCGCCTCTTTTTGAGTTCAGTGGTTGCTGTTGCCGCATGCCCGGCGGCGAGTGCCGCGGGCATCGCCGGTTTTGCCGGCACATCGCAAGGCACCAGCGACTGAGTAGCAAGGCTGCCAAGCAGGTTGTCCGCAAAATGCGGTTCCGGGGCTGCGCAAACCGGCTGCTGCGGTGCCGAATCCTGCTGAAGACCGGACATGATCTCGAAGAACTGCCGACAGTAAGACTGTGTCTGGGCGAAGCCCACCGGAGCGAGCAAAATCGGCAGACTAAGCATTTCCGGCAGATTGTTCGCGACGCAAGTCCGGGCAATTGCTTCCTGGGTTTCAGCGAGTCCAAACCGGATTGCCTGCAGATTCAACGCGGTCAGCCTCTCGAACGCGTCGCAGCACCCGGTAGTGATGCCGAACAGTTTGTCGAAGCCACCGCTTTCCATGCTGAGCCATTGCTCGGGAATGAGTTGAGTCATTACGCCTCCAATCCTGAATGCCGAACCGTTTAGGCCGTTGTCTGCTAAATGCCTGGCATCGCCGGATAAGGCTCGGTGTGATCCTCCACGCGCTTGACGCCGGGTATGTTTTGCGCCGCCACACGAACCGCGTCGACGGTTTCCATCGAATGGAAGATGCCCCACAGATGCACGACTCCGTCGGTGACGACGATATTGCGTCCGGCGAAGCTCCACTTACGGCCCGCCAGTTCACCCATCAACATGGCGCGGATCTCGCCGTCCGAGAGCGTCACATCCGTTGACGGCTCGTCCGGTACGCTTGCCAGCGCCTGCACGAGATTGGCGCGGCTCACAATACCCACGAGCTGCCCTGCTTGCATCACGGGCACGCGTTTGATGTGCCGCGTCTCGAGAAGGCCGGCCACTTCGCCGAGTGGCGTTTCGGGCTGAACGCTCACCACGCCGGAGGTCATCACGTCGCGCACTTTCACCGCGTGGGTCTTGATGTAATCCCGTGCTTCATGGTTCGCGGACCAGAGATCGAGCCACGAAGTTCGCGTGCGCTCTTCGGTGCCGATTTCGCTGCGGCGAAGCAGATCGCCTTCGCTGATCATGCCGGCGACATGGCCGTCCGGATCCAGGACCGGCGCGCCGCTGATGCCGTTGTCGACAAAAATTCTGGCGACCTCTCGCACGGTCATGTCGGGTGTGACCGTTATGACGTTGCTGGTCATGACATCGGATGCGCGCATGGTAAGCCTCCTGAACAGTTAGGGTCCTTCAATTCGTGGGACCGGCCCGTCTCGATCGTCAGTATCCGGACGCCGGTACGCCCTCGTGTGGTTTGAGATTAGGCCGGCACGGCATCCTCTCGTTTGACATGGATCATCTCGAAGGCCGTTGCGTGCACCTGTCGATCCGTCCGCTGCGACAGCGCCCTGCGGCTTGACTCAAACCAACCCGACGCCGGCCGTCTGCTGTCGACTAGTCCGCATACTGTTTGTCTTCTCGACCGCGATGGAAATCAATCAATTATTCGTCTCTGCGTGATTACAGCGGTCTATGCTGAAACTCACATGGACGCGGGCCGCTCGAGTGCCGTGAATCTCGACTCGCAGTTCGAGCGGGATCGGGGCGTCGATAGTCTTGCGCGCGCAGACATCTCCAGCCGGATCGAGCAAACGCTTCATGTACACGTGCCGCTCGACGCGTTTTCAACCGTCCTGACACGGCGTCCCGGCATTTCACATCTGGCAGTTGTTGACCTACGGCTTCCTGCACGCGAGCTTCATGCACCTTTCCGTCCACATGTCCGGCTGTCGTGTTCGGCTGCGACGTTGACAGACGCGCGAAGTGATAGATAAGGAGGGTGTGACAGACCTCACTCCGGCTCAACAGAAGATTCGCGAGGCTGAACCGACAAGGTCTTCGACATCTTGAGCTGCACCCAGACTATCCCTTCCCGCAAACCGGCCAGCACCGCCTCACGCTCGTTCGAATAAATGCTGCTGTGGGTGAACGCGTGTGTGAAAACGCCCTCCGGCGTGTTGTGGCTGAGCTGGATCGAGCAGTCGAAGCCGCCCGATACCTGATGCGTCACGACCGACACCGACCAGTCGTTCTCGCAGACGTTGCCCGAAATTGTCATGAGTCGCTCCAGGTCCTTCGACCGCGCGAGGCCGAACCGCCTCGAAGCAGGCGATCCGGGCCTCTCGCCGTCAGTTAGCCGACCGTCAGGTTGTCGACGACCGCGTGCACACCCGGTGCCGACCATGCCGCTCCGCGCGCGGCCGATCGTTCGGCCGCGGAATCGACCTTGCCCGTGAGGGTAACGGTGCCCTCATGCACCTTGATCGCGATGTGCTTCGCTTCACGATCGGCGTGGCGTTGCAGCGCCTGGCTGATCTGCTCACCGATATCCTGCGCGGCAGCGTCCCCGCCGATACGGATCATGTTCGAGACGCCCGTCACACCGCGCATGTGCGATACGGTCCGCGTGGCGACATGGCTCTGATAAGCACAATCCACCTCCCCGCTCAACGTCACCCGGCCTTTTTCGACCTGCACCTTGACGGCATCTTCACTCAATCCGACGGTCCAGCGCAGGATCGTACGAACGGCGTTGGCGATGTCTTCATCGGTTCTCACGTCCGTATGCAGCAGGCGGATATCCATTTCCACCACGACGGCCTTGACGCCCGCCACGCGCTGCGCCGCTTTCTCCGCAGCCAGTTTCTCGGCGTAGCTGGCCGGATGCCCGGACAGGGTGACGACGCGGTCGCGCACTTCGACGCCGATGTCCGTGATTTCGACGGCCGGATCCCACGCCAGTTCGTCTTCGACCTGCCGCTTCAATTCCATGTCCGACTTCATTGCTTGCTCCTTGATGTGGCATGCAAGGGATTGCAGCCGCGCCGGGACGTGCAGCCGTGCGCCCGGCGCGGCGCCGATCAATTGATCGGCAGGCGTTTGCGCTCGGACGCCGCCTTCTTGGGCAGCGTCAACGAGAGCACACCGTCCTTGTATTGCGCGGCCGCAGTGGCTTCGTTGATCTCGCTCACGAGCGAAAACGACCGGCTGACAGCGCCCGAATAACGCTCACGCCGAATCACCCGTTCGCCGTCTTTCAGTTCCTGCTTACGCTCGACCTTGGCGCTGATCGATAGGAGGTTGCCATCGATTTTCACGTCAATATCGTCCTTCTCGACACCTGGCAGTTCGGCTTTCACCGTGTACTCCGTGTCGCTTTCCGTCACATCGACCTTGATATCGGCCAGCGGCGCGTTGCCACCCGCGCCGCCGTGCAGCGGACGAAATAAGCCCTGGAACAGCTCCGACATGGGTTCGAGCGGAAACGGGTCAAAACGAGTCAAGTTGCTCATCGTGTCACTCCTCAAAACATCCATGGACATCATGGACACCGGATCGGTTGAATGGCGCGGCCGTGCGGATCGCCGGCGGGCCGGCTTTCCTGACGGCTCGTGGGTCAAGTCGTCTCGACGGCTAGGACACCTCGATGATGACTTTCAGCGCATGCGTCTCGGCCGCTCGGCCGAAGGTGTCGTAAGCACCTGCGACATCCTCGAGCTGGAAGCGGTGCGTGATCAACCGCGCGGGGTCGATGCGGCCCGAGCGAACGGTTTTGAGTAGCATCGGCGTGCTCACGGTATCGACGAGACGCGTCGTGATCGCGATGTTGCGATCCCACAGTTTTTCGAGGTGCAGATCGGCTTTCACGCCGTGCACGCCCACATTCGCGATCACGCCGCCGGGCGCAATAAGCGCCTCGCACAACTCGAACGTAGCCGGTATGCCGACCGCCTCTATCGCGCAATCAACGCCCGCCTGCTCCGTCAGCTTCATTACAGCGGCAACCGGATCGGCGTGGCCGTTATCGATGCACGCGGTGGCGCCGAAGCGCTTCGCAACTTCAAGACGGTTCGGATCGAGGTCGATCATCACGATCTGCGCTGGCGAATAGAACTGCGCGGTTAACAGTGCGGCGAGACCGATCGGGCCGGCCCCGACAATCGCCACCGTGCTACCCGGCTGCACCTTGCCGTTCAGCACGCCGCATTCGAAGCCGGTCGGCAGGATGTCCGAGAGCATCACGAGCGCTTCTTCATCGGCACCGGCCGGAACCGGATACAGACTCGTCTCGGCGTGGGGAATGCGCACGTACTCAGCCTGGGTGCCGTCGATCTTGTTGCCAAGAATCCAGCCACCGGTGGTGCAATGCGAATAGATGCCGCGCCGGCAGTAGTCGCATTTGCCGCACGACGAAATGCATGAAATCAGTACCCTGTCGCCTGGTTTGAACAGCGACACTGCCGCGCCGACCTCCTGCACGATGCCTACCCCCTCGTGGCCGAGAATGCGTCCCGGCTCACAAGTCGGCACATCGCCCTTCAGAATGTGCAGGTCGGTGCCGCAAATCGTGGTACGCGTCATCTTGACTATCGCGTCGCCAGGTGCGGCGAGCGTGGGAATGGGCCGTTCGTCGAGCGATTTCTTGCCCGGACCGTGATACACGAGCGCTTTCATAGGGGATTGCCTCCGTTGATCGAAACGAGCCTGCTATACGACCGACTTTATGCTGGCTCACGCAGCGCCGATTGACATGAATCAAGCGATACATATCGGCGACCATGCAGCGGAATGAATGACCTCGGCCAATTTCCGCCAACCGTACGCGCCTATGCCGGACGAGACCTTATTGCTTTGCGGAGCCGATCATGGCCGATCATTTCTCTTCGCCGCCTCTCCGGCCGCGGCATGCCAGACAACGCGAACATCGCGCGCAGCGAGCCTGACGCGTCATCCTTCAACCCATATGCATGCCGCCATTGATCGCGAAGTTCGCGCCTGTGACGAAGCCCGTGTCGTCGGAACACAGAAATGCGATCAGAGCCGCGACTTCATCAGGCTGACCGAGCCGGCCCACCGGAATCTGCGGCAGGATCCTCGTTTCCATCACGTCCTTCGGCACGGCTGCGGTCATCGCGGTCTCGAGGTAGCCTGGCGATACGGTATTGACCGTCACGCCGTGTTTCGCGACTTCCAGCGCCAGCGACATGGTGAAGCCGTGAATCCCGGCCTTGGCCGCCGCGTAGTTGGTCTGACCGAAGGCGCCGCGCTCGCCGTTCACCGAGCCGATATTGACGACGCGTCCGAAGCCTTGCGCAATCATTCCGCCGAGCAAGGGCTTGGTCATATTGAACAGCGCGTCGAGATCGGTGCGCAGCACCACATCCCAGTCGTCCTTGTTCATTTTGGCAAAAGTCGAATCGCGCGTGATGCCGGCATTGTTGACGAGAATGTCGACCGAACCAAATTCATTCAGGACGCGCTCGGCGCAATGTGCGCACGAGTCGAAACTGGTCACGTCGGCTTCGTAGGCATGAAAGTGGCGGCCGGCGTCGCGTTCGCGCATGAGCCAGGTGGCGACGTGATCGTTACGTTCCGAGTGCGACATCGCGACCACCATGCCGGCATCATGGAGACGCCGGCTAATGGCGGCGCCGAGTCCGCCCATGCCGCCGGTGATGAATGCTACGCGCTTAACTGACATGGTGATCTCCTTGAGGCGAACGGCTCTGTGCCGCAGCGGGTGGCGCTGCCATTGATCGCGAGGCAGCAGTGCGTTCAATGTAGGGGGTGCCGGCGAAAGCCCGTTGACCTGTATCAAGTGCGCACCTGGCCATACTTATCGTGAGCGTGCCCTGCCCCAGTTGAGCTGCGCTCAGGCGTCGGCTTCGGTCTCCCGAACCAGCAACACAGGGCACGGCGAATGGCGCACGAAGCGCTCGGCGACGCTGCCGAGCACCATGCGCCGCATGCCGCGCCGTCCATGGGTGCCCATCACCACGAGATCCACGCCACGCCGCTCGACACAGCGCGCGATACAGCTCGCGATGTCCTCGGCGATGCCTTGGGTCTCGAGAATCTCGGAATCGCCTGCCACGCCGAGTGCTTGCATTTTCACGAGTGCGTCGTCCAGCAGGCTGTGTCCGACCTGGCGTTCGGCGTCGGTCAGCAGATGGGGATCGCACGCGCCAGCGTAGGTGAACGCACCCGACTGATCGATGACATACACCGCCGTCAGTCTGGCGCGCGCCAGCTTGGCCATGCGAATCGCTTCGTTGAGCGCCCGTTTCGACGCTTCACTGCCGTCCACGGCCACCAGAATGTTTGCGTACATGATTTTCTCCTCGTAGCACTTTTCAAAAGAACCGGAGCGGCCCAGGAGCGGACTCGGGACGATCAGGAGCGCGTGCGCGCCGGATTCCGTTCGAGTTGCTGCTCAGCGGAATCGAATGCCGCCTGTATCGCAGCCGTGGCATCGGTGTCCAGACAATGTCCGATCGCGACGAGCTCGCCATTGCGCATGATCAGATCGAGCCGGGCGTCGAACACCGGACTGCGCCTGTCGCCAGCCAGCACGTCGGCCCCGGAGCGCCCGGACGCGACACGAATGGATTCGATCGCCAGATGGCAGCCCGAAATGGACCTGCTGAAACGCTCCAGGCGCACCAGTTGCGAAGCCGCCTCCGCTTCGATTTGCGACGTCCCGGCAAAGCCGAGATAGACGATTTGCATACCGACTCCCATGTATCTTCTCCCAGGCTTGCAGTGCTTCGCGCGGGCTCCGTCACGAAATTGCCCGCCGCAGTCGCGTCGCTAGTCCGGCAAGATACGGCCGCGGGATGATTGAATGATCGGCGCGAATGGCCCAGGCCACTTGACTTGTGTCAAGACATCAGGCGGGCGGTTGCCCACACTCGCCTGACTGATTGGAGCGGCGTGGCGTGGCGACGAATTGAACCCTGCATTGGCCGCTGCCGACCACATTCCAGAACGCGCCCTGTGCGCGGATGCTAAGCTTTCGGCAAACGGCGTCACCTACCGTCATATGCCGTTCTGAAAACCGCATTCGGGAGGCGTGCAACGTGGGACGGGAGATAACGGTGGATTTCAACTGGAACTATACAAAGCGCAAGACTGGCTCGGCAAACGACTCCGACGTCCCGCTGGAGGACCGCTATCAGTTGCTGATCGATGCGGTGCAGGATTATGCGATTTTCATGCTGGATCCAGAAGGCCGCGTGGCGAGCTGGAACAGCGGCGCCCGCAAAATCAAGGGCTATTCCACCGACGAAATCATCGGCCGTCATTTTTCTGTTTTCTATACACCTGAAGACGTCGCCTCGGACAAGCCCACGCGTGAACTTGCCATTGCCGCCGCCCGTGGCCGGGCGGAGGACCAGGGCTGGCGCGTGCGCCGGGACGGTTCGCGCTTCTGGGCGGATGTCACGATCACCGCGGTGCACGATCCGTCCGGCGCGCTGCTCGGCTTCGCCAAGGTCACGCGCGATATGACCGAACGCATTCGGCTGGCCGAACTCGAGCACAGCAGCGAATTGGCGGCGCAGATCCAGAGTGCGCGCGAGGACGAACAGAAGCGCATCGCTCGCGAATTGCACGACGATCTTGGCCAGCAACTGACTGCGCTCAAAATGGGCATCGCCGCACTGGAGGTGCAACTGGCGGCGAGCAACGCCCGCCCCGCCGCGCTAGCCGCAACGACCGGACTGCAACAGCAGATCGACGTCATGATGGCATCGCTGCGGCGCCTCGCGTCCGACCTGCGACCACCCATGCTGGACGACCTCGGCCTGGCCGCCGCGCTCGAGTGGCTTGTCGACGACTTCACACATCGCTACGACTTCGAGACCGTCGTCGAAGCCGGCCTCGACGAGACAAGCTTTACGCCGTCCGCTTCTACCACGATTTACCGTATCGTCCAGGAAGCGCTGACCAATGTCGCGAAGCATGCCGAGGCACGTCACGTGCTGATTGCGATATCGACGAGCGCCGACACCTGCACCGTACGTATTGAAGACGACGGGCGTGGCACGGAGCTCGACGATAAGCGCAGGCCGCGCGCATTCGGTTTGCTCGGCATGCGCGAGCGAGCGCGCCAGCTGGGTGGCTTCGTCCAGATAGCTAGCACACCCGGCGCCGGCTTCGCGATTGCCGTTCATCTGCCCCTCAGCGCGATTCAGGCGGACAGTCACGTCCGATAGCCCCATCGTCGACGTGCGACTGGGTGCCGATGCGGCCCACCTCCCTTCGCAGCGCCGCGATTTCCGCCTGCAAGGTCTTGATGTCGCGATGCATTTCACGGCGCAGCAGGCGCTCTTCCTGTTCGACGAAGATCGCCGCAATGCTCGCGAACACCAGCGACAGCAGACCGTAGCCAAGCAACACCACGAAGGCAGCGAAAACCCGCGACGCCGGCGTGGTCGGCGCCATGTCGCCGAAGCCGACCGTCGCGCTACTTTCGAATGCCAGCCAGACGCCCTCGGCATAGCTGTGCACGCTCGGCTCGAGCCAGTAAAAGCCCGCGCCCGCCGACGCCAGAAGGACCGCAGCAATTGCCAACAGCAAAAGTAAGCGATTGGGCGAGAAAAACGCCCGCACCGACATGGCGATGCGCGCCGCCACCAGTCCCACGAACAGAATGCGCAGCACCCATTCGAGCGACGACCACGTGGACACGCCCCACGCGACGCTAGCCGCCGCGCCCATTGTGATCAACAGGTCGTAACGGTTTCGCATGAGAAACCGCCTGGGATGGCGGCTCAGACGGGCCATCCAGGCGAGCGAAACGGCGAACGCGGCCGCCATACAGGCATAGAGCGCCCTGCCCGCCGGATGCAGCATCGGCAAATCGACGGCCAGTTCGAAGTAGAAAGCGGGAATGGCGAGCAGGCTGAATCCCAACAGAACCCACTGTAGCCAACGCCATGCACGCACCGCCCGCGCGTTGTCATGGGCATCGACACCGCCGAGGCCCGCAATGCGAAAACGCTCGTTCATTTCGCCACCGAATTCGAGGTTAGGACGCTGATTGACCACGCGGACGACGCCCTGTGCTGGACCAGCATATGGACGTGCTATCAGGTGTTCTTGATAAGGATCACAAAACAGCGAAATGCGCCGGACCTGCGCTGCATGAGCGTCCGCAACGAATGAGGGGCCCCAGCTTCCGCCTTGATAAAAAAGCGCCGCCGCGATCGCTACTTGATCCAACTCAATCGGAACGCCGACACGGCGGGTATGTTGGAGCATCGTCCACCCTACGCCTCGGGGCGGTCCGACTGCATTTGGATAGCGGCGAACATGAAAAGGAAATCGACGTGCAAAACTCTGACCCGATTCACGCACCCACTCTGCGCGCCGACGCCGACCTCGACGGCCACCCGCAAGAGGGCGGCAAGTTCTATCTCATCGGCGGCGGCATCGCTTCGTTAGCAGCAGCGGCGTTCCTGATCCGCGACGGGCATGTGCGCGGCTGCGACATCACCATTCTGGAAGCGCTCGACAAGCCCGGCGGCAGCCTGGACGGCGCCGGCACCGCGGAAGGCGGCTATGTCGTGCGCGGCGGCCGCATGCTCGAAAGCAAGTATCTGTGCACCTATGACCTGTTCTCGTCGATCCCTACGCTGGATAACAGCAAGAGCGTGACGCAGGAGATCTTCGACTGGAACGAGACCATCAGAACCTCATCGAAGTCGCGGCTTGTCGGAAACGGCAAACGCGAAGACACGCCCGAATATGGGCTCGACGAAAAACATCTACTGACGCTAGGCCGCCTGTCGATCGAACCCGAAGTGATGCTCGGAAATAGCCGGATTTCGGACCACTTCGATTCGTCCTTCTTCGAGACCAATTTCTGGTTGATGTGGTGCACGACCTTCGCTTTTCAGCCGTGGCATAGCGCGGTCGAACTTCGGCGCTATCTGCTGCGCTTCGCGCATATGTCGGCCGGGTTTAGCCAGTTGCACGGCATCATGCGTACGGTCTACAACCAGTACGACTCGATGATCCGGCCATTGCGCCGCTGGCTGGACGACCACGGCGTTGCGTTCCGGCCGGACACCCGGGTCACGAATCTGCTGTTCGACGAAACCGGTGCAGAAAAGCGCGTGCGCGGCATTGTCTGCGAAACCGCGCATCAGCGTATTGAACTGCCGGTAGGGCCGGCAGACAAGGTCATCGTCACGCTCGGCTCCATGACAGCCGCTTCCAGCCTGGGCGCCATGGACCACCCCGCGGCCTTGAACAGCACCGACGACACCGGCGCCTGGCGCCTCTGGAAAACCATCGCTGCGGGCCGCCCCGAGTTCGGCCACCCGTCCGTCTTCGCGGATCACGTCGACGCCTCGAAGTGGTTGTCGTTCACTGTGACCTTGCGCGACCCGACGTTATTCCGGCTGATCCGCGACCTGACCGGCAATGTGCCGGGTGAAGGTGGGCTGATTACCTTTGCCGAGTCGAGCTGGCTGGCGTCGATCGTGGTGCCGCATCAGCCGCATTTCATCGACCAACCCGCGGACGTGCAGGTGTTGTGGGGCTACGGCTTGCGGGTCGACGAGCCCGGCGATTTCGTCGGCAAGCCAATGCAGGCCTGCACCGGCCGCGAAATCCTGACGGAGATGCTTGGCCATTTGCGGGTGGAGGCGGAGTCTGCCCGAATTCTCGAACACGCCAACTGCATCCCCTGCCTGATGCCATTCATCACGAGCCAGTTCCTGCCGCGCAGCCGTGGCGACCGGCCTGCCGTGGTGCCCGAAGGCTGGCAAAACCTCGCCTTCACCGGGCAATTCTGCGAACTGCCCGACGACGTCGTGTTCACCGTCGAATACTCGGTGCGCTCGGCGCAGAACGCGGTGTATGCGCTGCTCGGACTCGATCTTGCCGCGCCCAAAGTCTACAAGGGCCAGCATGATCCCCGGGTCGTCTACAAGGCATTTTCGACGCTACGGGACCGTTAGTCCGTGCCATGCAGCGTGCGGCTGACGACTCGCCCGGCGCCGCAGAAGGCATCGCCGCTCAGACGGCGGCACCTGCACTCGCCGCCAGTTCCACAATATCCGCCGTGATTTCATCCTGACGGACCTGGCGGTAATTCTGCGTCAGGGCTTCGAGCGTCTCTTTCACATTGGCGCGCGCGGCCAGCATGGCACGCACCCGGGCTTCGTTCTCAGCAGCGAACGAGAGCATCAACGCCTCGCACAACTCGACATAGACATACGCTTCGACCAGTCCGGCAAGCAGGCGGTCCGAAGGCAAATTGAGCAACGGCGGCTGACTGCGCCGCACTACCTGAAAACGGGAAAAATCAAACGGAATCAGGCGATGATCGACGATCTCGCTATGGGCCGCGATACCTGGCACCGCGTGGATGACCGAGACTTCGGTGACCACCCGTTGGTCGAGACGTAGATAAAGTGCGTCGGTAATACGGCTGGCGAGTGCGGGCACATCGTCGGCATGGGAGGCGGCCGGCGAACGCCAGGCAAATGCGAGGCGACGTTCGTTTGCCGCGATCTCGCCGCGTGTGCCCACGAGCAGACACTCGCATGGCGCCGACGCGAGGCGGGACTGTACGCGGTCAAGGATCTGCTCATTGAATGAGCCGACGAAACCCTGCTCCGCGCACAGTGCGATGACGATCTGCGTGCCGCGCTCCGGCACGCGCATTGGCGCCCCGGCACCGTGCGCGAGTACGGCGCCGATCGCGGCCCCGACTGTCGAAGCCGAAGAACGGATGCCGGGCAGCCGCCGTTGCGCTTCGCGCGAGCGGGCTGCCGCGATACCGCGCATTGCCCCAATCACGGCGTCGAGTTGCCGGGCAGTGGCGCTGCGCGATTCGATTTCGCTGAGTTTTCCGCTCATCGCGCGCTCCCTGTGCCCGACGTGCCGCTGGTGGCTGGGAGCGTCAACTGCTGAACCAGTTCGCGAACCGCGGCGACCAGGGCCGCCTGTACATCGGCGTTAAACGATTCGGACGGCGAGCGCGCGTGCGCTTTCGCCAGTTCGGATTGCACGCGCTGGCTCTGCAGTCGTGCCGCCAGTTGCGTTCGCACCCGGGCAACGATCCCGGCCGGCGCCGCGTCGAATACGCCCGCCGACAGTGCGGTGAGCAGCGCGATCTCCTCGACGGTACGCAGTGCGCTGAAGCGCGGCTGTGCAATCAGCGCGCGGATACGTTCCCCGCGAGCGATCTTGCCGGCGACACGCGCGTCCGTCAGACCGCCGAAGCGGCTGAACATTTCCAGCTCGAGGAACTGCGCGTAATCGAGCCGCAGGCGGCCCGACACCTCGCGTAACGCCGGATGCTGCGCCTTTCCACCGACACGGCTCACGCTCAAGCCCACATCGACGGCCGGCCGCTGGTTCGCGGCGAACAGTCCGGCATCCAGCACAATCTGGCCGTCCGTGATCGAAATGAGGTTGGTCGGGATATACGCGGACAGGTTGCCCATGTCGGTTTCGGCAATCGGCAGCGCAGTCAGCGAGCCGCCCCCCAGTTTTGCTGACAGCTTCGCCGCACGCTCGAGCAGGCGGGCATGAACATAGAAGATGTCGCCAGGATAGGCCTCGCGTCCCGGCGGTTCGCGCGTCAGGAGCGCCAGTTCACGATGCGTCGCAGCATGTTTGGTGAGATCGTCGATGACGATTAGCGCGTGCTGTCCGCGATCGCGAAAGTACTCGGCAATGGTGAAACCCGCGAACGGTGCGATCCATTGCAGTCCGGGCGCCGATGCCGCGGCGGCGACGACGAATATACAGCGCTCTGGGGCGCCGTACTGGCGGACGGATTCGATTACCCGCTGCACGGCGGTCGTGCGCTGGCCGATCGCGACATACACACAGATCATCTCCGACTGTTTCTGATTGACGATCGCATCGATGGCCAGGGCGGTTTTGCCGGTGGCGCGATCACCGATGATCAGTTCCCGCTGCCCGCGGCCGATCGCGAACAGCGCATCGACGAGGAGCACACCGGTTTCGACCGGCTCGCTAACCAGGTCACGCTCGATGATCGCCGGCGCCGGCCGTTCGACTGCCATGCGCGTTGTCGCCACGATTGGCTCGTCACGGTCGAGCGGCCGCCCGAGCGGGTCGATCACGCGCCCGAGCAGCCCTTCTCCGACCGGCACCTCCAGCACGGTGCCGGTACGTGTCACGCGCGCACCCGCTTCGACCCCGGTCCCGTCGTCCAGCAGCACGACGCTGATCAGGTCAGCGTCCAGCGTGTGGGCAAAGCCCGTCGCGCCGCTGTCGAAATGGAGCAGTTCATTGAGGGCCGCGTCCGGCAGGCCCGAGACAAACGCGATGCCGTCGCCGCACCGCTCGACCCGTCCGAGCGTCTCGGCGTATGGGGTCACAGCGGTGCGGGCCAGCGTGTTGCGCTGCGCCGCAAGCCAGGGGTCGTCGGCCATGTCAGCTGGGCACATGCTCGCTACCCAGCAGCGCCGCCCTGATCTGCGCGAGATCCGCGCCGAAGTTATTGCGCACCACAGCGTGGGCGGCCCGCAGTTCCAGCCCGGCAATCAGTTGCGGATCGACCTCGATCGCAAGAGACACCGCCCGGTTCAGGCACACTGCGAGCACCGTGCGGCAATGGTCCAGCTCCTGCGGACTCAGCGCACGCGGCGCGGCTAGCGTGAGCGCCAAGCCGTTTGCGCCGAGCTGTGCGCGAACCGGCTCGGGGAGTTGTGCAATGGCCTCGGCGAGACCGTCGACAAAACCGCTCACGCGCACGTTCTCCGGCAGCTTCGCGAGCAGCTTTGCCGCGATGTCGACGGCCAGCTGGGTGGCCCGGACCGCGACGAGTTTGTCCTGTTCGACGCGCGCGGCCTCGGCTTCGGCGTCGGCGGCCGCGCGCAGCCTGTCCGCATCGGCTTGCGCGGCCGCCAGTAAGGCGGCCTTTTCCGCCGCCGCGTCGGCGGCCACCGCTTTCATGGCGTCGCCGCGCGCGGCGACAAGCTGCTGCGTCTCGCGAGCCGCTGTATCGCGCTCCAGAACCGCCGCGCGCTTCGCCGCGTCGGCGTCCGCGATCAGCGTCTGCGCCGCCTTCTGGCGCTCGGTGATGATGCCCGCAACCGGGCGGAACAGGAACCGCGCCAGCAACCAGATCAGGACCAGGGCATTGATCGTCTGCAGCGCGAGCGTCGACCAGTCGATTCGCATGACCGCCGCCTATTTCACGAACGGGTTGGCAAACAGCAGGAGCAAGGCGATCACGAGGCAATAGATCGCCATCGTCTCGATCATGGCCAGCCCGACAAAGAGCGTACGCGACACGGTGCCGGCCGAGTCGGGCTGCCGCGCGATGGCATCCATCGCGGCAGCGACGGCGCGGCCTTCGGCAAGCGCCGGGCCGATCGCGCCGAACGACACGGCAAGCGCCGCGGCGGCGATGCTGACGATTTCAATGAGGTTATTCATGAGGCTTCGCCCTTTTTTACACTAACGGGATGATGGGTATCGCTGATCGCAGCGCCGATGAACACCATCGACAGAACGGCAAAAATATAGGCTTGCACGGCGCCCGTCAGCAGGTCCAATGCCATCAACGGAATGGGGACGAGCAGGCCGGCGAGCGAAAGAATGATGCCGATCACGAACACACCGCTCATCACGTTGCCGAACAGGCGCACCACGAGGGAAAACGTCCGCGTGATCTGCTCGACGACGTTGAGCGGAATCATGACCCAGCTGGGTTCGGCAAAAGCAGCGAGGTAGCCCGCCGTGCCGCGCGTGCGAATGCCGCAGAAAATCGTCGCACCCAGCACGATCAGGGCGAGCGCGGCATCCGTCTCGAGGTGCGCGGTGGGCGGCGTCACACCCGGCACGAGGGCCGACCAGTTGGCGATCAGCACAAAGAGGAACAGTGTGCCGATCAAAGCGCGATATGTGGCGGGACCGGTTTGCATAGTGTCGCGGATCTGCTGATCGATCGTCTCGACCAGCAGCTCCAGCACGGTTTGCACCTTGCCCGGCGTGAGCGACAGGTTGCGGGTCAGCCAGGCGGACACCGCGGTCATCAGGATGATGATTGCCCAGGTCGCGATCACGGGCTCAGTGATCGCGAGCGGACCGAGATGCAGGAGCGGCGCGGTGGCCAGCGGCGAAGCAGTCATGGCTGGCCTCCATGGCGCCGCATTACGATGGCGCGTGCGAGCAGAAAGCCGGCCATGCCGGCAAGCAGCGCCAATGCGCCGACGTGCGTGAGCATGAACAGCAGCGCACCGGTGAGCGCGAAGCGGGCAAGCTGCAACGCCAGCGCCGCTGCCGCGCGGCCCTCGGCGAAGAGCGGCCAGTTCCAGCGCAGCGACATGAAATGCCACGCGCCGGCCAACGTGCCGAGCGCGAGTCCCACGGCCAACTGTGCGATCAAGGGCAGCGGACTAGTCATCGCGCCCCCGTTGCTGACGATGCATCCATTTCCACGCCGACCAGAAACCGATCGCAGCACCGATCATCAGCAGCGGCGCCGAGAAGAACACGCGCGTGCCGAAGGTCCGGTCCAGCCAGTGTCCGATCGCGAGCCCAATCAGCGTCGGCAGGACAATGGCCCACCCCAGGATGCCAATCTGGCCGAGCCTGCTACCCAGCGACGGCTCCGGTTCAGCGCGTCCGCGCGAATCGAGCTCGGCGGCCTGGCGGGCCGCGCCGGCCATCCTGTCGTCAGGCCGTTTGCGCTGGTCGATCTGATGTGGATTCATCGTGGGTTGGCTCCGATACCGGGTCCGTCGGGTCCGTCGGCACCGCCGCCCGGGTGCGGCCGTAGATAGCGCAACATCTGACGCACGGCGCGAGCATGCAGCTGCAATTGCTCGACACGGGCACGCCGCGCCGCATCGTCCTCCTCGGCATGGCGGCTGCGGACCCCGGCTTCCAGACTTTCCAGCGAATCGCCTGAGATTGCTTCGCGGCAGGCGATCGATATCCGAACGCCGCGCGACACCAACAATACGCCGCCATCCACCGCGCAATAGCGCGTCGTACCGTCGGTACAGGTCCAACGGACCACCGACGGCGCCAGCAGCGTCACGCAATCGGCATGTCCGGGGCGGATGCCGAACGAGCCGCTTGCGTCTTCCGCGCGCAGGGACACGATCTCGACAGCGTCGAACCATACCCGCAGCGGCGTCGCCACAGTCAAGGTTAGCGGCGCGGCGCTCATGGCACCGCCTCCATGCCGTGCGCCGCCATGTCCTGCGAGGCGGCCGCCTCTTCCTTGCGACGGCCTTCGTCGAGCGTGCCGATCATGTAGAGCGAGCTTTCCTGCCATGTATCGCACTCGCCGGCGAGAATCGCCTTGCAGCCGCCGATCGTGTCGGCGACTGCCACGGAGCGGCCTGCTTCGCCCGTGAAGGCTTCGGTCACGGCAAACGGCTGGGTCAGGAAGCGCTGCAGGCGCCGCGCACGCCCTACGAGAGCGCGGTCTTCGGCGCCCAGTTCCTCGATACCGAGCAAGGAGATCACGTCCTGTAGTTCGCGGTAGTGCTCGATGATCCGGCGCACCTCGGTCGCGACTGCCGCGTGTTCCTCGCCGACTACGAGCGGATCGAGCAGGATCGAAGACGACGCGATCGGATCGATGGCGGGATACATGCCTTCGGCGGCCATCGAACGGGACAACACGACCATGCTGTCGATATGCGCGGCGATCGCGGTCACGGCAGGGTCGGTGAAATCGTCGGCGGGCACGTACACGGCCTCGATTGCCGTGACCGATACGTCGCCGACCGACACTATGCGCTCCTGCAGACTGGCGACTTCGCTCGCCAGCGTAGGCTGGTAGCCGACTCGCGAAGGCATGCGCCCCAGCAGGCCCGACACCTCGGCACCCGCCTGCACGAAGCGAAACACGTTATCCATCAGCAGCAGTACGTTTTGCCGGCGTTCGTCGCGGAAATACTCGGCGATCGTCAATGCCGTAAACGGCACGCGCCAGCGTGCGCCAGGCGGTTCGTTCATCTGGCCGTACACCAGCACCGT
Organism: Paraburkholderia sp. WS6; assembly: GCF_030464835.1. NCBI lineage: Bacteria > Pseudomonadati > Pseudomonadota > Betaproteobacteria > Burkholderiales > Burkholderiaceae > Paraburkholderia > Paraburkholderia sp. WS6. Next base: position 181,271 of record NZ_JALQCK010000004.1, read on the forward strand.
GCGCGCCAGCACGCCCGACGTGCGCATGTCGAGCAGCATCTCGTGGCCTTCGCGCGAGCGTTCGCCAACGCCTGCGAACACCGAAATCCCCTGGTAGCGCTCGACCATCGCATGGATTAATTCCATGACCAGGACGGTCTTGCCAACGCCCGCACCACCGAACATCGCCGCCTTGCCGCCCTGGGCGAGCGGCGCAAGCAGGTCGATTACCTTGATGCCCGTCGAAAACAGCGTAGTGGCGCCGGTCTGCGCGGCGAGCGGCGGCGCTGCACGATGAATCGGACGGCGCTCGATCTGCGCGGGGAGCGCCGCGCCGTCGTCGCGGGTCGCGCCCGTCACGTCGAGCAGCCTGCCGAGCACCGCCTCGCCGACTGGCGCCTCAATGGGACCGCCACAGGCCCGCACGCGCGCGCCGCGCCGCAATCCCGCCGTCGATTGCAGCGCCAGCGCCCGCACCGTTGTTTCGCTCAGGTGGGCTTGAACTTCGGCGAGAACCGGCGCGAGATCGTCCGGCAGGATGAGGAGCGCGTCGTCGATGGCCGGAAGCTGATCACCCGCAAACCTGACGTCGACCACTGCGCCCCGCACAGCGACAACGCTACCGTCGCTTACGGCGGGCTGTCTCGCTGGCAAGGGTGCTGTTGAATGAGTCGACATATCGAGGATTCCTTGCGGCCGCTTTTTTGATAGTCGCACGATACCGCCCCAATCGACCGATAAATTGACTTCCATCAAACGTATGAGAAATGACGCCTCACGATGCCTGAGCGAGAGGCCGACTATGCCACGCCCATCGTTACGAAGTGTCGACGGATCAGCACGCCCATTCCAGATTTCGGGATTTGGCGATGTGCCGCTTAAGTCCGCTGACAAAAGCCGCAAGCGCGGTGTGTGCGCCGTGATGAACCTCGCTCGCAGTGACTTTGCATTCGGCGACGGCCGGCTTGCCCACAATCTGCTGCATCTCATGCAGCGCTTTGTCAGCGCCTCCTCCACCGAAGCTGCAAAAGAACGCCACTTGCGACAGCTGTGCCCGGTTCTCGATGAGGTAAGAACGCACCGGTGCTGATACCGAACTCGCCCACACCGGCGAGCCGATGACAACGAGGTCGTACGCCGAGACGTCCAGCCCCGCCGGTACGATTTCAACGTGCCGCTTGCGGATGGCATCGAACAGTGAGCGCAGATAGCCGCCAGGCCCGTCACGATCGCTGCAATCGCAGATCTCTTCAAGATCGGCGGCCAGCATCTTTGCGAGCGCCGACGCGAGCGAACGCGTGGTGCCGGTACGCGAGTAATACACGACAAGAACCTTTGCTTCGGGCATTTCCGATCTCCTGACCGCACACCGCAGTGCGCTCACATGCGGGATTCGCAGTGCATGGCACGAGCATAGGTGCGGTTGGGCGCGTTCTCATGATCCATGTCAAGCGATGAACTTGAGCGTCATTACCACGCCATGGCGTGTAGGAAATCCCTGACAAGAACGCAGGACGCCCTACGCCAAGCTCAGCGCGACCTGATTTCTATCGGCCATGCGCTGACCAATACTGAATTTCAGGACAGCAGCAATCGAAAACCCTCGCGACACCCTCGATAAGCGCGCGGAGGTTGACCTGTAAGGAGACCGGCCATGCCGAACGATACTTTTTCCGTCCGTGCCACAGCGCTGGCTGGACAACCGAAAGACGCACGCAACGCCGTCAGTGAATTCGATGAAATTCTCGCGCTGGCCCGAGAGTCCGGAATGCTGATCACGCTGGACGGACAAATTGGCCGCGAGAAGTATCAAAGCATCGCGGGCTCGCTGCACGCCTTCAAACGCTTCGCTGAAGCCCTCTGCAACAACTTCGGCCAACGCGCTGCAGTGTGACGGGCGTGCGGCTCATCCGCCAAAAGAGGTGAAGCAATGAAGCTGACTTTTCTAGGTGCGGCAGAAACCGTCACCGGCTCGAGGTATCTGCTGGAGGGAGCCGGCCTTCGGGTGCTGATCGACTGCGGGCTTTTTCAGGGCACAAAGAATCTGCGCCTGCTTAACTGGAGCGCGTTCCCGGTTCCCGTCGAATCACTCGATGCCGTGATCCTGACGCATGCCCACCTGGATCACAGCGGTTATCTGCCAGTCCTCGCGCGGATGGGATATCGGGGACCCGTCTATTGCACCCGTGGCACCCGCGACCTGTGCGAAGTGTTGTTGCGCGACAGCGCCAAACTGCAGGAAGAAGAGGCTGCTTTCGCGAACCGGCATGGATTTTCGAAACATCATCCGGCGCTGCCGCTATACACGCTCGAAGACGCCGAAAAGGCGCTGCAGCTGCTCGTGCCACGCGAGTTCGATGTCCCGAAGCAACTGAACGAGCAAGCGTGCTTCCGGCTGTTGCCGTCCGGGCACATTCTGGGCGCCGCCAGCGTCGTGGTGTGCATGGAAGGCAAGGTGATCGCCTTCTCGGGCGATGTTGGCCGTCCGAACGATCCGATCATGCGCGCGCCCATGCCGCTTGCGCACGCCGACTATCTGGTAGTCGAGTCCACCTACGGGGATCGTCTGCACGAGGCCGCCGATCCGGCCACCGAACTCGCCGACATCTTCGCGCGCACCTTCCAGCACGGTGGCGTGGTCGTGATTCCATGTTTCGCGGTCGGCCGTGCGCAATCCATTCTTCACTACATCGCTCGCCTGAAGGCATCTGGCCGGATGGCCAATGTGCCGGTGTTTCTCGACAGCCCGATGGCGTCGAGCGTCACGCAACTGTACCGGCATCACGTGGGCGAGCATCGCCTCACGATGACCGAAGCCAACGCGATCAGCAGCGCAGCCGAAATGGTGCGTACCGTCGACGAATCCAAGGCCGTCTCGGCGCGGCACGGTCCGATGGTGGTGATCGCCGGCAGCGGGATGGCGACCGGCGGGCGGGTCGTGCATCACCTGAAGGCGTTCGCGCCCGATAGCCGCAACACGATCGCGCTGGTCGGCTACCAGGCGACCGGCACACGCGGCGCGGCGCTTGGAGCCCATGTGCCCGCGATCAAGATTCACGGCGATTATGTGCCCGTGCGGGCTTCGGTCGTCACGCTTTCGTCGTTGTCCGCGCATGCGGATTACCAGGAACTGACGAAATGGCTTCACTCCATCTCCGTGCCGCCGGAGCGAACGTTCATCACCCACGGCGAGCCTGCCGCTGCTGATGCGCTGCGGCGTCATATCGAAGAAACGCTTCACTGGCACTGCGAGGTGCCCACTTATTTTGAATCCGTCGAACTGCCCGGATCGGGCGGCGATGCAGACATTCATCCCTGCGCGGCAACGGCGATGTCCGACCCTGAAATGGCTGATCCAGATCAATCGGCCAGCCGTCCCGAAGTGAGCTAATCAACGTATCTTGAAGAATAACGAGGGCATGTCATGAAGAATCTAGCGGATTCATTGTCGGGACCACCTGTGTCCGGAGCGGCCACCCAGACGAAGGCCTCGACGGCGAAGCCCCTGCGGCTCGGCCTGCTGACGGCGCTTGTGATCGGGTCGATGATCGGCAGCGGTGTGTTTTCGCTGCCGCAGAACATGGCGTCGGGCGCTGGCGCAGCTGCGGTCCTGATTGGCTGGCTGATTACCGGTGTGGGCATGTTGATGCTCGCTTTCGTTTACCAGACCCTGACGACGCGAAAACCCGATCTCGACAACGGCATCTATGCTTATGCGCGCGCAAGCGCCGGCGAATTCGTCGGCTTCAACTCGGCGTGGGGTTACTGGGTCAGCGCGTGGATCGGCAATGTCGGCTATCTCGTCATCGTCTTCGGCACGCTAGGCTATTTCTTCCCGGTGTTCGGCGACGGCAACACACGCGCCGCGGTATTGGGCGCGTCGATCGTGCTGTGGATCATGCATGCGGTGATTCTGCGTGGCGTGCGCAGCGCGGCCGTTCTCAATGCGATCACTACGGTGGCCAAGGTCATTCCTCTGTTGCTGTTCATTCTGCTCGCGCTCGCGGCATTCAGAAGCCACATCTTCACGCAGGACTTCTGGGGCAGCCCGAAGCTCGGCAGCGTGTTCACGCAGGTCAAAAGCACGATGCTGATCACCGTATGGGTATTCATCGGCATCGAGGGCGCAAATGTGTTTTCGGCCCGCGCGCAACGTCGTCAGGATATTGGGCGCGCGACCCTGCTCGGCTTCACTGTGGTGTTGCTGTTGCTGATGGCGGTATCGCTGCTGTCGCTTGGCATCGTCTCGCAGGGCGATCTGGCCGCAATGAAGAACCCGTCGATGGCTGGCGTGCTGGACAAGGCCGTCGGAACCTGGGGAGCGGTGCTGATCAGCATCGGGCTGCTGGTGTCGGTAGGCGGTGCGTTGCTCGCATGGACCTTGCTGGCCGCGGAAACGCTGTTCACTCCCGCGAGCGGCGGCGTGATGCCGGCCTTCCTCGCCCGAGAAAACAGCCACGGCGTACCTGCCAATGCACTGTGGGTGACAAACGGGCTCGTGCAGCTGTTCCTGATCATCACGCTGGTGTCGAACGCGACCTACCAGGCGTTGATCTCGCTCGCGACCTCGATGATCCTTGTTCCCTATCTTTTCTCGGCTGTGTACGCGACCCGCATTGCCATACGCGGCGAAGGCTACGCCGTAACCGACACCGTTCGTGGACGCGACATGCTGATCGGCGCGACCGCAAGCGTCTATTGCTGCTGGCTGCTGTATGCGGCCGGCCCGAAGTATCTGCTGCTTTCCGCCCTCCTCTACGCGCCCGGCGTGCTGCTGTATGGCTGGGCAAAACACGAACGCGGCGCACGTCTTTTCAAGCCCTTCGAAGCCGTCACTCTGGCCGCGCTGATCGGACTCGCCGCAATCGCCGCCTGGCTGCTGTCAAGCGGCGCGTTAGGCCTGTAAGCCGCCCATTACAAGGAGAACCTCTATGGCACTCGGCGTCTTTTCCGAGGTCGGCACCTTGCGCAAGGTCATGGTCTGCCGGCCCGGGCTCGCCCAGGCGCGCCTGACCCCGGCCAATTGCCGCGAACTGCTGTTCGACGATGTATTGTGGGTTTCCCAGGCCAAGACCGACCACTACGCGTTCGTCAGCGCGATGCAGGATCGCGGCATCGAAGTGCTCGATATGCATGACCTGCTCGCGGACATTCTGCAAGGCCAGGAAGCACGCGACTGGGTACTCGAACGCAAGCTGTCGTCAGGCACTGTCGACCTGGAACTATCCGCGCAACTGCTGCCCTGGCTCAACGAGATGAAAGCCGCCGAGCTCGCCACCAGGCTGATCGGCGGGATCGTGCGGGCCGAGCTGCCGTTTGAGCCCACGGGCTTGCTGGCGAAATGTACAGAGCCTGCCGGGTTTCTCCTCCCGCCGTTGCCCAATACGCTCTTTACCCGCGACAACAGTTGCTGGATCAACGACGGCGCCGTACTCGGCTCGATGTACTGGCCCGCGCGTCGCCAGGAAACGCTATTGAGCGCGGCAATCTACCGTTTTCATCCACTGTTCAGCGGTGGCACGCGCATCTGGTGGGGCGGCCCTGATCTCGATCACGGCGGCGCTACGCTGGAAGGCGGCGACGTCATGCCTTTATCGCGCGACGTTGTACTCATCGGCATGGGTGAGCGCACGTCGCCGCAGGGCGTCGCACAACTCGCACGATCTCTTTTCGCACATGAATCGGTGAAACATGTAATCGCCGCGCAGTTGCCACGTTCGCGCGGCGCGATGCATCTCGATACGGTGCTGACCTTCTGCGACCGCGACCTGGTCACGATCTTTCCGGAAGTCGTCGTTGGCATTCGCTGCACCAGCCTGCGCCCGTCGCAACGGCCACACACGCTCGATGTCCGGCCCGAGACCGCATCGTTTCTCGATGTCGTCGCCCAGGCGCTAGGTCTTAAAGAACTTCGCACCGTCGCCACCGGTGGCGACACATGGGAGGTCGAGCGCGAACAGTGGGACGACGGCAACAACGTGATCGCGCTCGCGCCAGGCGTCGTGGTGGCCTACAACCGCAACGTCTACACGAACACGCTACTGCGCAAAGCCGGTGTCGAAGTCATCACGATTCCGAGCGGGGAACTGGGGCGCGGGCGCGGCGGCGGACATTGCATGACCTGTCCGATCGAACGCGATCCCGTCTGACACTCCTCCTGCCTCCCATATTCCAAGGACCACACGCCATGGCATTCAACCTGCGCAACCGCAGCCTGCTAAATATGCAGGACTTCACCCCGCGCGACATCCGTTTTCTCCTCGACCTCGCCGCCGAACTGAAGCGCGCCAAATACGCCGGCAACGAAGTCGCTCGGCTCAACGGCAAGAACATCGCGCTGATTTTCGAAAAGACCTCGACCCGCACGCGCTGTGCGTTCGAGGTTGCCGTGCACGACCAGGGCGGCCATGTCACCTACATCGATTCGGCGAGCTCGCAACTTGGCCGCAAGGAGTCGCTCAAAGACACCGCGCGCGTGCTCGGCCGGCTCTACGACGGGATTGAATATCGCGGCTTTCACCAGAGCGTAGTGGAGGATCTCGCGAAGTATTCGCATGTTCCCGTATGGAACGGCCTGACCGACGAATTCCATCCGACCCAGGTACTCGCGGACCTGCTGACGATGCAGGAATTTGGCGAAAAGCCACTGCACGAGCTGTCATTCTGCTATCTCGGCGACGCCCGCTTCAACATGGGCAATTCACTGCTGATCGGCGGCGTGCAGATGGGCATGGATGTGCGTATTGCCGCGCCGCGCGAACTGTGGCCCCACGACGACCTTGTGGAACAGATGCGGCGCCTTGCGGAACGGACCGGCGCTCGCGTGACGATCGTCGACGATCCCCATGAGGCAGTGAGCGGCGCCGACTTTGTCTATACCGACGTATGGGTTTCGATGGGCGAGCCGGTGGAGGCCTGGGGGCCGCGCATCGAGCTCCTGCGGCCATACCAGGTCAATGCCGGGTTGATGAAAGCGACGGGCAAGCAGCGCACCCACTTCATGCATTGCCTACCCGCTTATCACAATCTGGAGACCGAGACCGGCCGGCAGATTCACGAGCACTTCGGTCTGTCCGAGCTCGAAGTTAGCGACGAAGTCTTCGAATCGAATGCGTCGATCGTGTTTTCGCAGGCTGAAAACCGCATGCACACGATCAAGGCGGTACTCGTGGCGACACTTGCTTAAGGAACCCATCATGCGCATTCTGATCGCACTGGGCGGTAACGCGCTGCTTCGACGTGGCGAGCCGATGACGATGTCCCACCAGATCGCCAATATCCGTCGCGCCGCACAGCAGATCGCGCGGCTTGCCGACGGCAATCAATTGATCGTCGCGCACGGTAATGGACCCCAGGTCGGCCTGCTGGCGTTGCAGGCCACCGCCGCGGGTGCGGCTGGTGCGGCGCCGCTGGATGTGCTCGACGCCGAGTCGGAAGGCATGATCGGTTATCTGCTCGAGCAGGAACTGGCTAATGCCTTGCCGCCCCAACGGCAGGTGGCGACGCTGCTGACGCGCGTCGAGGTCGACGCCGGTGACCCGGCTTTTACTCACCCCACCAAACCAATCGGTCCCGTTTACACAGAGGCGGAGGCCAAGCGTCTGGTCATCAACAAAGGCTGGAGCGTCGCTCAGGACGGCGATGATTTCCGCCGCGTCGTCGCGTCGCCGAAACCGCGACGCATCGTGGCCCTTCAGCCCATTCACTGGTTGCTCGACCACGATACCGTTGTGATCGCAGCCGGGGGCGGTGGAATTCCGGTCACGGTCGGAACCGATGGGCGGACTCGCTGCGGCGTCGAGGCCGTAATCGACAAGGATCTGTGCAGCGCGCTGCTTGCAGCGGACGTGGACGCCGATCTGCTGCTGATCGCGACCGACGTGGACGCAGTCTATGCTGACTGGCACACGCCCTGCGAACGCGTGCTGAGCGAGGTATCGGTGGCGGGACTTCGCTCGATGTCTTTCCCTGCCGGCTCAATGGGGCCGAAGGTCGAGGCGGCGTGCGAGTTCGTCTCACGCACTGGCCGGCCGGCAGTCATCGGCTCGCTCGACCGCATCGAGCAGATGGCAAACGGTACGGCAGGTACGCGTGTCGTGCGCGCGTAAAGAGCGTTCGGTGATCGGTTAGCTCGTGATGGGACCGGTAAAGGCGGCGCTCGAGTCGAGCGTCCGCTATCTCGCCGCCGGTGCGCTGAAAACACGAGCCGCATCGGGTATCGACCACTTCAACGCGTTGCTTTCGAGATGCAGCGCGCGCGCCCGCGCAGCATCTCGTCACGATCGAGGAAATCGGCTGGATCACCGCCGTTGTCGCGAGTGACGCAGGCATGCTGTTGATTGGCTCGACCGTCTACACGGACGCGGGTTTTCATGGCATGGCCTGAGCACGGATTGCCGTCGGCGCATCCAGATGAAGTCTCGCGCGCTACCGCGCCGTTGATCTGAATCAACGTCAGCGACTACCTGGCTCCTAGACTCAGATCACGCGTTCATACGCCACTCACCCACTTCTGGAGCGTTGCAATGACCTACAAGACCATCGTCGTTCACCTGGATACGAGTGAGCGCGCGCACCCCAGGCTCGAACTCGCGCTGCGGCTCGCCAAGCAATTCGATGCCCATCTGACCGGCGTGTTTGCCGTGTTCTCGCCCGATCCGCGCTCGCTCTACGTGATGGCCGGAACCGCCGAATACTACGCTACGCACGAACAGCTGCGCGAGGAACGCCGCGGCGCGCTCGAACGGCTCTTTCATGCGGAGCTGAGCCGGGCCGAGGTTGCCGGCGAGTGGATCACCGCCGACGCCCCGGCCAGCCTCGCCGTGCCGCATCGCGGCCGGTGCGCCGATCTGATCATCGCCAGCCAGGATGATCCTGGCGATCCGGAATCGTACGTCGGCGATTTTTTTCCTGAAAACCTGATCATGTCCGCAGGCCGGCCAGTGTTGCTGGTGCCGTACGCCAGTAGCGTCACGTCGCCCGGTGCGCATGTGATGGTCGCTTGGGACGGTAGTCGCGAAGCCACCCGTGCGGTACACGACGCGCTGCCATTCATGCGCGCGGCGAAGACTACCACAATCGTCACGATCAACGGCGCGCGTGACGAGCCGCGCTCGCGCATTCCGGGCACGGATATCGCGACGCTCATTGCGCGGCACGGGGGCAACGTCGAGGTCAAGGATATTGAAGCCTACACGGACGCGTTGATCGGCGACGCGCTGTTGTCGCAGGCATCCGCGATCGGTGCAGATCTGCTCGTGATGGGTGCTTACGGGCATGCCCGCTGGCAGGAACTGGTGATGGGCGGAGCGACCCGCACGATCCTCAAATCGATGACCGTGCCGGTACTGATGTCACATTGATGAACCGAGGCTTCGAGTCAGGTCCATTCAGGAGAGTTCACCATGTATCAACAGATTCTGGTTGCCGTCGACGGCAGTGAAACGTCCGCGCGTGCCCTTGACGCAGCATTGCAACTCGCGCGCGATGCCGGCGCAAAACTACAACCCCTTTTTGTCGTTGACGTCCCCATGCTGGTATATGACACGCCCGGTTCCGACCTGACCCATGCCCGCAATGCACTATTGGAGCGAGGCGAAAATGTGATCAAAGACGCAGTCGCGCGCATGAAGCGGGCCGGCGTGCAGGGCACGCCGCGCATCGTCGAAACCGACCTGGCGGGCGACGACATCGCGCATTGCATACTGCGCGCGGCAAACGATTTCAAGGCCAGCCTGGTGGTAATGGGCACGCACGGGCGACGGGGCTTCCAGCGACTGGTGCTCGGCAGTGTGGCCGAACGTTTTCTGCGCATCTCGCAGTGCCCGGTGCTGATGATCCGGGCGCACAGCGCCAAACCTTCGGCAAACGGCGCGCAGACAGTCGAATCAATCAAGGAGCCGTCATGACCTGCAAAACCCTACTGGTGCATCTCGACGACAGCACCCATAGCGCCGCGCGGACCGAATTCGCACTTGAACTGGCCGGCCGGCACGACGCGCATCTGATCGGCCTGTATGTGGTTTGTCAGGATCTGACACAGCCGATGTTTCTTCATGGCGAACGCGCATGGGTCGCGGCTCACGAAGCGCAACGCCATGCCAATCTCGAAAGCGCGCAAGCGCGTTTCATGGCGGCAGGCGAACGAGCCGGGCGCAGCGTGGAATGGCGGGCACCGGGCGGGCCTGCGGTGGAAACGGCGCTCCTGCACACACGCCATGCCGACCTCCTGATCCTCGGTCAGTATGATCCCGACGACCCTTCGTCCTATATCGCACACCATTTTGTCGAGGACGTGCTGATGAGCTCAGGCCGCCCCGCCATTGTGCTGCCCTATGCCGGGACTGTCCGTTCGTTCGCCGAAAACGTGCTGATCGCGTGGGACGGCGGCCGCGAGAGCGCCCGGGCCATGGCCGATGCGTTGCCGGTGATCAAACGCGCGAAATTCGTCACCGTGATGACCGTGCAGCGACACCAGGGTAACGAAGCGCCAGCTGGCATCGACGTCGCCGGCTGGCTCGAACGGCACGGCATCCAGGCGGGATTTTCGGCCGTGCCCAAGGTGGTCGGCGTCCCTACAGGCGCAATGCTGCTGAACATGGTGGCCGATCGTCATATCGATCTGCTGGTGATGGGCGCGTACGGACATGCACGCGCACAGGAACTGCTGGTCGGCGGCGTCACACGGACCCTGCTTGAGTCGATGACCGTGCCGGTGCTGATGTCGCATTGATCTGACAAGTCACGAATTGCGCGAAAAAAGCCCTCGCGCAAATTAAAGCGCCCGGTTTTCAGGGCGCTTCTTTTTTTTGGGCCTCGGTTTCCCGGGCGCGCCACCGCCCGATTACAGGTACGACGGTATTTCGTCCATGTCCCGTTCGCGTCGGACCAGCAGAACGGGCATCCCGGCACGCCGTAAAAATGCTTCGGCGACACTACCGAGCAACACCCGCCCGATGCCATGACGCCCATGCGTGCCCATTACAACGAGATCGGTTTCACACTCTTCTGCCACGCGGCAGAGGACCGTGACGATGTCTTCGCCATACGCGTCAATCGTCCGGGTTATTCCGCGCACGTTGCACTGTTCGAAGAGCGCGCGAGCGTCTTCGAGCGTCGCCATCGCTGCTTCAGCGGCCGCTGTACCGGTTGCCTGCTCCTCGACCAATCCCGTTGCTACGTCGACCATTTGCGCAGCATGTTCGGCGACAAATATCGCCATCACCGTCGCCTGCGCGGCTTGGGCGATTTTTAGCGCTTCTTCGAGCGCGAGTTTCGCGGCCTGGCTGCCGTCGATTGCTACGAGAATCCGTCTGTACATGACCTTCTCCTTGAATTCGCACCCGTCCCGAACGGGCGTGGTGATCAGGCGGCGACGAGCTTTCAGTCTGCGGTTCGCAGATCGGAATGCGCTTGACGATGATCAAGCGCCGACGGCTCGCTGTCTGCTCACATTCATGTACGGCACGGCCTCCATGGTAAGTTGGCTGCATACTGGCACGATCCGTGCAAACCGCGCACAATAGGCAGCGCACGCGTTATACCAATTGGTCGCAATTAAAGAAAATCTTAGTGACTTGCCCCGACCCACGCCTGCGCCATCGGCCAGCGCTGCGGATTGCCCACCATCCAATGAGGCGCACATGCCCTTTCGCGGTAAGACGCCCTTCGCCAAAAAGTCGCTTTCGCCCATGCGGGTTGTCACGCCTGAGCGGCGTCCCATGCTTGTCGCGGCGGTCACATTTGCTGTCGTTCTTGTGGCTGCGCTCGGCACGTGGCGCTGGGTCGGCGAGCAGTCATTGCGCGCTGCCAACGGCCGCTTTGATCAGAATACCGCGCATATCACCGCTGATCTGCAGCGCGAGTTCGCCACCGGAGAATCGCTTCTGCGCGGCGTGCGCGGCTTGCTCTCCGTCGCGCCGGCGGCCGATGCCGACGCCTGGCGCCGATATGTCGCGCAACTCGATCTGGACGAAACGTCGTCCGTGGTGCGCGCGCTTGGCTATGCTGATGTTGACGCCGCCGGTGTCGCCCGCCTGACGGGCGGCACCGGTAACGTGGCCGGACAAGCCGCCACGCCGCAACCGGTCGCGCCAGTTACCCAGATGGCGCCCGCCACCGTCGATGCGATGCCAGTCGGCTACGACCTGGCTAGCGCTCCCGCAAGCCGTACGGCGTTGCTGCACGCCATCGATACAGGGGCAAGCGCGCTCGACGCGGATGCAGCGCCGTTTGGCGATATCGGCTCGAACCCCCACCCTCGTCTTTACGTCTATTTTCCGGTGTACTCGGACGCCGGATTGCCGTCGACGCCACAAGCGCGCCGCGCGGACATCAAGCGGCTGCTGGTAGCGGCGCTGGACACCGGCCGTGTGTTCGATAACGCCCTCGCCCGGCAACGGCGCATTGATCTGCAGGTATTTAGCGGAACGCCTGCCACGCTGCTTTATTCGTCCGCCGCGGGAGATGAAGACCTGGTGGAGACGGCGCCGGTCATCCGCAAAACCGATACCTTGCACCTCGGCGGTGTACCTATCACGCTGTCCTACACTGCGAGCGGCCGCTATCTGCGAGCCGGGGACGAATTTGCAGAAACCACGGTGCTGATCGCCGGCGTTGCGGCAGCATGCCTGTTCAGCGCCATGGCCTTCGTGATCGTCAGCGGGCGCGGCGACGGATCTGCCGCGACGAGCGAGACGCGCAGCCAGTTGAACCTGAACGAGGCACGCATGATGGGCATCATCCGGTCATCGATGGAAGCCATCATTACTGTCGACGAACGGCAGAACATCGTCATCTTCAATCCAATGGCTGAACAGGTTTTCGGATGCTCCGCGATGGACGCGGTCGGCGCCTCGCTCTCGCGATTCATTCCCGAGCGCTTTCGCGCAGGACACCAGCGGCATGTCGAACAGTTCGGCGTGACCGGTGTTTCCGACCGGCAGATGGGCAAGCAGCGCGTCCTGTTCGGCTTACGGAGCAACGGCGAAGAGTTTCCTATCGAAGCGTCGATTTCGCAGATCCGCGACGGCGACGACAAGCTGTACACGGTCATGCTGCGCGACATCACTGAACGGGTAAAGGCGGAAAATGCGCAGCGGCAATCGCGCGAGGAACTACGCGAACTCTCTGCCAATCTGCAGAAAGTTCGCGAGGAAGAAAAAACCCGCATCGCACGCGAACTGCACGACGACCTTGGGCAGCAATTGACCGCCCTCAAGATGGACATTTCGTCGGTCGAACAGGAGCTTGAAACCACGGCTGAACCGCGCCTGCTGCAGCAACTGCGTGGAATGCGCCGGCTGATCGATGCGACGGTCGCGTCGGTGCGCCGGATAGCGGCCGATCTGCGCCCGGTCATGCTTGACGATCTCGGTCTGATTCCGGCGATCGAATGGCTCACCAATGACTTTACAAACCGCTACGGCATCGATGTGGAGCGCCGGATCGAAGTCGGCGACACCAGCTTTACACCGACGGGCGCAACGACGCTATTTCGTATCGTGCAGGAAGCGCTAACCAATGTCGCCCGGCATGCGGAAGCGACGCTCGTCACGCTGACGTTGCACGTCGAAGGGGGCGTTTGCGTGTTGCAGATCGCGGACAACGGCCATGGCGCGAACCGCTCGCCCACCTCCGGCGACAAATCGTTTGGCCTGCTCGGTATCCGCGAGCGTGCACACATGCTGGGCGGTACCGTCGAAATTCATACTTCCAATGACAAGGGCTTTGCGCTGACCGTGACCTTTCCGGTACTGGCGGTGCAACAGCAGGAGATGCAAACATGATTCGAGTGCTAATCGCAGACGATCACACGTTGGTGCGTGACGGTCTGCGGCATATCCTGCAAGGCGCAAGCGGCTTCGAGGTGGTCGGCGAGGCCAATGACGGTGTCAGCACGATAGCGCTGGCCCGCTCTAACGCTGCCGACGTGCTCGTGCTCGATCTGTCGATGCCGGGCCGAAACGGCGTCGAGCTGATCAAACAGATCAAGGAGGAAAAGCCGCTGCTCCGCATTCTCGTGCTCACCATGCATGCGGAGCAGCAGTATGCGGTACGCGCTTTCAAAGCGGGGGCATCAGGGTATCTAACCAAGGAAAGCGCCAGTGCCGAACTGGTCACCGCGGTCAGCAAAGTCGCATCCGGGGGCGTCTACGTGAGTCTCGCGATGGCCGAACGTTTTGCACAGAGCCTGAACGAGCCCGCCGACACGTTGCCCCATCAGCGCCTGTCTGACCGTGAGTTCGATGTGTTCCGCCGTATCGCCGCAGGCCAGACCCTCACCGAAATCGCCACGGAGTTGTGTGTCAGCAGCAAGACGGTGAGCACCTATAAAACGCGTATCCTCGAAAAAATGCAGATGCCGCACGAAGCCGCATTGGTGCGTTACGCGCTGCGCCACAAGTTGCTCGGGGAAGACGACGAAATCTAGTTCCGAGGCGGCGCAAGGCCCCAGAGCCACATCGAATCGTCACATCAATTCGCCGGTCGCGCGGCGACCTCCACCCTCGGATTCGCCGCGTGTAGGAAATTCCCTACACACCTTCGCGCTCGCCTACCCGAAGTTCGTTCGCCGCCGATTTTAATTTGAGACAGCGTGGCCGATACTTCGAGCCATGAACTCAAGCCCGTCCCAGCAAGCACTGCGCGTTTTCCTCGTTGAAGACACGATCCCGATCAGACAACGGATGGCGGCGCGCTTCGGCGCAATCGAAGGTGTCGAGATCGTAGGCGAGGCCGAAGAATCAGGCGCCGCGCTCACCGGTATCGACGCCACCAGAGCCGACGTCGTGGTCCTGGATTTGCGCCTGACCGGTGGCACCGGTATGGAACTGCTGCATGACCTCGAGCACAGCACGTCACGGGTAATCACGATCGTGCTGACGAATCATTCGAGTGCGGGGTTCAGGCAGGCGTGCCTCGCGGCCGGCGCGCAGTACTTTTTCGACAAGACGGGCGAATTTGATCTTGCGTGCAACACGATCAAGCGGATTGCCCACGAGCGTTGCGCACGTGGCCTCAATTACACAGGAGCACATCATGTCTGACGTCGCCGAGTATTCTGAAATCATGCCGCTGCAGCGTGTCCCACTGCCGGCGTCAGGCCATTCTGCGCTCGCGCCGTCAGTACCGGCCCGCCCCGCCGCACGCTGCTCGAGCTGCTCGCTGCGCTCGATCTGCATGCCACAAGGTTTGACGAAAGCTGAACTGGAGCGCATGGAGTCGCTGATGTGCGTTTCCCGCACGATCAAAACCGGTGAATCGCTATACCGCGCCAACGATTCATTCCAGAGCATCTATGCGGTCCGCGCCGGCTCGTTCAAGACCGTCGTCATGCATCGCGACGGCCGGGAACAGGTCACCGGTTTTCATCTGCCCGGTGATTCGCTCGGTCTCGACGGCGTCTGCTCTGGGCAGCATAGCTGCGACGCGATCGCCCTCGAGGACAGCAATGTCTGCATCATCCCGTTTCATTTGCTCGAAGTCATGTGCCGCGAGGTGAAGGTGGTGCAGCAGCACGTCCACCGTCTGATGGGCGGCGAAATCGTTCGCGAGGCGACACTCATGATGCTGCTCGGCACGATGTCCGCCGATCAGCGGGTCGCCGCATTCCTGTTGAACCTGTCAGGAAGGCTCAAAACTCGCGGCTACTCGCCGGCCACCTTCAATTTACGCATGACACGCGAGGAGATCGGCAGCTACCTCGGGATGAAACTCGAAACTGTCAGCCGCATGTTTTCGAAGTTTCAGAAAGACGGTTTGGTCGATACGCATGGCAAGCAGATCAGGATTCTGGACCTCGAGGGCCTCGCGCGCGTGTAGTCCCGGACCTGAAATGCATGGTGCCAGACGCGGCAGCTTCGGTTGACAAGGAATTTTACGAGCGTTCCCTCGGAAGAGGCGTGTTCAGGCGGTGCAGTTAGCCGCCTTTTTTTGCGTACTCAAGCAGCGTTTAGCGGATCGATAGCACCGCGGAACCGCGGCAGCGGGCCGGACAGACACCGTCATCCATTTCACCGCAGTCCGCCCACCAGCGCTTGATCTGAGTCAAGTCACACATAAGGCCATCTGACACGATAGCTTGACGACGTGATCGGACAACCGGCATCGCACGCACGGTTCGGCCGATCCGGAAAACGCGCAGGAGGCCCTGAATGAACGTACTTCCCCAGAACACAGCTTGGTCGGTCGACGAGCATCAACTCGCCCCGAATGCCGGCATCGAAGAAAAACTGCGGTTTGCACTACGATACGCAGTGCTGGCGCCATCCAACCATAATACGCAACCTTGGCACTTCATCGTCGACGGCGACTGCGTCACGCTGTGCGCGGACCGTATGCGGGCGCTGCCGGTGGTCGATCCCTTTGACCGCGAGCTGATCATCAGCTGTGGCGCGGCGCTATTCAATCTCCGCGTTGCGCTGAGCCGCTTCGGTCTTGCTTACGCGATTACGCTGTTTCCCTCGCCTGCCGACGTGGACGTGCTGGCGCATCTGCGGATCTTGCGCGACGGCCGTTGCGACGCCAGCCTTACACCACTATTTGACGCCATGCCGCGGCGCGTCACGACCCGTGAAACCTTCGCTGACGAACCCGTCCCGGTCGAACTCCAGTTGCGGTTCGAGGAAGCCGGCGCCGCCGAGGGTGCCGACATTGTCTGCGCCGGGAACGCGGCCATCCGCGAGCACCTCGCCACGCTGGTCGCTGAAGCCGATCAGGCGCAATTCAAGGATCCGCGCTTCAGGCGCGAACTGGCGAGCTGGATCCATCCGAAACGCAGCCGGGATGGCATGCCAGCGTTGTCGCCGGGCATGCGCGCCCTGCTCGATCTCGCGGTGCCCCTGGTAGGTTCGGTGATTCGCACGTTCGACCTGGGCGGCGGCATGGCAGCCGCCCATCACACACTGGTCACCGGCTCGCCGTTACTGCTGTGTATCGCCACCGGAGCGGACGATGCCGCAGCGTGGCTGGCGGCAGGTCAGGCGCTTGAACGGGTGCTGCTTACCGCCGCGGACGAGGGCATCACGGCGTCCTATCTGAATCAGCCGATCGAAGTGGCTCCACTGCGCGACACATTGCGCGCCGCCTTGAATCTGGACGGCGTGCCGCAATTGCTGCTGCGTATCGGCCGCGGTCGGCAAACGCCTCATTCGCCGCGGCGTCCACTTGCCGAAGCCGTGTCGTAGGGACGAAGCGGCTCATTGATGACGGCCGCTTCAGTCGCAAAACCGAAAGTAGCCACTGTGCAGCATGACCGGCGTGGCGCCCACCTCGTCCAGCAGACGCCGCGCCGCCTGTTCGATCGGATAACGATGAGTATCGAACGCGGCGATCAGGTCGTCTTCACGTAACGACGCTGCGCCAAAGTGATCTTCGAGCGCCTCTGCGGTAATCGCGCACTGAACCCGCACGCCGCCGATCTCTGCCGGAAAGGCGATGACCAGATCGCGAGTGCAATATTGCGGACGTTCCTGGGGAAAATGAATATTCATGACCGCAGCCTGAAGATAGGCGTGGCGCTTAAGGCGCCGTCATGCGAGCGACTGCAATGCCCGCGCGGCAAAGCGAAGCGCGTGCCGCCACGCGTGGCACCCGTCTGTGAACAGAATAGGCCTCGTTTGCCTGTCACCCAATTTTCGCTGGCGATCCGGCTTGACTCAGGTCAAGTGATCTCTTGCGCTGGGCTGCGGAAAGCGGACGCCCGCGCGCGTGAGAAAGGCGATTGATTTGGGTCAATCGCGAGAGCGGCACCGCCCCTACACTGAACTCAAAACCTGTCCTGGAGTGTGTCTCGTGAACGCCCTGCACCCGCACTATCTCACTGCAAGCACACTTGCGCTGTTGCTCGCAGCAAGCGGCGCAGCGCTTGCCCAGTCCGAGCCGACAGCACTCGTCGATCAACAGCATTGCATGTTCTGCCATACCCGGGACGCGCCGTTTCTCGCGCCTTCGTTTCAGCAGATTGCGGACCGTTATCGCGACGTACCAAACGCCAGCGTGATGCTCGAACACAAGCTGCGACTCGGCGGCAAGGCCCACTGGGGCGACATGTCAATGCCGCTGCCGGCGGATCGCGGCGGCCCGTTGACACCCGAAGATGCTCACACGTTGATCCAGTGGGTGTTGAGTCAATAGCCACCCAGTTCGTTTGCACATGTTCCTGAAATGTACGGAGAACCCTCATGCGCCTCACCATTCATCTCGACACGTTCGATCGTGTCAATCCGATGGCATTCGCCATCCTGTGGCTCGACAATGAAACACGTCAATGGTCACGCGAGGGGCATATGGGGCTCGAACTGCCCGAATGGGGCGCCTTGCACGTCGATTGCGGCAACACGCTCATCTGCGGACCGCACGATTCGACGCCCTGCTGCGTACTCGAAGGGCTCGATCTGAACGCCACGTCTGGGCCATTCGAGGGCGAGACCGGACGCGCCCAATGGTGCTGGGATGCGGGCAGATCGTTGATGACGGGCCATTGGCACGTGCAATGTGTCGACAACGAGAACACGGAGCCGGAAGACGGTATCTTCGCCGCCGACGGCAACCCGTTAGGGTTGTCGACACTACCACCAGCATGAGGTGCCACCGTGGGAATGATTGCCAATCTTGACGGCGTGCGTCATGCGTACGGACTCTGCTTCGTGCGCGCGCCCTGGGCTTATTTCACGCGTTTGACGCTCGACCAGCAATGGGGCGACGGCTGGGAACGCGTGCCTTATGAACAGCACGCCGGCCCTCCTTATACCGACAGTCCCGAGCAGATCCTGACCGTCGCCTTCGATGGTCCGCTGTATACGCCCGATCTCGGCTACGACGGCAAGGAGCGCAGCGCCAACGAAATCAATCGCGGCGAGATGCCATGGCTGCGTACCCAAAGCTTTGTCGGAAATGCACCGATTCACATCATGGCGGGCATCACGCTCGAGTCATTTGTGGAGCAGGTCGAACTCGCGGGCGGCCACGTGTTTGCGCCGCTCGGCTGGGGCGCTTTGCGGCTCGAACCGAGTGAGCGCGCGGCATCATCGGATACGCCGGCCCGGGCATGCGACACGGTCAAAGCCTGATGCGGGCTGCGCTCAAGGCGGCGAAAACCCGGACATCGACGTAGGCACGCGCCTCACGCGCGAAGGGCTAAGTGCCGTCTCCAGTCGTTGGTATCAGCAGGACGACGAAACTGGCGACGCCGGCAACCAGTGCCAGCGCGCCATAGTGGATAAAGGCTGGACTGTCGAACAGCAAACCGCGGATGGTTGCACCCAAACCCGCCAATGCCGTAAAAACGGCCACCGCCGCCAGGATGATTCTGGGTTCTGCCTGGACCATGATGTCCCCCTATGCTCAAAGCACGCAATTCCGTACCGGCGTGACATTCGCGAACAGTCAACGACGAACTCATCATCGCCCCGCCGGAGGTATTGCGATTGATTTGCATCAAGCACCGGCCGCTCTCCCCTCAGTCCCTCCCTTGATGTGTATCAACCGCCCGATCGGCCGTGCGGTCATAGTTGACCTACACGCACTCACCTGCACCAAGGCCATCAAGAGCCTTCCTTCAGGCGACTCGCCGTTTCAGGCCTCGCCCTATCCTTGACTTTTATGTGAGGAGACACTGGATGTCTACCATCGAGCTTAATCAACTCAATACTACGGCGCCGAAAATCCCCGCGCTCAAGCACGCAAGCATCGACGGCATCGAGGCTTACCATGCCCTCGTGGCCGAGGCCGAACGCGATCACGAAGCGTTCTGGGCGCGCCTTGCCAAAGAGCATCTCGAGTGGCGCCGGCCCTTCACGAAAGTCCTGAACGAGGCGGACGCGCCGTTCTATCAATGGTTCGAAGACGGCGAACTCAACGCGTCATACAACTGCCTGGATCGCAACCTCGCCAACGGACTCGCAGGCAAAACGGCCATCGTGTTCGAGGCGGACGATGGCAAGATCACGCGCATCACTTATCAGGCGCTCTATCACCGCGTGTGCAGACTCGCCAACGCGCTGCGTGCGCGCGGCGTAACGAAAGGCGACCGGGTGGTGATCTACATGCCGATGTCGGTGGAAGGCGTCGCCGCCATGCTGGCGTGTGCGCGCATCGGCGCGCCGCACTCCGTCGTGTTCGGCGGCTTCTCCGCGAAATCGCTGCATGAACGGATGGTCGATGTCGGCGCGGTGGCAGTGATTACTGCCGACGAACAGGTGCGCGGCGGCAAGACACTGCCGCTCAAAACCATCGTCGACGAAGCCCTTGCGATGGGCGGCGCCGAAGCCGTCAAAACGGTCGCCATCTATCGCCGTACCGGCGGCCGGATTCCCTGGATCGCAGGACGCGACGCATGGCTGCATGAACTCGAACAGGACCAACCCGATACCTGCGAACCGGAATGGGTAAGTGCGGAACACCCGCTATTCGTGCTGTACACGTCAGGGTCGACCGGCGCGCCCAAAGGCGTGCAGCACAGCACCGGCGGTTATCTGCTGTGGGCCGCCGTGACGATGAAATGGACCTTCGACATCAAGCCAGCCGATGTCTTCTGGTGTACCGCCGACATCGGCTGGATCACCGGTCACACGTACATCTGCTATGGCCCTACCGCAGTCGGCGCGACCCAGGTGATCTTCGAAGGCGTACCCACCTATCCGAACGCGGGCCGCTTCTGGGACATGATCCAGCGCCACCAGGTCAGCATCTTCTACACTGCGCCGACCGCCATCAGGTCTCTCATCAAGAGCGCCGACGCTGACACCGCCGTGCATCCGAGCAGCTTCGACCTGAGTAGCCTGCGCATTCTCGGTACGGTCGGCGAACCGATCAACCCAAGCGCATGGAACTGGTATGCCGAACATGTCGGCGGCGGCCGCTGTCCGGTGCTCGACACGTTCTGGCAGACCGAAACGGGTGGCCACATGATCTCGCCGCTGCCAGGCGCGACCCCGCTCGTGCCGGGATCGTGCACGCTGCCAATGCCGGGCATCGACGCAGCGATCGTCGACGAAACCGGCCATGAAGTGGCCAACGGTCAAGGCGGCGTGCTCGTCATCCGCAAGCCGTGGCCTTCGATGATCCGCACGATCTGGAACAATCCTGAACGCTTTCGCAACGGCTACTACCCCGACGAACTCGGCGGCAAGCTGTACCTCGCCGGCGACGGCGCGATTCGTGACCGGGACACGGGCTACTTCACGATCACAGGTCGTATCGATGACGTCCTGAACGTGTCCGGACACCGCATGGGCACCATGGAAATCGAGTCGGCACTGGCGGCCAATCCGCTCGTCGCCGAGGCCGCCGTCGTCGGGCGTCCGGATGAGACGTTCGGCGAAGCCATCGTCGCCTTTGTCGTTCTGAAAACGGCGCGGCCGACCGGTGCTGAGGCTAAGCGCATAGCGGACGAATTGCGCGCCTGGGTCGCCAAGGAAATCGGTCCGATCGCGAAGCCGAAGGACATCCGGTTTGGCGACGCCATGCCCAAGACCCGCTCCGGCAAGGTCGTGCGCCGCTTGTTGCGCTCAGTCGCGAAGGGCGAAGCGATTTCGCAGGACACGTCGACCGTCGAAAACCCCGCCGTGATTTCACAGTTCGCCGATTCGATCTGAACGGTCCTGCGCTCCGGCGTTCGATTGCGATGTGACCCTTGCGCGGCGCCAGTTTTCACGACAGTCGCGCAAGCAATACTTCGGTTTTTTGCATGAGGAATTCATCATGAATATCAAAGCCCCTAATCCCGCTTCGCTCGGCCTCGGCGGTTTTGCCTTGACGACCTGGCTGCTCAGCATGATCAACGCCGGCTGGTTCAGCGGCGATTCGATGGGCATGGTGCTCGCCGTCGCTTTCGCTTATGGCGGCACCGCGCAGATGCTCGCCGGACTCATGGAAATACCGCGCGGCAATGGTTTCGGCGCGACGGCCTTTCTGAGCTATGGCGCCTTCTGGTGGTCGTTCGCCCTCTTCGTGCTGTTCCTGCACGGCACCGTGCCCGCGGCGTTCATCGGCTGGTATCTGTTCCTGTGGGGCGTGTTCACGCTCTACATGTGGGTCGCGACATGGCGTGCGCCGCGCGCATTGCAACTGGTGTTTCTGTCTTTGTGGATCACTTTCTTCGTGCTTGCTGCGAGCGAATGGACCGGCCTCGTGTGGTTGCACCACGCCGGCGGTTACCTCGGTCTGCTGACGGCGCTGCTGGCTTTCTACCTGTCGGCGGCTGAGATCATCAACGAAACGCATGGGCACACGGTGCTGCCGGTGGGAACCGTCGTTCAGAAGATCGACGTGACCGTAACGGTCACCGAGGGACTTCGCGGCGCCTGAAAGCAGGCGGCGGCCACCGCACCGCCGCTCACACGGATAAAATCTCGGCATGCCGATCAACTATCTTCGAGGATTCACGAAACCTGAGCGCAGTGACGCGGCGAATCTGCGCCTGGGACGATCGCTGGCTTTTGTCGCCGGCGCGGCCAACGCCGGCGGCTTCCTCGCTGTGGGGCAGTACACATCACACATGTCGGGCATTTTGTCGTCGCTCGCCGACAACCTCGCGCTCGGCGAAATCAACGCGATCGTTACGGGATTGAGTTCCTTGTTGTCGTTCCTCTTCGGGGCCGCCACGTCCGCAATCATGATCAACTGGGGGCGTCGCCAGCAATTGCACAGTCTGTATGCAATGCCGTTGTTGCTCGAGGCTACGCTGCTCCTCTGCTTTGGCCTGCTTGGCACAAATCTCGAGACCCATCGCGTCCTTTTCGTACCGGCGACCGTCTGTCTTCTGTGCTACGTGATGGGTCTGCAGAACGCCATGATCACAAAGATCTCAAAAGCGGAGATCCGCACGACACACGTCACCGGTCTTGTGACGGATATCGGCATCGAACTCGGCAAGTTCTTTTACTGGAACGTTGGAGCAATGGATGGGAGTACCGTCCGTGCAGATCGCGAGAAACTGCACATCCTCGGATCGCTCCTATTGTCGTTCCTCGCAGGTGGCCTGACAGGCGCCGTAGGCTTCAAGCACTTTGGGTTCATCTCGACCATTCCCCTTGCTGTCGTACTTCTTACTCTCGCCGCTGTTCCGGTCCTCGACGATATGCTCGCGCAGCGCCGGTAGAGTACTTTTCGCAACGCCCCCCTGTTTCGCGTTGCTCGACCGCTGGTCACGTCGCGCCACGGGATTGGGTGACGGGATACGTCGAACAGAAACGTTACCCCTTCCTTGATTGGAACTGAACGGCATCGAATTCATATTGCGCCTCATGGAGGTGCAATTAACGTGGACTGGCTGCGTATCGAGCGCTACGAACCGCTAGTTATTCGCTTCCGGAATGGCCTTGACGATCATCGAGAATAGCTTGCCAAGATCCTCTTCGAGCTTGACTCCATCGAACGGATCACGGTTGACCCCAAACACCGCGTCAATCTCGGCCCAGTCATCCTTCGTCAGCAAACGTCTCGCAGCAGGCAGAATCACTTCCTCCTCCAGACTCCGGTGTTTCAGGCAGAACTCTGCGTATTCCTGCACCAGGGCGCGCAGCGCAGCAAATGCGGACTCGCCCTTCAGTTCATACCGGGTCAGCGCGTGCTCCAGATCTCGCACCCGCACGTCACGTTCAGCGTGCTGGGCCTCCAGTTCGTCAAGTACATCGTCAAATTCATCTGTCCGGGCCCGCAACCGAGCAAACGGGTAACGATCCTCCTTCGGATGATGCATCTGCTCCGGATACTCCCGGATGTAGTAAAGCATCGCCCGAAACACCATGAGACCCGGAGCCCTCGACCCAGTTTCCAGCAGACGGGTAAAACACAGCATGCCTTCGATAATCGCTGACAACTGTCCGTGCTCATTAAGGATGACTTGTATGGCACTGCGAGGTCCCAGCGGCTGCATATCAAACTCTCCGACCTTCGAAATACACTGACGATTTGATTGCCTGCCACGCATTGACGGCGAGCACCGGCGAGAACGTCCTCACTTTCATTTCACTGTGGACGTCCGCCAACGCCTGCGCGTTGATTGAGATCAACCGGCGCACTAGAAGTGCGACGTCGATGCATCGATGGAAGGCATTTCACCGTGGTCGCATAGCCACGCGTGCTTGGCGAGCGCGAGCATTTCCCTGTCGCCTCGACTATCACCATACACATAGAGCACACGCGGTTGACTATCGCCGAACCTGCGTTGCAGTCGTCGTACTTTTTCTGGTCCCCAACAGTTCGGCGAAGGCAGGCGGCCGTAAAAGCGGTCATCACGAAATTCGAGCTCGGTCACAAGTACCGCGTCGAATCCCGCGCTCGTAGCCTAGGCCTTAAGGTAGAGCGCGCGAGACGCGCTGGCCAGTACCAGTAGGTGACCACGACGCTTATGTTCTTCGATCCGCGCGGCCATTTCCGCTCGAACAAGCGCCGGCGACCCTTGAGCTGCGTATCGCTGCGCCGCGTCCTTCAGTTCACACCGGGTCGCGGCACCGATTAGCATGCCAGCCATGGTGCCGTACGAATCGCGCCATAGATCAACCTTCGACTACCGACTGCATAACGCACAAAATCAGGCAGGCTGTGCGAGGCGGTGATAATACCGTCGAAATCGAAGGCGGCAACCGGATCGCGCCGCATTGTTCGATAGAGGACGCCGTCCGGTTTCCAGTCCCTGGTCAACGCATATTCCCGGTGTGGCCAAGTGAATAACGCCCGGGCTGCGGCCAGACGGAGAGTCCGTGCGGTTCCGCGCCAACCGGAATGGATTTGACAGAGCCGGTCGTCGTATCGATCGCGTAGACAACGTCATCGAAGCGACCGGATAGCCACAGCATCTTGCCATCCGGGCTGACATTACCCATGTCGGGACTGCCGCCGCCCGGAATCGGCCAGTTCGCGACGACCTTGCGCGTCGCGAAGTCGAGCACCGATACGCTGCCCTTGCCATGTCTCGGTCCGTGCACGAGATTGGAGCCGCGATTGGACACATAGAGCCGGGTGCCGTCGCGGCTCGGGTACAGGCCGTGCGTCCCCACGCCGGTCTTGATGAAGCCAATCTTCGTGAAGCTGTCGCCGTCGATCACGTAGACGCCGTCGGCCATCATGTCGGCGACAAAGAACACCTTGCCGTCCGGCGAGATGCGGATGTCCTGCGGCATGCCCTTCCTGTCGAGTTCGAGGTAGCCGACGACCTTCCGGTTGACAAGATCGATCTTGGCCAGCTTGCCGCCGAATTCACAGGTGAAGAGCGCGTACTTGCCGTCGATCGAGAAATCGGCGTGATTGATGCCCTTGCACTGCGGCGCGTCGAGACTCGATTTCAGCGCCATCGTGTGCGCATCGCGAAAGTCCAGCCGCGCGTGTGCTTCGGCCACCACGATCGCTTCTTTGCCGTCCGGAGTGAAGTACATGTTGTAAGGATCGTCGACCATGATCTGCTTGCCGGGTTTGCCGGTCTTGGGATCGATCGGCGTCAGGCTGCCGTCGGGGCGGCCTTCGGCGTTGTTGGCCACCCACAGCGTCTGCAGATCCCAGGCGGCAACGACGTGCTGCGGACTGAGGCCGACGTGAAGCCTGTCGACCACTTTCAGCGTGGCCGGATCGATCACGTAGACGTCGTTCGAACGCAGGTTCGGCACATAGACGCGCGGCAACGCGCCGGCGACCGCCGGGCTCATATGGCCGGTGCCCGCTTCGCTATACAGGTTATCGGGGTTCACCACGGGCGGCATGCCGGCCACCGTGGTGACAGCCAACGCAGCCGATGCAGCGCCGGCGGCACAGAAACCGGCCAGCGCGATGGCGACGGCCGTTGCAACGCGCGAAAAACGGGGAGGACACAATTGCATCGTGAATTCCGTTGTCGAGTGGATGGGGGATCGAGGACGGAAGCAGAAGTCTGTCGAATGCTTCAACGGCTTGCGGTCTCTTTCTTGATCGCGTCAATCGTCCGCGACACGATCGCGTCAATGCCCAGTTGACCAAGTTCGACGCTCGAGTGCCGCGGGTCGCCGCCATAGACGCCGTCGGCCGGTCCCAGTTTCGGACCGCTTCGCAGGCGCTCAAGCCGCACCATCTGCGGCGCGACCGCCAGCAGCAGCGAGGTATCCGCGAGTCCCGCGTGCGTGCCGATCTCAGCATCGCTGACCCCGTGCTGCCGCAGGATCTGCGAGTAACCGTCCGAGCTGGTGCCGTAGTACGCCGGCGGCACGAATGCGCGGGCATTCGTGCCGGCCCAGCTCCTGTTGAGTTGGGCTACAACGTGCCTGACATCGTTCTGGTAGCCGCCGTGGTCGCCGAGAAAGACGACGTTGGTAAAGCCGTGAACCTTGAAGCTGTTCGCGGCGGATTCCAGCGTCTTTTCGAACACGTCGTCCGGCACGGTGATCGTGCCGGGAAAACGCATGTGCGAGGTCGGCGGAGCGTAGCCGCCCTCCGGCACGTAGGCGATGACCGGCGCGACGATCGCGTTGCCGAGGCCCTCGGCGATGCGCTGCGACAGCACCTTGACGCGTGCATTGTGTTTGCCGAGTGCGACGTCGGGGCCGCTTTGCTCGGTTCCGCCAATGGGGACGATGATGGTGGTCTTGCCCGTCTGAATCTGGTCGCGCAGTTCGGTCCAGGTCAGGTCCTCAAGGAAGACGGTTTTCGGGGTTTGAGCAAAAACAGTCTGCGTGGCGATGAGCAAAATGACGGATGCGAAAGCTCGTCCTGGGGGAAAGCGCATGAAGGAGTCCTCGTGGGAAATGCGTACCTCGTGAGCGAATATCCGCATAGTATCCCGTGGGGTGTCTACTGTTGTTCTTCGCACCGGCGAGACTGTCGCCTCATGTACACACGTCGCTTACCGACTTACGAAATCCTTGATGCGCACACTCCGCCCGAACTGAAGCGCCTGCGCGGCAGCAACTCCACGTCGCTCAAGTTGCAACGACCGTATCACGAACCAGCAGCACCGGGCAGGTCGAGAACCGAAGGAATCGCTCGGCGACGCTACCTAGCATCATGCGTTGCATTCCGCGACGTCCGTGGGTACCCATCACGACAAGGTCCACGTCCTGCCCCTCTACGTAACGCAGCAAGCAGCTGGCGACGTCTTCGCTGATGTTGTCCGTCTCGGCGATAGCGACCTTGCACGCCACGTTGCCCTCCGTCGCGTCTTTATGCGCATTCGCCAGGATTCGATCGCCTTCAGCTCGTAGTGCCTCGACCATCGCAAACTGGTCGTAATTGGCTGAATAGGCAAACATCGCGAAACGGTCGAGCACGTACACCACCGTCATCGTGCCGTCGGCCAGCTTCGCCATGCGGATAGCTTCCTTTAGCGCACCCTTCGACGCGTTGCTGCCATCCAGTGCCACCAGGATATCTTTGTACATGGCCATCCTCTCTGGTAAGTCGATTATGAATGCGCCCCCGATGGCGAATCAATCGCGCCGCCGGAAACTACGCGAATACGCGCCCCACCTAGACTGAAAGCGATCACAAATTCATCATCTGCGTTTCCCCTCACGCCTGGATTGATTTGTATCAATGGCGTACACGCCGTCGCTGGCGTACCTGGTCGCGAACCCGACGTTTCGTCGGATGCGGCAGCGCATTTCACTAGCATTGATTCAAATCAAGCCGCTTACGCGTATCGGGATGAATATGCGTAATCTCGCATCGCCAGATGCGACTGCGGCTAACCGGCTAGATCCGGGTGCCCCGCCACGGCGCAACCACAAAGGCGAAGACGCTCTGCCGGCGTGCGATTAACGCCGACCTGGCGCAGGATTTGCTTATTGTTGTACCCACAGTTGTACCCGCACGACCCTGGCGAAGCGACCGGGGCTGACCAGCAGGAGGAGACAATGCGCGATGATGTCGGTCACGCCGTAACGCCAATGGCGACTCGTGAGGCCGGCTGGCTCACGCCGTCGATTCAGAAATCCCACGAACGCTCCGAAACGTTCGGCTTGAGCGCCGCGATGCGGCCGGATTACGACGTGCTGCCGGCAGCCGAACTCACATTGAAACTCGAGCAAAGCCGTGTCCTGTGCGCGCATGCCACGCCTGTGATGGAAACGCTGCACGAGCAGATCGTCAACACACAGAGCATGATCGTACTGACCGACGCCGAAGGGCTGATCCTTCACTCGATCGGCGACGATGATTTTCTCCGACGAGCCGAGAAAGTCGCGCTGCGTCCGGGTGCGAACTGGGCGGAAGACCGGCAAGGCACCAACGCAATCGGCACGGCGCTCGCCGAGCGCTGTCCGACAGTCGTGCATGGCGAACAGCACTATCTGGCTGCCAATCGCTTTCTCACCTGTTCCAGCGTGCCGATTCTCGATCCGTACGGCGATCTGATCGGCGTGCTCGACGTCACCGGCGACCATCGCAGCTATCACCAGCACACGCTGGCGCTGGCAAAGATGTCCGTACAGATGATCGAGAATCATCTGTTTACCAATACCTTTCGCGAGACGTTGCAAATTGCATTTCACGGTCGGCCCGAATTCCTCGGCACCTTGATGGAAGGCATCGTCGCGTTTACCTGCGATGGCCGCTTCCTTTCGGCCAATCGTAGTGCGCAATTTCAACTGGGATTGCCGCTCACCAGCTTGCGCGCGCATACCCTGTCCTCGCTATTCGGCCTCACCAGCGCGCAACTGATCGACCGTCTGCGCGTCAGCCGGGACCAGCATCTGTCGCTGAACCTGAGCAACGGCGCGGTGGTATGCGCTCACGTCGAATTCCGGCGTGCCACACGCACCAATGATGCCTGGCCGCCGGAGGAGCATCGCGAGTCACGACCCGCACAACGCGTGGCGTCCCCTCCCCTAGCCGCGAGCGTGCTGTCGAGACTCAGCTACCTGGACACCGGCGACCCGCAGATCGCGGCCGTCATCGCCAAAGTTCGCAAGGTAATCGGCAAGGACATCCCGATCCTGATTACCGGTGAGACCGGCACCGGCAAGGAGCTGCTCGCCCAGGCGATCCACAACGACTCGCCGCGCCGCTCGGGTGCGTTCGTTGCGGTCAACTGCGCGTCGATACCGGAAACGCTGATCGAATCCGAGTTGTTCGGCTATGAAGAAGGCGCCTTCACCGGTGCGCGGCGCAAAGGCGCCGTCGGCAAATTGCTTCAGGCCAACGGCGGCACGCTATTTCTCGACGAGATTGGCGACATGCCCTACCCGCTGCAAGTGCGGTTGCTGCGCGTGCTGCAGGAGCGCCTCATCAATCCGCTTGGTTCCTCGAAGTCGATACCAGTCGATATCGCCATCATTTGCGCAACTCACCGCGACCTGCGCGACATGATCGTGCAGAACCGGTTTCGCGAGGACCTGTATTACCGCCTGAACGGACTGGTAGTGAAATTGCCGCCGCTGCGCGAGCGCACGGATCTATCCGCCGTAATCCAGAAGATGCTGCAATCCGCATCATCCGAAAGCGCGGATGGGCAGCGACTGAGCGTCGCCGACGAGGTGATGGCGCTGTTCGAGCAATGCGCGTGGCCCGGAAATTTTCGCCAGCTCAGCAATCTTCTGCGAACCGCCGCCGCCATGGTCGATGCGGACGGTCAGCTCCGGCGCGAGCATTTGCCCGACGATTTCTTCGACGACGTGCGCGGCACTGCCGCCGCGCCTGCGAGCACCACGGAAACCTTACCGCTATCAAGCGGGCGGCTGGAGGATGTCGCCGCCAACGCCATCGCCAAGGCGGTTGCGCAGCATGGCGGCAACGTGTCGGCTGCCGCCCGCGCACTCGGCGTCTCGCGCAATACGATCTACCGCAAACTGCCGCCGCAGGGTATGGACAACGCCGACGACGCCGTCTGACCGCCTGCGGCACAGGTGCTCCAATTTGCAACAGCGGTGTCCTCGAACTGAACAGCGCGCTGTTTCACGCGCCGGACTAGTTAGTCAGTTTCCCTCAGCAAAACGTGAGTCGGTGTCCAACGACGCTTTCGTTCAGGACGCAAAACGCTAATCGTGCGCCGGCTGTACCGATCGCAGCACGTGACAAGCCCGGCATAGACCTTGCATTTGATCATTATGACCGCTTCCTCAATGCGGTTTCTCAATCACATGTCGTATCCAAGGAGACAACCATGCAATGGACCACCCCCGCCTATACCGATCTGCGTTTCGGTTTTGAAATCACGATGTACATCGCCAATCGCTGAAGCAACGATGAAGCGCCGCCCGCCCATCGCAGTATGTCGGTGTGCGCGGCGGCGCCCGGAGCATGGCTCATGAAGATCAAAATTCTAGGTTCCGGTGCAGGCGGCGGACTGCCGCAATGGAACTGCAACTGTGTGAACTGCAACCGGGCCCGTTACCAGACTGGCGACGTGTTGCCGCGCACCCAATCTTCGATTGCGGTGAGCGAGAACGGTGTCGACTGGATTCTGATCAATGCCTCGCCAGATCTGCTCGCACAGCTGCGCGCAAATCCGGAACTGCAACCGGCCCGCTCGATTCGTGACAGCGGCATTGCCGCGGTCGTGCTGATTGACGCACAGATCGATCACGTCACCGGCCTGCTGATGCTGCGCGAACGCACCACGCCCCTACCGTTGTATGCCTGCGCACCGGTGTTCGCCGATCTCTCCACCGGTTTACCGCTGGTTCCGCTGCTCGACCATTACTGTGGCGTCGAGCGTCACGAGATCGTGCTCGATCAGCCATTCACGATCGCGCCGGTGGAGGGTATCCGCCTCACCGCATTACCGATCGAAAGCAAGGCACCCCCCTATTCGCCGCGGCGTGCCAATGCCGCACCAGGCGACAACATCGCACTGCTGATCGAGAACCTTGCTACCGGCGCACGCGTTTTCTATGCGCCGGGGCTCGCGAGCGCACCGGAACCTGTGCTCGCCGCGATGCGCTCTGCGCAACTCGTTCTGGTTGACGGCACGTTCTGGTCCGCGACCGAAATGATCGACCTCGGCCTGTCGACCCACCTCGCGGCCGACATGGGCCATCTTGCGCAGTGCGGCCATCGCCGTCTGTCAGGGATGGTTCAGCTACTGGACGCGCTGCCCACTGCGACGCGCAAGGTGCTGATTCACATCAACAACACCAATCCGATTCTCGACCCGCATTCCCCCGAACATGCCGTGATACGCGCACGCGGTATCGAAGTGGCACGCGACGGAATGCAATTCCAGGTATAGCCATGAACGCCCCGCTGCCTACCACTGTTACCCGCGCCGTCCCTTGGTCACCTAACGAATTCGAAGCGCGTCTACGCGCGCTCGGCGCGCACTATCATATTCATCATCCGTTCAATCAGCGGATGAACAGTGGCAAGTGTTCGCCTGAGCAGATTCGCGGCTGGGTCGCCAATCGCTTCTATTACCAGATCAACATCCCGCTCAAGGATGCCGCGATCCTGTCCAATTGTGATGACAGGCAGACGCGCCGCCTCTGGATCGAGCGGTTGCACGATCACGATGGCTACGGCGACAACCCCGGCGGCATTGAAGCATGGGCGCATCTCGCCGACGCGGTCGGCATCGACCGCAAGACATTGTGGTCGCTCGAGCCGGTGCTACCCGGCGTGCGCTTCGCAGTGGACGCCTATGTCAATTTCGCCCGGCGGGCGCCGTGGCAAGAGGCAGTCTGCTCTTCACTCACTGAGATGTTCGCGCCGCAGATTCACCGCGACCGTCTGGCCGGCTGGCCCGACCTGTATCCATGGATCGATGCGCAGGGATTGCAGTACTTCCGCAGCCGCATTCCGCTTGCCCAGCGCGATGTCGAGCACGGGCTCGACGTCACGCTCAGTCACTTCAAGACCCCCGACGCCCAACAGCGTGCCCTCAACATCCTGCGCTTCAAGCTAGACATTCTCTGGTCAATGCTCGACGCCATCGAAAAGGCGTACCCAGTATGAACGCTCCACACACCGATCATTACGCCAGCCTGCGGCCACATCTGCGCACGATGTTTCGCCTGCAATGGGAAGACGCGCAGGATGCCTACGTATTGCTGTATCCAGAAGGCATGGTCAAACTCAATCCGAGTGCTGGCGAAATTCTCGCGCGCTGCGACGGAACCCGGGAACTAGACGACATCATCGACGAACTGGAAGACCTGTTCAGTGTGTCGGACCTTGCCGCCGATGTATACCGCTTCATCGACCATGCGCGGCAACGCGGCTGGCTGGATTGACATGGATACGACGATCGATTTCCCAGGCACTCGCCCCTCCCCGCCATTGTGGTTGCTGGCGGAACTCACGTACCGCTGCCCTTTGCACTGCGCGTTCTGCTACAACCCCGTCGACTTCGCCAGTCACGGTGCGGAGCTCGATACCGACACCTGGCGCGACGTGATCACGCAGGCGCGCCGCATGGGCGCAGCGCAGATTGGCTTCTCCGGCGGTGAGCCGCTGGTGCGTGACGATCTCGAAACGCTGGTCGAGCACGCGCGTGGATTGGGCTTCTACACGAATCTGATCACCTCAGGTGTCGGGCTCAACGAGACACGCATCGCCCGTCTGAAAGAGGCGGGGCTGGACCATATCCAGCTCTCCTTCCAGGACTCGACGCGTGAGCTGAACGATTTCGTGTCCAGCACGAAGACCTTCGAGTTGAAACACCGCGTAGCGCGCCTGATCAAGGCACACGGCTACCCGATGGTGCTCAATTGCGTGCTGCATCGCTATAACCTGCCGCACGTCGGGCAGATTATTGACATGGCGCTCGAGATGGGCGCCGACTATCTCGAACTGGCGAACACACAGTACTACGGTTGGGCGATGCTCAATCGCGACCAGTTGATGCCGACCAGCGAACAGTTGAAGGAGGCCGAGGCGACGGTCAACCGGTACCGCGAACGCATCGGCGATCGTTGCAGGATCCTGTTTGTGGTCCCCGATTATTTCGAGGTACGGCCCAAGGCCTGCATGAACGGGTGGGGTTCGGTGTTCCTCGGCATCGCGCCGGACGGCACCGCGCTGCCATGCCATGCGGCACGCTCGCTGCCGGGTCTGGATCTGCCCCGCGTGCAGGACGCTTCGTTGACGGATATCTGGTACCACAGTCATGCGTTCAATGCGTTTCGTGGTGATGGCTGGATGCGCGAACCGTGCCGGAGCTGTGACGAGCGCGAAACCGATCATGGCGGCTGCCGCTGCCAGGCGTATCTGCTGACCGGAGACGCCGCGGCTGCGGACCCGGTGTGCGCAAAGTCGGCGCATCACGGGCAAATCGAGCAGGTGGTGACGCTGGCGCGGCGGCCGGCACCTGACGACCAGCTCCAGCCGCTGATTTTCCGCAGCAGGGATAACTCGTTGCGTTTGGGATGATTTCGGAGGAAGTTGCAGTTTCGAGAGTTTCGAGAAAGCCCGGTGATTCCCGTGAATGACGGAGAATCACCGGGCTATTTTTATGGCGCCAATCAAGACCGTTGACGCTGTCGAGACTATTGCGAAGTACCCGCGTTGAGCGGCGTCTTCGACGCCTTGGCGTTGTCGTCCGTCAGCTTGGTGGCGCCGGCGCTATAGCCGTTCGAATACAGCAGGAACGCCATGATGTCCGCGTAGTCTTGCGGTTTCATCTTGCCGGGGCGGTCCGCCGGCATATTGTTCGTCATGTATCCGTACACCCCGCCGATGGTCAGTTTCGCGTTTGCCACCGGTGCAAAGGCAGGACCACGCAACGCGGGTGCATTCAAACCTTGCAGGGCGGGACCGTGGCATTTTGCGCACGCACTCGAGTACAGGGTTTTGCCGTGCGCCACCTGCGTGCGGTCGAAGCCGGGGGCGTCGCCCGCGGCGCTTGCATCGACCTTGATGAAGCGGCCCTGCTGCGACCCGCGACTGCCGGCCAGCATCATTCGCCACATCGTATCGCTGCGGCCGGGGCCGTCTCGATAGGCAAATTCGGCCGCGGGCGAACGGGATGCCTGAGCCGCCTCAGGTAGTGCCCAGTTGCGGGTCAACGCTGCGAGCCTGCCGTTCGACGCCAACTTCTCCAGCGCTGCGTCGATGCGCGGTTGCAACGCCGCGCCATTCTTGCCAAAAGCGAATACCAGATGCCAGTCCGCATACGGTGAAACCGTACTGGTAATCTGGAAGTGCTGTTGCGGATGTGTGATCGTATATGCCACCACCGCCGGATACCAGACGATTGCACGTTGCGCATGCCCGCTTGCCAGGGCATCGACGGTAAGTGCCGCCGTGTTCTCCAGATCGAGCCTGACGTTGGGTTGCTGCACGGCGATAAGCTGCGCGGGGCTCGCATAGGTTGCCGCGACGATCTCCTCGCCGCTGGACGGCGTTGACGATTCGCGGGTGGTGACGCTCACGTAGCCGGAGTGCAGATAGCCGCGCGAGAAAGTCAGCTTGCTGCCGGACCCGTCGGCGACGCTCGAGCGCGGAAAGCCGGCGATGACGTCGCATTTACGCGCAAGCGCCTTGTTGAGTTCTTTCAGCGATACGCCGTCGTCGTCACTCCCGCCGAATCCCCCGGGCGCGAGCGACAACGCAATGCCCGCCGTGCGAAACGCTTCGCGCGTCACGGCCTCGTCAAGCGCGGTCGATGGACTGCCGGGAAACGTGCAAACGCGCACACCCGCGTTAGCGAGACCTGGCGTGATTGTGCCCGTAGCCAGCAGCATACCGGCGAGAGCGAACGAATTGAGTCGAGTTTTCATGATCCTACTTCCGGGAAAGACCAGGCCACCACGGCTGGACGGCCTGCGCAAATGTCGCGCTGGGCAAACCGTCGTGGCAGCCTGGTGAACATCAGCCGTGGTTGAGCGCAAACACATACAGCGTGCCGCCGCGTGGGACCTTCTCCGCAGCCTTCGCCATCGGCCCACCCCAGATCGGGTTGGCACCGCCGTAACCGGCAAGAATGGCGACGTACTCCTTGCCGTCGACTTCGAACACCGACGGTTGAGCAACGATCCCGCTGGCCAACTTCGGGCTCCGCCACAACACTTTGCCGGTCGCCTCATCGAATGCATACAGGTGGCCGTCGAGCGAACCGCTAAACGCGAGGCCGCCCGCCGTGGTCGCTACGCCACCATTCCACGGCAGTTTGCTCCAGTGACTCCAGACTTTCTTGCCGGTGTCGACATCGATCGCCTGCAGTTCTCCATAACCCTTGCTGCCGGGCTCCGGTTTGATCTCGAACCCTTCGCCAAGGTACGGCAGGCCTTCCATGTAGTTCACCGACTTGCCGGAGAGCGACATGCACGCATGCAGTGCGGGAACGATCGCGAGATGCTTGTCCGGATCGTACGAAACCGACCACCAGTTCTTGCCCCCGAGGAAACTCGGACAGGTTTCGATCGTGGTGCCGGCCTTCGGATATTTCGACGCGTCCTGGATCGGCGAGCCATCCGCCGTATAGCCGGTGACCGACGATGCAGTGACAAAGGGTTTCGCGTAGATCAGCTTGCCGGTCGTGCGATCGATCGCGTGGAAAAAGCCGTTACGGTCCGCATGGATAATGGCGTCGTAATCCTTGTCCTGGTACTTGATCGTGGCAAGCACCGGCGTATTGACGCCGTCGTAGTCCCATGTGTCATGTTTCGTGTACTGGTAATGCCATTTGAGGTTGCCATTCCTGGGATCGAGTGCGAGCAGCGAGTCGGAATACAGGTTGTCGCCGGGCCGCAGATCGGCGAGCCACGGTCCCGGGTTACCCACGCCCCAGTAAAGCGTTTTCGATGCGGCGTCATAGGTGCCCGTCAGCCAGGCGGGTGCGCCGCCGTGCTCCTGCATGCCGTTCGGCCATGAATCGCCACCCTTCTCGCCGGCCGCGGGTACCGTAAAGCGCTTCCAGATCACGTTGCCATCGTCGGGATTCAATGCTGCGATGAAGCCGCGTGCGCCGTACTCTCCGCCTGCACTGCCCACCACCAACGCACCGTCGAGCGCGAGCGGCGCAAGGGAGAACGCGTAACCCAGCCCCGGCTCGAACATCTGCTTGCGCCAGACAAGCGCGCCTGTCTTTGCGTCGAGCGCGACGACGTCGCCGCTCAGCATCGCGACGTAGACGTTCTTGCCGTACAACGCCACGCCGCGGTTAATCACGTCGCAACACGCCGTCTTGAACGATTCCGCGCCGAGCTTGGGTTCGAATTTCCAGAGTTGCTTGCCGGTTGCGGCGTCGAATGCATACACGTTGTCCTTCGGCGTGGTGACGAACAGGTAGCGGCCATTCACAATCGGAGTCGCTTCGAAACCCTGCTGCAGATCCGCCGGAAATTTGTAGCTCCACACCTGTTTGAGGTTCTTGACGTTAGCTGCGTCGATCTGCTTGAGCGGTGAATGCGCCTGACCGTTATAGGTTCGGTAATACGTGAGCCAACCGGGGTCGCTTTGTGCGGCAGTCAAACGCTCGTAGGTGACGGCGGGATAGTCGTCGGCTACTGCGACCGACCCCAGTATCAGACTGACGGCGGCGGCCACACCCATCGCAAGCGCCTTAGGCCGCGTCGCCGAAGTTAAACGTGCTTTCATCCTTGTCTCCTGTTGAGTTGTCGACGCGAGGCCGTGCGGCGGCGCCATCGTCTAGTGAATGCAGACTGGCTGCTGACCATTCAAGGCAAGTCGCGTGCCATTGGCAGTGGCGTTGCCGCGAGCCGTCGCGGATCATAAGGACGGGCGCTGCTACGCGATTGCGCGGTCATCGCGGAGTGACAACCGGTGTTGCACGCTGGCGCAGTCGAGCGAGGATGTGTTGCTAAAAATGACAGTTACCACACGGACGTAGCAAGCGGCACGTGGAGGCGATCCACTCGCGGCGACGTATGCGTCGCGCGTGGTGGTCGACATCTGAGTTCGCCTGACGCCTGCCGCGACGCAAACAGGACCGAATGGCACGCTTCTCGCTGAATGCCCCGCACGATGAAGTGTGTCAGCACGGCGGATACGTCGAGCCAACGCGGACCGTCTCCATCGACACCAGTCACACAATCATTGGAGGAGTCAGGCATGAACCACGCAGATATGCAGTTTCTCGACGTCGAATTTCCGTATGCGCGGCAGTACGCCAATTTCATAGGCGGCAACTGGGTTCCGCCGGTGCGCGGCGAATACTTCGACAACGTGTCGCCCATCACCGGCGAAGCCTTTACGTCGATCCCACGCTCGACAGAAGAAGATATCGAACTCGCCCTCGATGCCGCCCACCGCGCCCGCAAAGCCTGGGCCGATACCGCGCCGGCCGTGCGCGCAACGATCCTGAACCGTATTGCCGACCGCATGGAGCAGAACCTCTCGCGCATCGCGTTTGCCGAATCGATCGACAATGGCAAGCCGATCCGCGAAACGCTCGCCGCCGACATCCCGCTCGCGATCGACCACTTCCGCTATTTCGCCGGTTGCATTCGCGCACAGGAAGGAACGCTCTCAGAGATCGATGCCGATACCGTGGCTTATCATTTCCACGAGCCGCTCGGTGTGGTCGGTCAGATCATTCCGTGGAATTTCCCGATCCTGATGGCGGTGTGGAAGATCGCGCCCGCGCTGGCCGCGGGGAACTGCATCGTGCTCAAGCCTGCCGAGCAAACTCCTGCGTCGATCCTGGTGTTGATGGAACTGATCCAGGACCTGCTGCCGCCGGGTGTGCTGAACGTGGTCAACGGTTTTGGCCTCGAAGCCGGCAAGCCGCTCGCGTCGAGCAAGCGCATCGCGAAGATTGCCTTCACGGGCGAGACATCCACAGGCCGCCTGATCATGCAGTATGCGAGCCAGAACATCATCCCGGTGACGCTCGAACTCGGTGGCAAGAGCCCGAACATTTTCTTCGCCGATGTGATGGATCGCGACGACGGCTACTTCGACAAAGCACTCGAAGGTTTCGCGATGTTTGCGTTAAATCAGGGTGAAGTATGCACGTGCCCATCGCGTGTACTGATCGATGAAAAAATCTACGACCGCTTCATGGAGCGTGCCCTGAAGCGCGTCGCCGCAATCAGGCAGGGTCATCCGCTCGACACGAAGACAATGATCGGCGCCCAGGCTTCGGAGGAACAGCTCGAAAAAATCCTCTCATACATCGATCTCGGCAAGCAGGAAGGCGCTGAGTGTCTGATCGGCGGTGAACGCAATACGCTCGGCGGCGAACTGAGCAAAGGCTACTACGTGAAGCCGACTGTTTTCCGTGGCCACAACAAGATGCGTATCTTCCAGGAAGAAATCTTCGGGCCGGTGGTGTCGGTGACGACATTCAAAAACGAAGAGGAAGCGCTCGAAATCGCCAACGATACGCTGTACGGCCTCGGCGCCGGTGTATGGACTCGCGACGGTACACGTGCCTATCGCTTCGGCCGGGAAATCCAGGCAGGCCGCGTATGGACGAATTGCTATCACGCCTATCCGGCGCACGCGGCATTCGGCGGCTACAAACAGTCCGGCATTGGTCGCGAGACTCACAAGATGATGCTCGACCACTATCAGCAGACCAAGAATCTGCTCGTCAGCTATAGCGAGCAGCCGCTGGGTTTCTTCTAGCCCACTACGCACGGATCTGGAGCGGTGTGAGACCCGCTCCAGACAAGTGGTTATATACGTCGCAGCCCGCATCCCCGCTTTACTTCCACGCATAGCGCAATCCAACCCATACGCCGCGCGGCGCACCCACACCGAGAAACTGTTCGTTGGTCACCGCATCGGGCGAGAACGAATGGCCGGGGCCATTGAAAAAATTCTGCCCGAGGATGCCGAAGTCGGCGTAGCGTTTGTCGAACAGATTGTTCACATGCGCGAATAGCTGCAGTTGCTTCGTGACCTGATAGGTCGTGTCCAGATCGACGATCGCATAGCCCGCGATACGCCCATTACTGTCCTGATTGTTCTCGTCGCCACGGGCGAATATCGAGCTGCGATAGAGTATGTTTGCTCCCACACTCCATTTCGCGGTAGCCGCATAATCCAGACGCAACTTCAGCGTGTTTTCCGGAATGCCGGGAATACGGTCGCCCGGATGCACCGTAATGTTGCCCTGGGCGGTAGCGCTCGAGTTGTTCGCGCTTTGCTCGACAAAGCTGCTTTGATAGGTTGCGCGCAGATAGGTATAGCCTGCGTTCACAGTAAGCGGACCTGTCTGCGCGCGTGCGTTAATTTCGAACCCTTGCCGCCGCGTGGCGCCGATGTTCTGGAAGTATCCGGTCGAGGTCGATGCTCCATTACTGCTGACAAACGCTATGTCATCGTGAAGTTCGGTGCGGAACAATGCCGCGCTCCAGTGAATTGCCGACGATAGCGTTCCGCGCGCGCCCGCCTCGAAGGTCCGCGATATGACCGGCTTTAACGCGGGGTCGGCAATGAAATCGTTCGGCAGCGAACAGGGCGCAGCCGGGTCGGCGCAGGCCAGCTCGATAGCGGTCGGCGTACGTGTGCCCTCGCTGTAGTTGGCATAAGCCGTCAACCAGGGCACCGGGTTATAGGTGATGCCCAGCGCAGGATTGATCCGCGAAAAACTGTGCGAGCCGTTCAACAAGGGCTGCATGCCGCTGCGATCCTCGATGTCGACGCTCGCGTGGTTGTAACGCGCGGAGGCCGTCAGCGCAATCGTGCGGGTCAACGAAAGCGTGTCGGTGACGAACACGCCGAGATTGCTGTTACGCGTCGATGCGTCGGTTTCCAGGCTGAAGCCGCTGGTCCCGACTGTCTGGCGATCCGAGGCGAACTGAGCATTCTGCGTGTACTGCGTGAAGCCGGTGTTCGCAAAATCGCCGCTGACACCCGCCGTCAACTGGTTCTCCATCCCCGCGACTTTGCCGGTGACGCTCAATTGCAGTGCAAATCCATAACTGTCCTGCGAGATCACGGAGTGCGCGTTCTGCGCAGGTACAGTATCCATCACGCCCGTCGCCGGATCGATGGAACCATAATCTCCATTGACGTTGCTGCTGAGGTTGTCGTTGTTGTAGTGCCGGTAGTACGCGTCGCCGGAGAGCTGCAACGCATCGCTGAAGTTACGCTTGCCCGACAGGTTCAGCATGATCGCGCGATTCTGATTCTCATCGGGATACGTATAGGGCTGGCGTGGATTGCCGAGGAACGAGCGCGGAATGGTCTGGGTACCTTGCAACTGATTGTCGGCTGCGGTGAGGCTCAGCTCGACCGTGGTGCGCGGGTCCGTATAGCCCACCTTGCCGAACAGCTGCTTCACGCGGCTGGGGTTGTGGTCGGCCCAACCCTGGTCGGCCTCGTCGTTGGCGGTGACAAAATAGTCAAAGCGTCCGTGCTGGCCGCCTTGCGTAAAGACCACGCTCCTGCGTCCGAACGAGCCGCCCTCCACTTCGACGCTGCCGCCGGGGTTGTCCCGGCCATTTTTTGTGGTGATTGCGATAGCGCCGCCTAGCGTGTTCAACCCGAATAGCGGATTGGACCCGGGCATCACCTCGATTCGCTCGATCGCCGATTGTGCGAGCAGATCCCAGTTGACCACGTCACCGAACGGCTCGTTGATCCGTACGCCGTCCTGGAACACCGACAGGCCTTGAGGTGTGCCGAGAAGCGGCGAAGCGGTGAAGCCCCGATAGTTAACGTCCGGCTGATACGGGTTACCCTGACTCGAATTGAGCGTCACGCTGGTGACGTTCTGCTGCAGGTAGGCCGTAATGGAATTCGGGTGTTGCGCTTCGATGTCCTTCGCGTCGACGATCTGCACGGCGGCAGGCACCTCATTGAGCGCCATGCCGAGTCCGGTAAGCGGCGCCGTACCAACCACGGTTACGACTGGCATCACCTGGGAAGGCGACGACGACGGTTCGTCTTGCGCCACTGCGCAGATACCGTGGGTCATAGCAAGCATGCTCGCTATGGCTGCGGCGATGCGCGTGCGCCGCCAATCGTCGCGATGCGACTTCATGTGTCTCCTCCGTCGTGACGCGCATCGGCGTGATGGCCGTACGCGGTATGTTCTTTGATTGCGGTTTCCGATGTACCCACTTCAAAGCAACATCGATGCCGGACATCGACGCGATGCGATGTCGAACGCTGTTCCGCGCTTGTCTTCGCTCACGTGACATCTGTGTCGATTTGGTACAAGCGGTGTTCCGTACGGGGACACTTGAGACACACCCTCGGAGCGCGCCTGATTCAAACAAAGGCCGCATGCGTGTCCCCGCGACCGGCACGCATGTTGCGATCCGAATGGCAATCAGAATCTGGCGGTGGCACGCATGATCACTTCAACGCTGAAAAGTGCAAACGCGGCACGGCGCAGGCTGCGTAGCCTGCAATGCGCCGCGGCGGCGAACCCGCCGGTGCGCGTCGCAGCGAGCCGACTGCCACCGTTCACCACGGGCGCTTTCAACGACCTTCGGGGAGCGCGCGCACATGCCATTGCGCTAGTCGTGCTTGCCGTCCATTGCACGGTTGCGTTCAAGGCATGGCGTGTATCCGTGGAAAAGCTGGAATACACGGCGCCGCACGCGCTGGACCTGCAATTCGACGTAGGGACTGTCGTGCCGACACCGGCCGCGATTTCAACGCAATCCGCAAACCGTGCGGCCAACCTGCCGTCGGCTATGACATCGGCCGTGCCAGCGCCCTCGACCTCGACGCGCCGTGCAAGAGACATGGCTACCCCGAGACACACTACTCAGGCTGCGCCAGCGAAACCGCTCGCGAAAATCGCACCGAACAACACATCGAAGTCGCAGCCTGCGCCCACCGCTACGACTCCACAACCCATGGTCACAGACGCCGGTCCCGAACCACGCAATGCATCGGCCGCAACATCGCCGGACTCCCAGCCGACGTCCGAACCGGTCACCGAACCGAGCTTCGGCGCTGCTTACCTGCAGAATCCCGCGCCGACCTACCCAGGCGTGGCTCAACAACGCGGCTGGCAAGGCACCGTCATGCTTAAGGTTCACGTGCTGGCCAGCGGCCGGCCAGACCACGTCGGACTCGCGTCGTCGAGCGGCCACGAGTCGCTCGATGACGCGGCACTCGAAGCCGTCACCAACTGGCGTTTTGCGCCGGCTCGCCGTGGCGCTCAAGCGGTCGATGGATGGGTCCAGGTACCCATCGAATTCAAACTTGGAACCTGACCATGAACATGTCTGACTTCGCCACACAGCTCATTGTCGACGCTTCGCTTTGCTTGCTCGCGGCCTGTTCGTTGCTGACGTGGTGGCTGATTCTGTACAAAGGCTGCGCGTACTGGCATCTTGCTTCCGAGAACCGGCGTTTCACGGCGCTTTTCTGGAGCGCCGCCGATCGCGATCCGTCGGGCATGCCAGGCAGCCCGTCACACGCTTCGGAGTGTCCGAAGGCGCGCGTGGCGCGGGCCGGCTTCGCCGCATGGTCGGGCACCGCCCCAGCGGAGACGGCAGCGGCCAATGCAGAGTTCGTGGCCTGGGACCGCCACGAACTGCTCGATCGCTTCCTGAACCAGCAGATCCAGAGAGAAAGGCGCACGCTTGAACGCGGCTTGACGCTGCTTGCGTCGATTGCCAGTACCGCGCCGTTCATCGGCCTGTTCGGCACGGTGTTCGGCATTATCCATGCACTGCACGCAGTCGCTGTGGGCAGCGCGAGCGGGATCGAAGGGGTCGCCGGCCCGGTCGGGCAAGCATTGACTGCGACGGGAATCGGGATCGCCGTCGCCATCCC
The DNA here is from genome assembly GCF_030464835.1 of Paraburkholderia sp. WS6. Taxonomy (NCBI): domain Bacteria; kingdom Pseudomonadati; phylum Pseudomonadota; class Betaproteobacteria; order Burkholderiales; family Burkholderiaceae; genus Paraburkholderia; species Paraburkholderia sp. WS6. The sequence continues at coordinate 223,802 of NZ_JALQCK010000004.1, forward strand.
CGCTGCTCTGGCCTATAACCTCTTTGTGCGCCGCGTTCACATCTCGATTGCCGATCTCGAGGACTACGCCGCGGATCTCGTCAACGTTGCGCAACGCAACGGTTTTCGCGCGGTGACGGGCGCTTATCGGGCGGAGGTGCTCACATGATTTCCCGTTCGAACGCAAAAGATACGGACCAACCGCTCGCCGAAATCAACATCACGCCGCTTGTCGACGTCATGCTGGTACTCGTCGTGATTCTTCTGGTCATGGCGCCGATGTTGACCAGAACGCTGCATATCGATCTGCCAAAGGTTGCAGCCAGCGCGCCCGAAGCGCGTGATCACGCGGTGACAGTCAGCCTCGATGCACACGGCAAGCTCAGGATCGACGGCCGCGACATCGCCGCGGACCAACTGGAGCCGACGCTCAGGCGCATCGCAGCGCGGGATGACCGGACCGTGGTGAACCTGCGTTCCGATCAAAGCCAACCATTCGGCGCTGTTGCGAATCTGCTCGCCAGAATCGGCCATGCGGGCATCGCGCACGTCGCAGTCATAACGGCGAACGTGGTGCCACGGAATTGACGTAGCGCGGCCCTGCGCTTCATGCCCCTTTCATGCCTTTGACTTAAATCAACGGAGTTGCCCATTGGGTGTTTATAGTCAACGCGCATACGGGGACGAACCGGTTAAAGCGAGAGTTCCTCAGTTCAACGTTCTCTAACGAAAAAATGGCATTGAGCGCCCGGTAAGAGCACTGCTTTCTCCGCAAACACAGGGAGCAGTCGTCACTCGACGCGGCCTGGCAGAAAATTTCAGATGCGGTCATAGCATGCCCGGCAAGACATTCATTCTCGATTCGATTCTTGCGACGCCAGCGCCGCACAACGGCGACGTCACGGTCGCCGTTCGTTCGTCACTGCTGTCGACGCTCTTTGAAAACATACGGCCGCTCGTCATGTCGGGGGGCGCAAGCGGTTTCATTGCGCTCGTAGCCGCGATCCGTCTGCATCAGACGTGGGCCGAGCTATGGCTCGTGGCGGATATTGGCCTCCTGTTAACACGGCTCGGGATCGCTCGTGCTTACATCGTGCGCAGCCGTACGGGTGCGGTTCACCCTGGCCCCTGGGCCGTCCGATACGTCCCGCCTTCGCTACTGGCCTGCCTGCTGTTCGGCCTCGGTACGATGGGCTGCATCCTGTCCCATGACGGCGAACTGGCAGCGCTCGCCGTCATGGTGACGGCCGGGATTCTAGGCGGAATAGCATCAAGAAATGCAGCCTTGCCCCGGCTGGCGATCGCGCAGATTTGCCTGGGGGCAATTCCCATTGGACTGGCCGGGCTGCTCGCCTCCCGTAGCGCAATGTGGATTCTGGTGCCACCACTTTGCCTGTACGTTGCGGCGATGACTTCGGTGGTCAGGCGCCACTATGCGATGCTTGTTGCCCTGATGACGGCCGAACAAAGGCACGCTGAACTTGGGGCCCAATTCGATGCGGCGTTGGCGTATATGCCGCACGGGCTGTGCACCATCGACAGCGCCGCGAAGGTGATCATTGCCAATCGCCGAACCGCAGAGCTTTTCGGCGCCCCTGTCGAGATGCTGAAGCTCAATGTCCCTCTCCCTGAGTTCATTGGTCAGTTAGGGCTCGCGAAGTATGGCGAAACGCTCCGGAAGCAGCTTGTCGAGCGGTGTACGACATGGCTGTTGGAGAAACACGGTCCGCTTGACCTGAATCTCAATGATGGCCGCCAGCTCGAGATGACTCGCAATCCGGTGCCTGACGGCAGCGCTGTGATCATCATCGAGGACGTGACGCAGCGTAGGACCGCCGAGGCCAGAATTCTTCAATGGGCCCGTCACGACGTGCTGACAGGTCTGCCGAACCGACGCTACCTGCGCGAACAACTGGAGTGGAAACTTTCCCGGTGCGCGGACGATCACGATCCGGCATTGGCGGTGATGTATCTCGATCTGGACAGCTTCAAACAGGTGAATGACGGCTTTGGCCACGCGGCGGGCGACGAAGTACTGAAAATGGTCGGCGAGCGCTTGCGACGGACGCTGCGACAAGGGGAGCTGGTGGCACGGCTCGGCGGCGACGAATTCGCCATTGTCCTTGAGAGCTCAACCACGTCCTCCACCGCCGCACTTGCGCAGCGCATTATCCAGCAGCTATCCGAACCCTATGCGCTATCAGCAGGCGCGACGGTGAAAATTGGCGTGAGCATCGGCATTGCCTTCGCAACAGAACACGAGCCCCTTGAACTGTTGAAGAAGCGGGCTGATGCGGCCTTGTACGACGCAAAGAAAGCGGGCAAAGGGGTATTTCGTTTTTGGGCCATGGACGCGGTCGCGAAGTAGAGCAGTGCCGCTAGCAAGTCTGATCTCGGCACGCGGAAGCATGCCGTGCATGACCGTAATGGTCTTGAGACCGTAGCTGCCTTACTTGGGTGCGGGGTCAGGGCCAGTGCTTGCGATAGCGAAAAGTATCTACCATTTCTTGTTTTACTTTCACCCGTCGTCGCGCTCCTCGCCTCTTTCACAGTATTGGAACTGTCTGGCCGAATTTTCTCAGTGCCGCAGGCGCGGCAACGTCGGCGCGGGCCGCTCGGCGGCGCCATCGCAATGAGAATGGGTGTATGGTCGATTCACTTTATGGGCATGACGGCTCAGTTCGCAAAGAGACGTCCAGACATCGAGGGTGACGCGGGGACGGACGGAAACACACACCAGGAACCGTCCTCATGCCGGAAGAATACGATCGTCAGTGGTCCGGTCGAGATGCAACCTTCCAGTCGCACATAGCGGCCGTGCGTCGCGAGCACCCGACCAATCTGCGTCACCCGCGCGGGCATCGAAAGCGTAGGTGCAAGCCATTTATCCACAAGAGATCGCAGGGAAACGCGGTTGCTGTTCATGACGTGAACTCCGGTTGGACTGCGACGGAAAGTCGTTCCACAGGTCCGTGAATTTATTATTGGACAGACACCCGCGAAGTTAAATCAGAGGAGCCCGAGAATGACGTAGCCGAACGTCATGCTCTGTAGGCGTTCGCCTACAGAGCACTTGCCGCGTGACGCATAGCTCAAGCAACCTCAAGGGGCGTACCCCGTGCGCTTTCGCGGTGGTGGTCTGTCTGGACATGAAGAATATCCGCAACTTTCATCTTGACCTGGCCGGCATTTGCTCCAGCGAAACGATTTTCGGATTCGGCACGATATTTCTTGCTGGCTTGCAACAGCCAAGTGTGGCCGCTTCCAGTACGAACCCAATCGGAGGGGAAGATTTCGTGCGCACCAAAATTCATAGCGGTCCTTTGGAATTAGCGGTTCGACGTGACCTCGCACGCGATTGACCAGTAGGGGGAGCAGGGTTCCGCCGTGCCCCTGTACGCTACATCGCCAATGATGAGTTCGTCGTTTATGCGGGGCATACCGGCTTCCAGAGGCTATTTGCGCCTGGAGGGGCAGCAGGTTTGATCTACATCAAGTGCGCTCGCAAGACGCGTTCAGATGCGCCGGCATTCTGTCGATAAGTTGGTGTGGACATGAGAAAGCCAGCATCGGGAGTGAATGTTTTGACTGCGTGTGGTTCGGTACCGCCCGCCGTCTCAGCTGTTCGGCAAGACGTCACGGGGTTCTGATTCAGATCAAATGACTGAATACATTATTTCTTAAGATGTGCGTCAGCGTAAATGTATCGCTGATCAAAACAAGACATAAAACATGCATAGGGATTGTGAATAAATATCAGTAGTTCGCCATCGTGAATCGGGGGTTAGACCATGCTCGCAAAGAACGAATAATTTCGAGCTTCTATTTCTGAATTCCAATTGAATCGGAACCTGTAGTGAAGAAAGTCATAGGGTTCGTGGTCCTGGCGTGGGCGGTGCGCGCGGATCCACATCAGCACATCGTCCGCAAGGAAGGCTCACGATGGAACAAAGATTATTTTCGCCCGCGCTCGCCGCGACGCCGATATTTGGTCCGACCCGGCCGTTTGCGCGTGCAGCATCCTATGCGAATGGTACAGGTACTACGACGTTCAACATCACACTTGCCCTGCAGGCCAATTGCACCATTGCCCGCGTGGGTATTCAACGGAAGCTTGAGACCGACTATATGTTTATAGGAACCAGATTGGCTCCTTATAAGCGTATCTGTAACGCGAGCCGACTCGAATGAATAACACAGCCCCCAGTGTCCATCAACATCATGCCTATCTCTCGGTACGCTGCAAATTTCTGCTGGCGTTGTGCGCGGCAACAAGCTGGACAGCGTTTTCCGTGTGGGCCGCGCGGCCATGGATGGCGGATCTGTCTCATTGGATCGGCAGTATAGCGACGGTGCTTGCGGTCGGCGGCATCGCGATCGTGCCGGGCTTCATGAATGCCTTTCTCGTGGTCAGCCTCTTGCTTGACCGGCGCCCGACTCATGCGCCGTTGGCGAGCTATCCGCCCGTGACAATTCTGATCGCAGCCTACAACGAGGAGGCCTCAATACACGATACGCTGGCGGCCATTGGTCGGCAGCAGTATCCGGCGTCGATGCAGGTGATCGTCATTAATGATGGGTCGCGCGATCGCACCGCTCAGGTGGTAAGGGCCGCGCGGACCGAGTACGCGTGGCTGGAACTCATCGACATCCCCACAAATGGTGGGAAAGCCAATGCACTTAATGAAGGATTGAGCCGCGCGCAGCATGATTTGATCCTGACGGTCGACGCAGATTCCCAGCTACATGGTCGAGCGCTCGTGAACATCGTCGAACGGTACGTGAACGATCCGCCGAACACGCGCGCCGTAGCGGGGGCGATACTGGTGAGAAACTCCCGTCAAAACTGTTTGACGCGTTGCCAGGAATGGGATTATTTCGTCGGAATTGCGGCCATCAAACGCATGCAGTCCCTGTATCAGGGAACCTTGGTTGCGCAAGGGGCGTTTTCGTTATACGACCGACGGGTGCTGAGGGAGGTAGGGGGATGGCCCCCGTGCGTCGGCGAAGACATCGTGCTGACCTGGGCCCTGCTGAAAGCCGGCTATCGGGTCGGCCATTGCGAAGATGCGTTCTGCTTCACGAATGTGCCGACGAAGGTACGGCAGTTTGTCCGGCAGCGTCAGCGCTGGGCCCGCGGAATGATGGAAGCGTTTCGGCAACATCCCGACATCCTGTCGACGCCGCGCCTGTCGACTTTTTTATCTATTGGAACCTGTTGTTTCCCTGGTTGGATGTGACGTTCTCATTTGCCTTTATCCCGGGCCTCGTGTCTGCTCTTTTCGGGGTTTACTGGATCGTCGGTCCGATGACCGTCACCCTGGTTCCGCTGGCGGGATTGATGAGTGCCGTCATGTTTTCGGTCGAAAAAAAACGTTCAGGCAACTCCACCTGACGGTACGGCGCAATGGCGTTGGGTTGGCCGCCTACCTGCTGTTTTATAGTTTTTTGCTACAGCCGGCTAGCGTACTTGGTTACCTTGACGAGTTGCTGAAAACGCGAAAAACGTGGGGGACGAAATGACACCCCGCTCGTCGCTATGTGTGTCGTGGATCGCAATGAAGGTGGCTGCGGCGGCAACCCATGTGCAACCGATATCGGCACCCCGGCAGGCAGGAGGATCGGAAGTCTTCGTGACGAGCGATCGCGAAAGTTTCGAGGAACAGCGTCCCTCGGTGGAATATTTTCACCGATATGTGCAAGGCGATCAGTTCGTCGGGTTACGCGCGAGTGATTACCTGTACCGGTGCCCTTCAAGATTCGGATTTTCTCGTGCGCGAGGTCCAAGTGACGTTGCGAATGTCGCTGATCAACTCAACAGCCGTTGGAACCGAGATCACGTCAACGGCGGTCTCCGGTGCGTGCTACGCGAGGTGGCTGGCTGGCCGCGTGTCGTGGGCCAGGAGATTGTGCCGACCTCAGCCATCCTGAAGACCGGATACCGCGTTGGCTATGCCGAGAATGCCTTCCTGTGCGCCAACGTGCCCGCCACGTGGCCCGAGTTCATCCGACAGCGTCAGCGCTCGTCTCGCGGTCTGATGGAAGCGTTCAAGGCGCACTGGCAACTATTGTTCAAGCCACGCATGATCACGCTGTTCATCTGGCGGAACCCGTTGTTTCCGCATCTGGATCTGGTCTATACGCTCGTCTTCTTACCGGGGCTGCTGCTAGCGCTGTTCGGCATCTACTGGATTGCAGGGCCTGTGACGCTGCTGGTGCTGCCATTGGTGATGATGGTCAATGGGATCATGTACCGGATCCAGTCCCGAATGTTTGCGGAGCAAGGTCTGAAGGTGCGCCGCAACGTGCCCGGGTTCGTCTTCTACAGCCTGTTTTACGAGCTCGTCTTGCAGCCTGCGTGATGCGATTCATCACACGCGGCAAACACTCGGGCACCAAGTGACGAGCTAACGCAAAAAAGAAAGGGATTGTTCATTCATGTATGCATGCAGCCATCTTGACGCGCGTGCGCTCTGGCGCACGCTGAGCCTCGCCAGCGTCCTGGCAATATGCACGCCAGTGTCCGCGTATGCCCAGTCCCACGATGGACCGGGCAAATACGGCACGCTGACCGGAGATGCATTGTTCAGCAACGACAGCGACCACTTCAACGAAGAACGGGCGAACATCGGCTATCTTTTCCCGAATGGCTGGGGGCTGGGCGCGAGCGTTACGCATTACAACGCGCCCGACTGGTCGGTCTACGGGCGAGGCTTGTACGGGCAGTACCGACAACATGACGCGCAGCAGATCGTGGACGCGCAGCTGGGCGTCATGGACACCGGCGGCTACGCTACGCCAACAGGCATGCTCGACTATATGCGGCACATCAGCGGTGACACGTCGCTCGGCGTGAGCGCCGAGCGAAATGTGGTCGATTCGATCAGCGGGATTGAGCAAGGTCTGACGTATAACAGCCTCATGCTGGTACTGGATCATCAGTTCACTCCGCGTTTTACCGTCGGGGCGGTAGCGGGTGCGATGTGGTTCTCGGATCACAACACGCGTCCAATGCTGCGCACGCGATGGAATTACGAACTGGTGGCAAACAGTGGGCTGAACTCCTACATCAAGACTCGGAACTACTACGACAGCAATCCCAATCGTGGCGACTACTACTCGCCACGCTGGCTGGCCGAGTATTCGGGTGGGCTTTCCTGGCGAGCCGCACTCAGCGACAAGGCGGCATTTTTCGTGAGCGCTGACCTTGGGCGTCAGAATACGGAGAACGGGGGGGTCAACATCTGGGGAGCGCGCATCGGCCTGCAAAATCACCGTAGCCGGACCATGCAGTGGCAGGTCGCCGTGGAAACGACCAACAACCACACGGCTGGCTTCGCGGGGGGCGGTAGCGGCTATCGCTATACGAGCGTGACGGGCCGATTTATGTTTCCCTTCAACTGAGGGTATCTGCATCTCCGATCGCTGAGGTTTACTCTGTTTTTCGCCCTCCAGGGGGCAATCGTCCTTCTCGTGAGAAATCTGACGGTAGCCTCGCGCAGAGACGCTTGCAGAAAGGCTCTCCGGTTCGGCGATTTCGCGCCGTCAACGATTCTTCAAGCCGTTGATGCATTTGGATTTTCTGGGCGAAAGCGCCAGATTTCTCATGAAAAGGACGAATACTCCTATTGCCAGAAGCATCCTCACACCGCTTTGAGGCCGAGAGTTGACCTGAATCCTTGATGCAGATCATAGGGTTACCCGTCGTGCCCTCCATACTTTTGATACACGGGACTCAGCCGTCCGCAGGCTGAACCCGCCGTGTCGACGGGTAAGGGGTTCGATATGCAAACGCCGGTAGCGAGAAAGGCCGTACGGGTCATCATTAGGGAACACCAGCAGCTAACGATGGTCGTCACGGGCATGCAACGCTTTGTCAAACTGCTCGGTGCCGGCGCAGCCGTGCCTAGACCGACGATGTTTCGGTCCATGCTGTATTACATTAGCGAGTATCCGGAGCAGCTACATCATCCCAAGGAAGAGCGCTACCTGTTCGCGCGCTTGCGACACCATGCCAACGACCTCGACAAGACCATCGACGAGTTAGAGAAACAGCACGCTGAGGGCAAGGCTCGAATACGAAACATCGAACATGCGTTGACCCGATACGAACTCGTTGGCGAGTCCGCGCTCCCGGTGTTGCGCAAGATGGTCGAAGAATACGCCGCGTTCTCCGCAAATCACAGGCGCCTGGAAGAAGAGGTGATTCTGCCTGCCGCGCGTCAGTGGCTGACGGAGGAAGACTGGAACGAGCTGGACGAGGCGTTTGGCACAAACCGCGATCCGTTCGACGGCGTCACGGTTGAGGCAGATCTCGGCCGCCTCTTTGCGATGATCGTCAAGGCCACCCGGGAACCATAGGAAATGCAAATGTTGATCTGCGTCAATGCGACAGCGTTGGCGCATGTTCATGCTAGACGGTAAGTGCCCTTCATCCGGGAATCACCAGTTCGGCCCGGCAAGAGCGCATTCTGCGAGCGACACTCATGGAATGTTTGACCGCCCGCCAGATCGTTCCAGGTGTGACAGGATGTGAGGACGCTTGCCGCCAAGAAGGGAGGCGATATGCAAGCCATGCACCACTTTCGTCTGGAACTGCGGCACGCAACGATGCCCACGTACGTTGCCAGTTATCTGTTCCCGTTTCTTTTATTCGTCTACGAAACTCATCGCGTCGGCAGGTGGATTTTCGACTACGGGATGAATTTCTCAAACTACAAGTTTATGGGCTATGAGTATCTGCTCATGCTCGTGTTCGTCGCACTCCAGATCATTTTCGAAGTCGCTTTCCTCCTGGGAGCCTGGTTGGGGCGACATCACGATCTCGATAATCGAATTACAAATGTTCTGGCTGGGGTGGGCTGTTCCATTGGCATCCTCGCCTTCGATTTTGCCTTGCAACATGCCCTCTAGACCGGGCGTGTCGTCTTCTGTCGGTGAGAGGTGATGCCATGGTCCAGGCAAACGAAGTAACCCGCGATCTTGCGCAGCAGATCATTGGCCGCTTTTACCGCGCGCACGCTCAAAAAGACGTAGCGCTTCTGCGGACGGTTGTTACGCCCGACTGGCAATACGTGCCTGCGTCTTTCGGGCCGGCCGGGGGGCCAGACCAGATGATTCCAGTATTTGTTGACTTGGCTTCTGCGTTGCCGGACATGGACATTCAGATCCTGGATGTATTGATCCACGGAAACATGGTTGGCGTGCGGGCAAAAGTCAGGGGAACGCAGTCTGGATCTCTGATGGGCATCGCAGCGACATCCAAGCCAATCGAGTTTGCGATTCACTCTTTTCACGAGTTCCGCGGCGAACGTATAGCGAAAACCTGGCATCTCGAGGACTGGCTAAGTGTCTTCCATCAGCTCGGAACGCTGCCGCCCAGTCTCAATTGAACAAGCATTGTCTATTTACGAACGGTTGCAATCGACTAAATCGAAGGCTCGTTGTCCGCGCAGAGAAGTCGCTCGAATGTCCTACCGACGCGGGCGACCCTCTCCGGCCGTTGCGGGAAGCGCGACCCCAAGGGCAGCTTCCGGGCGACAACAGCCATTTCTTCCTCTAGTTGCCAGGCGTGACTGATCAGGTACCGTGGCACAGATCGGCGATCGTCAGCGTTCACGGCGGCGTCCGCGTCTATTTCGTCGATGCAGGCAACCCCATCAGGTACTGCTGGTGCAACATCATATTGTTCATCATCATCTGCTGCATGTTCAGGTACTGGTCGGTCATATACTGGCGTCGCCGAAGCTGTTCGGGTGTCAGGTTCGAGTAATAGCCGCCCATATGCCCCCAACCGCCCATCATTCCGGGCTCCATCATCCCAGGACCGCCCATCATTCCCGGTCGCCATAGACCGCGCATTGCGCTCATGGCACTTTGCATCGTGGCCCAGTGTTGCTGCAAAAGCCGCTGCCGCTCTTGTGGATCCTGCGTCTGACGGACCTGATCCATTTGGGCTTGCATCGTTTTCATCTCTGCCCGAACCTGCGCGAGCTGCTTGTCGAATTCAGCGGTGTTAGGCACCTGCGCGGGAGGGGCCTTTTTCGTTTGCGTGGTCTGCGCGGCTGCGGTTGTCGGTAACATCTGGCCGCTGAGGGCAAGACCAGTGACAACAGCAACAAGGAATTTTTTCATGACGGTCTCCCGACATCGATCGATGAACCTGCGAGTTATGAGTTTTTCTCGCCTGATCGCATCATCGACCGCCTTGGCCCGACCCCATTTGACGTGGATCAGAAGAGCGCCAGTGCCAACCACAAGTTAAATCAGCGGTGCCTGAGAAGTTTGCCGGTGCGAGATACTCAAGGGCGCGATACACGGTCCCTTGATCGACCGATACGGCTGATGAGGTATTTGGTCGCAACGAAATGGAATCGCTGCAACGGAGATTCGCGCAGCTCAATGATTGGACCGGCGACGAAGCTGCGCGCTTCAATCCATACTCGATAAAGACACCGAATCCCAACGCGTAGGCGACGGTGCATTCCCCTTCTGACATTCTCCACGCATACTTTGACGTAGATCACATTACGTCACGGACTCATTGAGCCGGACACAACCGAACAGTTAACGTCTTGACGAATATCGTTGATAGGGTCGGTCGACCCGTCGCCAGTAAAGCGAAGGTGCATGCCGGTGATGCACTCTCCTGCCCACGACGGCCTCGTGCTGCGGAGAGGGGGTCTTTGCTCGCCGACGCGTGGGATAAGTCCTACTGTTTGTTCAGAAAAGTTGGCGCACCATAGCCTGCAAGCCAAACCTTGATGGGGTCCCATTCTTCACGGGACCCGATAGCAGCGTTAACGCATAAGTTTTCGGTTTGTCAATGCAGATAAGAATCACTCGTATTCCTGTCGACGTTAGCGATTCCGCTGCTGACGATAAGCCGTGACTCACACTGGTTCGTGGATGTACCTGGAAATCAGATTTTCGCAAAGCTCAGGTAACGACTCCCACCTCTGTTCGTGAGCGTACTACAACAAGGATTTCAGCGAAGTTCGCACAGCGAGTTGCTGGCACAGTGCTGATCTGGACGAGTGAAGGGGACTCACCATGCCTGTCCATAGTGCAGCAGGCACGATGACGCTTATGTCGGAGACGGAAGCCCCATCCGAACGCGAGATTCGCGCGTTGCGCCTTGAGGCGTCGATCGACGGCAAAGCTGTCGTGCTGACCGATATCGACCGAAGGACGCCTGGCATCCGTCGAGAAGTCCGCTATCAGATGACTGTTACTGAGTTTATTGCGGCGATCTGTGCGCAGAGAACTCCATCAATAGTCGAGTTTCCGGACCAGTGACCAGAGCGTGGACCGAAAGTCGCAAGGAGTTCCTAACTGAAGGTAGCAGCGTCATAGCGAACGCCTCGTCTTGCCCTCGACGGCGGACAGCTAAAAAATTCTTCGGCTGACTGGATGGCCGTTCCCGGAAAGTCGCCGGCCACTCAGGTCGAACGGCGAATAGGACACGCGTTCTCGCTCATTTCGTAGGCGTCGCCGAAAGCGGTTCGAGCCCCGTCCTCGAAATTGCGGGCGCCGCGTCCGGTGACGACATAAAATGGATCAGCGCCTCTGCGCCGGCCGGATTTTTCGCATTGGTGGCGATGCCCCCGGAGAACACCGTGTACCTCTGCACTTCTCCGGGCAAACTGCCGACCACCGTCACCCCCTTCACCGACAACGGTTCGACGACCTGCTGAATTCCGATCTCAGCTTCTCCATTCGCGACGGCCTCGGCGACCTGCGCGACCGGAATCATGCGGCTCTTGCTCTCCATCGGCCCCGCGATGCCGAGACGCCGGAACAGTTCGCTGTCAACATAGACGCCACTGGGGCTGTCCGGATAGACGATCGACTTCGCTGCGAGCAACGCTTGCCGCAATGCGTCGGCCGAGCTGATTTCCGGCTTCGGCGTCCCCTCGCGAACCACCATGCCGATTGCCGAGCGTGCGAAGTCCACCTTACTGTCAGGCAAGACCTTGCCGACATTGATCTGATCGTCGAGCACATACCCAACCACGATCAGCACGTCGGCCCACTCGCCGCGCGCAAGCCGCACAGGGATCGCATTCGCGGCCGTACCCACTGCGGGCCCCCAGACGGTGATTAGCTTACGGCCGGTCGCCTCCTCGAATTGCGGGCCCAGTCCGCGATAGGCCGACGCGAACCCACCCGAAATCATCACCTTGACTTCATCTGCCAATGCGACCCCGCTACGCAGAACGCGAGTGCGCGAATCCACGGCTTGCGGATGGTCACGGCCCCGCCCCAATGTCGATCGGATGACCCGGTCCGGATATGCATCGAGTACGGATGCCAGTCATCATGTTAGCCGGCATCGAGCGCGGCAGCGAAACTGCCGCAAACCGGTCAGCCTCACACTACCGCCGTCGGCGGGCGCTGTTCATCGACCCGAAGCAGCCAGTCGTCACTGTCCGGTTTGAGGTACTTCAGAATTCGAATGACCGCAGAAAGCCATTCCTCAAAACGAGCCGTCCTGGTCGTGATAGGCTCAGCATAGGTTGAATACCCAGAAGAACAAGTCCGGCAACGGCGGATCCGTGCGGCAAGTCCGATCTCGCCCAGGTTGATCGATGTCAAACAGGATGATTGCTGGCGGTAGCGCAATCCGGGCAATACAGCAAAAACTTGCTTCCAGAGTAAAGGTGCCATAGCGCGTGATGTCCGTGTTCCTGCGGTCTCTAGCACAGCTTCCCGAATCCTGCACACGCATATGCCACACCATCCACATCTATGGCGTCGCACTGAACAGCCACCGGAAGGGATATGGCGCTGGATACCGGCAGCCTCTACGTTGCGAACCTACGAGCCCGGCTGGCTCACGAAAGACGTGTTTGCCGGCATCGTGCTGACTGCAGTACTCGTGCCTACCGGACTCAGCTTTGCGCAAGCCGCCGGGCTGCCAGGCGTCGGTGGCCTATATGCAAGCATCGCCGCCCTGATCGCATATGCCATTTTCGGCCCAAGTCGAATTCTCGTTCTCGGTCCCGACTCTGCACTGACGGTGCTGATCGCGGCTGCTGTGGTTCCTCTCGCTGGCGGCCGTCCAGAATCGGCTCTTGCACTCGCCGGAGTGCTGGCAATTATGTCGGGTATCTTCTGCGTCCTGATCGGACTGTTCAGGCTGGGCTTTGTAACAGACCTTCTTTCCAAGCCAATTCAGTACGGCTATCTCAACGGGATTGCATTGACACTGTTCGCGGGCCAGTTTTCCAGATTGCTTGGATTTGCGATTCCAGGCGGTACTTTTCTGGACGATGTGGCTAGCGTAATCCATGGTGTCGCCGCCGGGAAAATAAACTGGGTTGCCTGTGCGATTGGCTTGTCGTGCCTGGCGGCGATGGTATCGCTCAAGCGGTATGCGACTGCATTGCCAGGCACCTTGATTGTCGTGGTCACGGCAACCGCAGCAGTCTGGTTGCTCGAACCGGAGGCCCGCGCCGGCATTGCTGTCGTAGGCCGGCTACCTGAGGGCTTGCCGATGTTTCACCTTCCCGCGGTGTCGCTGCAGGATGTACGGGCGTTGATCGGCGCGGCGGTCGCGATTGCTCTCGTGTCGTTCGCCGATATGAGCGTTTTGTCCCGAGCGTTTGCCCTGCGTGGCGCCTACACGGTCAACCGGAACCAGGAACTGGTGGCGCTTGGCCTTGCTAATATCGCGGCCGGTCTGTTACAGGGTGTCCCAGTGTGCAGTAGTGCGTCGCGAACGCCAGTTGCTGAGGCAGCTGGTGCAAAGACACAGTTGACCTGCGTTGTGTCCGCGCTCTGTATCGCATTTCTGCTGATCGCGGCCCCGACATTGCTAACGCACGTGCCTAGCGCGGCGCTTGCCGCCGTCATTGTCTCTGCCGCATTTTCGCTCGTCGATCTTGGAAACGTGACTCGCCTTTATCGAATGCGCCGCAGCGAGTTCATATTGTCCGTGGCCTGCTTCGCAGGTGTCCTGACTGTCGGCGTCGTACAGGGCATCTTCATCGCAATCGGATTGTCGCTGCTGTCATTCATTTGGCGCGCGTGGCACCCTTACGATGCCGTATTGGGCAAGATTGAAGGAAGACCCGGGTATCACGATGTTGTGCGGCACCCTGACGCAAAGCAGGTCCCCGGTCTTCTGCTGATTCGCTGGGATGCACCACTTTTTTTTGCAAATGCGGACATATTTCGCCAGCACGTGCGACAGGCGATCGCGCAGGCCTCCCAACCACCAGCCTGGTTGGTCGTCGCCTCGGAGCCGATCACCGATATCGACGTCACGGCTGCTGACATGCTCTCTGGGCTTTATCAAGAGCTTGTAGCAGCGAACGTTGCTCTGTATTTTGCGGAAATGAAAGGCCCGGTGAAAGACCGACTGCGAGCCTACGGCCTCTTTGAAATGTTTGACGAAACACACTTTTTCGAGACCGTGACAGCTGCTGTTCGCAGCTATTCCGCGCAGCACGGCGTTGACTGTACGAGCGAGTGATTGACCGGCTAGCTTGTGCGCAGCTCGGTTCAATCTGTAAATGGCACCGTCCTGACATGCCATGCTTCTACCGCATTCTCCAGAGCGGGCCTCACTTGCAATCCTGACTTCGCTCAGTTCCCATTCCTCATTTCTCGAGCTGCGCACGAATTGACTGCAATTCCTTTCTGCGTTCAGCGTGCGCCTTCGGATAGGTCATTTCAAGTTCCTCAAGCGTCTCAAGAACGATCTTCGACACGATCAGCCTCGCGTTCTCCTTGTCGTCGGCTGGAACGATGTACCAGGGAGCGCGCTGGGTGCTGCTCGCATTGAGGCATTCCTCGTAGGCCTTCATGTACTGGTTCCAGTATCGCCGTTCCTCGACGTCGGCAACACTGAATTTCCAGTTTTTCTCGGGGTCGTCTATGCGCTGCAGGAAACGTTTGCGCTGCTCTTCCTTCGAGATGTGAAGGTAGAACTTGACGATCCGCGTGCCGTTCCCGGAAAGGTGTAACTCCAGGTCCAAGATCGAACGATAGCGGTCATGCCACACCGTCTTTTCGTCGAGCAGTGCATCCGGTAGGCCTTCGTTATCGAGAATCTCGGGATGAACGCGAGCAATCAGCACCTCTTCGTAATAGGACCGGTTGAAGATGCCGATTCGTCCACGCTCGGGCAGATCGCGCGTAGTGCGCCAAAGGAAGTCATGCTGCAATTCAATGGGGCTGGGATGTTTGAAACTGAAAACCTGACAACCCTGTGGGTTCACGCCCGACATGACATGCTTGATGGCACCATCCTTACCGGCTGCGTCCATTGCCTGGAAAATAAGCAGAACGGCATATCGGTTGAAGGCATAGAGCAACTGCTGCAGAGAACTCAGGCGCGCGACGTGTTCACCCAGCAATTGTTGGTAGTGTTCCCGTGAACTGTACGCGGGCTCTACCTTCGTCGGCCATTTGTCGAGCTTGACCCGTCCGCCTTCCGGGACCCGAAAATCTCGCGAATTGATTTCCATGTTGATCCTCGTAGCCGCTCAATGTCGGTAGGCTTGTAGCCAGGGGAATCCGGCAAAGCAGATCTGTGCCGCAAAGCCGATCCCTCCAGCAATCGACCCGATACCCGAAACATACTGTGCCGAAGACTCACCAAACGCGAACACAGCGACACCAAGTTCTGCGACCACGAGAACGATGAAGGCCACGATCCCCATAGGGAGACGACTACGCCTATCGGGTTGCAGATTGAACCACTGCACACTCCATTGCGCAACCTTCCAACTGGCCGCAAGCATGATCGGCGTTTCCAGTACCACGGAGGTAGTTGCGCCGAGATGCGGCACCAGCACCAGGACGCGTATTGCACCGAGAACGAATCCTATCGCGAAGACAAGGAGGGCATAGGTGGTCCCCGCTTTCACCCATGGAGCGCGTCTACGCACGCAGAACGAAGTGGAGTTCATGGCAGTTACTGTCCGGTGGGCATCCTGGGACCTGCCGGCAAACGGATCACATAGATGCGACCCGGCAAGTCTCCTGCAACCTCGTCTTCGTTGTACGTGAAGTAGACAAGCGAGTGACGTTCGGTGTCCAGCACCCGGATTATATGGAGCGAGTCGAAAGTTGGATCTGACTCAGCCGTGAATACTTGTGCTTGTCTGGGCACACTTTCGGCAACCCGGATGTCGCCAGTCTGATGGCAGGATGCCGTCAGATCCGTCCCGCGGGAGATTCGTCCACTTCCCAGTGCGCCCTCGGAATGCGACTCTGAGACATAGCAGGTCACGCCTTTCACGAGGGGATCGTCGTAAGCCGAAATGGCGATGTGAGAACCATATCGCTGGGTATGCGTATCGATGGTCGCCAGCTCCTTGGCTACGACAACGGAAGACGAAAATATCAGCAGTGCACCCAGGATGCTCCACCGCCCTGGAATCAGCTTGATCATCATCCACCTCCGGGTATCCGACAGTCAGATCTGCGGCCGCGCAACGCTGCAACAACGGATCGCTGAGTTCAGGCTATTTCACCCGGAAGTCAGCTACTTGACGCAGGTCAACGTCTTCGTGTTCGCCTGGCGTCATTCTGAAAATGGATACGTTGCCTGCGGAGCCTGTCGCCAGCGGATTGAACATTTCTTGTCCAGGCGCCAACAAACCACGGTTTCGGTCGCCCGCATCGCCAGAAAGTTCGCATATCGAGAATTTCCATGTTCATGAACGCCCGCGTTTCGTTGCTTCTACCTCCCCTGTTCTGCGCCTGTGCAAGTGGCGCTGCGCTCGCGCAATCGCTACCGCAAGCCGCTTCGCAAACCGGCGTCTCCTACATAACTGGCGGCGTGGGCGAAGATGAAGTTCAGGTATTTCGCGCCGCAGCTCCAGGCTACAACTTTCGCATAACATTCGCGTCGAAGACAGGGAGCTATCTGTCCGACGTCGATGTAACGATAACGTCGGGAGCTGGCCGACCCGTCCTGACCGTTCGGACAGAGGGACCGTTCCTCTTTGTCCGCCTACCTGCACGGCGCTATCAGGTTGGGGCGCAAATGCGTCACATCACGGAAACCAAAAGGATCCAGGTGCCCACACGTGGCGGGGCTGAATTGCGTTTCTACTGGGAAGATCCGGATCGTCGCGGAGTCGTGCACATCTGTAAAAGCTGTCCAGATATGGGCCGGCCCTGAGCGGCCTGTTCCGTGTCGCAATCCGCGTACTGATGGACACCAGAATGCAGACAAATCCCGTTGAGCCCGGCCCGGACGTAGTCTCTGGCCACGTCGAATTGGCGCCGCCGGCCGGGCATGCCGACATGAAGCGTGGGCTGTCGAGCGCGCAGGTGGAGGAGCAGCGTGTCCGATTCGGCCGCAACGTTGTGGACTCAACGGCCCGGCGCACATGGTGGCAGACGCTGTGGGAGGTACTCCGTGAGCCCATGTTCCTTCTGTTGCTCGTTGCGAGTGGTATCTACTTTGTGCTCGGGGACGTTTCGGAGGCACTGACGCTCCTCGCGTTCGTGATTGGGATCGTCTTTCTCACGGTTTTTCAAAGTCACCGCACCGCACAGGTTCTCGACGCTCTTCGCGAACTGTCCGCACCCCGCGCGCAGGTACTTCGAGACGGGCAACGGCAACTCGTTTCCGCTGCCGAACTGGTGCCGGGCGACTTGGTTTTCGTCGACGAAGGCGCACGCGTGCCCGCGGACGGCACCGTGACGGAGGCTCACGAACTGAGCGTAGACGAGTCACTATTGACGGGCGAGTCCGTTTCGGTGAACAAGTCCGTGGCGCGAGTCAATGCACTTCCGGAGGAAGATCCAGGCGGGCAGCTTTTTTTCGGGTCGATGGTGGTGCAGGGTCAGGGGCGCATGATCGTGACTGCGACGGGGCCGGATACGACGCTCGGTCGCATTGGAAAGTCGTTGACCTGCATCGCGGAAGCCCGCTCGCCGTTGCAACTGGAGACGAGAACATTCGTCAATCGCTTCGCGTTGGCGGCGATCGCGCTGTGTGTGCTGCTCGTCGTGGCCTATCGTTGGCGCTCCGGGGAATGGCTTCCAGGCGTGCTCGCCGGGATCACGCTGGCCATGGGGATTCTTCCCGAGGAGATTCCCGTGATACTGACCGTGTTCATGGCGTTAGGGGCTCGCCGCATTGCTAACGAAGGCATGCTGACGCGCCGCATGAGTGCGATCGAAACCCTTGGCCAGACCTCAGTGCTGTGCGTCGACAAGACGGGCACATTGACGCAAAACCGCATGTCGGTGCGCGTGCTCTTCGCGCAAGGAAAGCGGCACGTCATCGATCAGGCCACGCAGTGCGTTGACGAGGCGTATCACGAACTCATTGAATATCTGGTGCTCGCCAGCGAAATCGAGCCGGTCGATCCAATGGAGCGTGCGTTTCACGAAACAGGCCGGGTTGGGCTCGCCGGCACGGGACATCTCCACGAGGACTGGTCGCTGGTTCACGAGTACGCTCTCTCGCCGGAATTGCCGGCCATGTCCCACGTATGGCACGCGCCAGAACTCGACCATCACGCAGTGGCCTGCAAGGGCGCGCCAGAAGCGGTCTGTGCTTTGTGTCACCTGGGCGAACTGGAAACGCAGACTGTTCTTGATCAGGCCGCGCAGATGGCCGCGGGTGGGCTGCGGGTGCTTGGGGTAGCCAAGGCACGGCACTCACGTCCCGATTGGCCGGAACAGCAGCATGACTTCGAGTTCTCTTTCGTGGGGCTGGTCGGCCTGCTGGACCCGGTCCGGCCGGAGGTCGCAGGTGCCATCGCAGAATGCCAGGCAGCCGGCATCCGCGTTGTGATGATCACCGGCGACTATCCGTCGACGGCACGGGCGATTGCGACCGAAGTCGGCATCGACGGCGCGCGAATCGTGACCGGCCAGGAAGTGGCAGGGATGGACGACGCACAGCTTCGCGAGGCCATAGAGAACGTTGACACATTCGCCCGCGTCAAACCGGAGCAGAAGCTACGGCTCGTCAACGCGCTCAGGGAAAGCGGCCAGGTGGTCGCGATGACCGGTGACGGCGTGAACGACGCGCCCGCGCTAAAGGCGGCGCACATCGGCATTGCGATGGGGCTGCGCGGCGCCGAGGTTGCACGCGAGGTAGCCGCGCTGGTTCTGCTACGCGACGACTTCGCGCCGATCGTGTCAGCGATCCGGCTGGGAAGGCGTATCTACGCCAATCTCGTGGAAGCGATCAGCTACACGGTTGCCGTTCACATTCCGATGATAGCCGCCACCATGATTCCGGTTCTTGTCGGCTGGCCGCCGATGCTTGCGCCGGTTCATATCGTTTTTCTGCAACTGGTTATCGATCCGGTCTGCTCGGTCGTGTTCGAGAACGAGCCTGAACGCGAGAACCTGATGCGTCTGCCGCCGCGTCGCGCCGGCGCGCGGCTGCTATCGAATCGCGCATTGGCTCAAGGGGCCGCGGCAGGCGCTCTGGCCGCCATGCTGGTGCTGACCCTGTACGCTGGCCTGCTGACTCATGGCTACCAACTGCCCTTCGCTCGCACACTCACATTCGTATCACTCGTAGCGGGCAATGTTGCGTTGATCTTTGTGATCCGCGTGTTGCAGCGGTCTGGGAGCCGTGCCCATGCGCCTCAGCAGAATCGCTACCTTCCGATTGTTCTGGGCGTAACGGGGGCAGCGCTTCTGCTTTTGTTGACCGTTCCTGCCCTGGCGCGACTGTTTGGACTGGTTGCGCTGCTCAGTCCCTGATGCGGGCGTATAGCATGCACAAAACCGACTTGCGGAGAGTCCTCCTGTGATGACGATGGCAGTGCTCTTCGTGGCCATTTTGCTGCTCAACCTCATTCCGGCCTTCGCGCCTCCGACATGGATAGCGATGTCGTGGATGGGTTCCAATCATCCCGAGCAGAATCCGCTGCTGCTCGCCGTCGTCGCGGCGAGCGCTGCCACGACGGGACGCCTGATTCTCGCGCAATGCTCCGGTTGGCTCGTGCGCGGACACCTGATGCGCGAAGCGGATCGGCAAAACATCGACGTGGTGAAGGTCTGGCTGGAAAAAAGGAAGGCGGTCACCGCGGGGGCACTGCTGCTGTATGCATTCAGTCCATTTCCATCGAACTACCTGTTCATTGCATACGGGCTGACCAGGTTACGCCTGTGGCTCATCGGCGTGCCTTTCTTTTTTGGGCGTCTCGCAAGCTATGCGGTCTGGACGCACCTCGCGCAGTTGACGCATTCGTACGTCGATCCGGAGACAGAGCTGGAAGGCGGGTATCTGGGCGCTTATTTCATCGCTTCCCAACTGGTGTTGTTGGGATTGGTGTTCATCTTCATGAAGCTCGACTGGGCACACCTTCTGAACGAGCATAGGTTCCGCTTCAGGCGGCAGTAAAAAGCATCTGGAAACTGGCGGACTTGAGCGCCGGACCGGACCTGCAACCATAGGCGAACCTTGGGGGGATCTCCGGGCGAACTTGTCTAACCGCGAATAGCCGGCCGGTGCACTTGTACCAGCCGGCGAGGTTTTAATCTTTGCGCTTGCGGCCGGTAAGCATCGCGCTGACCAGATTCTCCCGGTGACGCCAGCTTGCCAGCAAAACGCCACCGACATGAACTGCGACACACACCAGCACTGCGTTGGCGCTTGCCCCGTGTAGAGTTTCCAGTGCCTCCGAACCCCAGAATGCATTGGTCGTAAGCAACCATCCTGTCACGCCCGTCGCGGTGAGTAGCACAAGAAGGGCAATGATCATCGCCCCGCCCGCAGGGTTATGTCCGAGGTACCGCCGCTCGCGGCCCGCCACCATGGCTCTCGCGTATTCCGCAAAGGCGCGCGGTGTCGGTACGAAGTTGGCAAAGCGGGCGTGGTACGTTCCCGCGAAGCCCCATACGATACGCGCGGCCACCAGTCCAAGGACCGCGTAGCCGAGGGCATGATGGAGGGTTCCGCCGTCTTCGCTCAAAACGTATGCCCCACCAAATGCACCCACAAGGCCCCAATGGAACACTCGTATGAACAGGTCCCACACTAGCGTTGATCGGGCGGCGTCGCCTTCCCCTCGGCTCAGTGAACTCATTCGTTGACCTCCTCGCTGACAGCCTTGCCATTGACAGGATTGACGACCATCTCGTGATGATTGCCCTTCTTGTCCAATGCATAGACCTCGTAACAGGTCCCCTCAGTCTTGACGGGCTTGACCTGGTAACCCTGTTTCTCCAGTTGGCTCGAAACTTCCTTGTCCTGCATCCATTTTGTTTTTGGTTCGGTGGTGCAGGATCCAGTTGCATGCGCGGCAAACGGCAGCGCAATCAGGGCAACCGCAGCGGCGAGGCGAACATTCATCGTTTTCACGTGGAACTCCATAGTCAGGTGGGTTGATTCAATATCGACGGTGCTATTTGCAGATGCATGCTGCAACGCGAGCCTGAAGGGAATCTTAAGCAGAACATCGTCGCGCAGGCATGCGAAGCGGGATTAGACTTGACGATCGATGCCCATGATCAGGGCTAGTAATTTGCAGCGGGCTCCGCTGCCTGCCTGTTCCTTTTGGAGTGCGACGAAATGCGAGTGTTACTTGTCGAAGATGATGATTTGATAGGAAGCGGCGTCGAAGAAGGTCTGCGCGATGCAGGAATGACGGTCGACTGGGCGCACGATGGCCGGGAGGCGATGCTGGCGCTGACTACAACAGAGTACGAGCTGGTGGTGCTCGATCTCGGTCTGCCGAGACTATCTGGAACCGAGTTGCTGGATTGGCTGCGAGCCCGTCGCGACGATACGCCCGTTCTGGTCATGACCGCAAGGGACACGGTAGCAGATCGGGTAGGCGGCCTGACCGCCGGCGCTGATGATTACCTCGGCAAGCCCTTTGATCTCACTGAACTGATTGCGCGCTGCCGGGCGCTTTTGCGCCGCGCGCATGGCCGCAGCGTCGAGACGATCGAGTATCAGGATCTGAGCGTCGATCCCTCGAAATTCACGGTCACACGTAACGGTTTGCGCCAGCCATTGACTTCGAGAGAGTGCGCTGTGCTGATCGAGCTGCTGACGCATCAAGGGACTCCACTCTCGCGCGCCCGCCTCGAGGAAAGTCTTTACGGCTGGCAGGAAGAGGTAGAGAGCAATGCCGTTGAGGTGCACATCTCCAATCTGCGCAAAAAGCTCGGACCTGGATTGATCAGGACGATCAGGGGTGTTGGGTACGTTGTGGAGAAGACATTGTGACAGGGTCAATCCGTCAACGTCTGATGCTACTGGTGCTGGCGAGCGTCTCGGTCGTGTGGGTGGCAGCCCTCGTTTCGAGTTATCGCCAGGCCGTTCTTGAAACCGGTGAGTGGGACGACGCGCGAATCGAACAAGCGGCCCGCACACTGACGCTCGTGGATACCAATGATCTGGCAGCGCTTACCGAAGATGGATTTCATACATCCGACGATGACGGCGACGATGACCTGTCACGCCGGCTCCTTTATGAGGTACGCGACGCCGAAGGGCGCCTGCTTGCAGCGAGCCCCGGTTTACCGCGTGCTGCCGCGAAGGAGCCGCCGTCGTCTCAGGCAGGGGCGGGCGCTGTACCGAAATACGACGCGCTCAAATGGAATACCTACGTGCTCCATGACGCGGCGCATGGCAGGAGTGTGCGGGTATTTGAACGTAGCGATAGCCGCGCTGATCTGGGCGCAGGAGTGGCGCGCCGCATCGCGAAGCCGCTTGCTTATGCGCTGCCGGTTCTTGCACTGCTGATCTGGGTGGGCATTGGCAGCAGCCTCGCGCCGCTTAAAACACTCTCGCGGGCCATCGGTGCCAGATACGCCGGCAATCTGGACCCCATTGATATGCGTCGCACGCCAGCCGAAGTGCGTCCCTTGGTCGATGCGCTTAACGTTTTGTTCTCGCGGCTGCGAGGGTCACTCGACCGTGAGCGGGCCTTCACGGCCGATGCTGCACACGAACTCAGGTCGCCACTGGCGGCGATCAAGGTTCAGGCACAGGTCGCTCTTACCACGCGGGATCCGGCAAAACAACGCCTCGCGATGCAGCGGGTCGTTGAAGGTGTCGATAGGAGCACACATCTGGCGGATCAACTTCTGTTGCTGGCGAGACTTGACGAAGGTGTATCCGCACCGGCTTCGACCGTGGAACTCGATGCCATTGCCCGCGAATGCATCGCTGCTCACGAAGCGAATGCGTCGTCCAAAGGGATCGGGTTAGTCCTGAACGGAGATACACACGTGACGATGTTAGCGGAGCCCGCACTCGTGCGTATCCTGCTGGACAATCTGGTGGACAACGCTATCAAGTATGGCGAGACGGGAGGTAGTGTCGAGGTCGTGACCCGGCGAACGTCGGAGGCGACCCTACTGCTTGTGCGAGATAACGGTCCAGGTGTAACGGAGCAGGACAGGTTACGTCTGAGCGATCGCTTTTTCCGGGCTGGGGGAAGCCGTCAAAGCGGTAGTGGATTGGGGCTCTCGATCGTCGCGCGAATCGTGGCTCGCCTTGACGGACATCTAACCTATACATCGGGCATTGACGGCCGGGGGTTGGGCGTCGAGGTCGGCTTCCCGGCCACCCGTTCCCCCAGCTCGCCATAAACGCTCGCAGCGTTGCACGATTCATTGGAGCAGGCCGGCATATCGATTCATGCGCAGTGCCTCGTCGACACGTTGTGTCACGAGTCTCGCGCATGAACAAGCAGCAACGGCGTCTGCGTAATATGCGCGACACGGCCTGAGACGCTGCCCAGCAGCCATCGCGCTACTCCGCGTCGGCCATGTGTGCCCATAACCACGAGGTCAGCATTCCAGTGACCTGCCTGGCGAACGATCGCGTGGGCGATGTCGTCTCCTGTCTGCTCGGTACTGATGAGCGCGGTATCGCAGTGACAGGACGAACCGGCGAATATTTCCGCTGCCGTGGCAAGCGTCGCTTTACCCTCTTCGATAAACGCGTCTTCAAGCACACGAATGGGTACAAAATCCGTCAGACGCACCGCGCGATCGACGACATAGACCGCCCGCATGCTGACTTCCGGCTTCGCAAACCGCATGCCGTACCTCAAAGCCTCAAACGACGGCGCGCTTCCGTCGATCGCGATCAGAACCCGTTGCGGGGGGCGCGCCAACTTTTCCTCGTGGGAAGGCGGCACGATCAGGAGCGAGCATCGGGAATGAATTGTCAGTGGCTGGGACACTGTGCCTTCGACCCAGCGCAGTAGTCCATGATGCTGACGTGCGCCGACGACCAGAAGATCGGCACGCCAGTCGTCGGCAGCATCGATCAATGCCGTGGCGATGTCGCCACCTCGCTTCGAAAGGTCGACTACATCCTCTTCGAGGCCAAAATCACAACCCGCCAAGACGTGCTTTGCCTGAACGAGTGCATCTGCCGCGTCA
Source organism: Paraburkholderia sp. WS6 (assembly GCF_030464835.1). Classification (NCBI taxonomy): domain Bacteria; kingdom Pseudomonadati; phylum Pseudomonadota; class Betaproteobacteria; order Burkholderiales; family Burkholderiaceae; genus Paraburkholderia; species Paraburkholderia sp. WS6. The sequence goes on from NZ_JALQCK010000004.1 coordinate 248,123, forward strand.
CGCAGAAGTTCCGCGCGTGCGGCATACAGTTCAACACTCGCCTTCGCATGCAAGGGACTAAGCGTCCGAGGATTGTCGGCGACGCTCACGAGGCGAATGTGCGCAGTAGTTGGGGCGATGTTTCGGACGAACTCTGTTGCGCGCAACGAGGACGGTGACAAATCCACCGCGACCAATATACGATCGATTCCTGACGGAGCATTCTGGCTGACGTATGAGGTACTCACGATTCCGCCTCGATATCAAATCCATTGTCCACGACGACGAGATCACAGTGTGTATCGTCTTTGTCCTCGCGATTTGATCAGAATCAAACGCTCTTGTGAACGTACATCCGACATCAGGAATTTCAACGTCATCAAGCTCGAACGACTGCTTTCCGGCCGTGAATTTCAGGTCCTCAGTGACCGCTTGTGGCCGATCTCTTCCTGACGCGCGTGGATAACGTGTCGGCACCACTGGATTTCCTTTGTCCTCAATCCCAATTCATGCAACGACGCATCGCTCATCGCTTCTGATAGGTGCCGATTAGTTCCGCGTGCGTTAGTACGTGCCCCTGCATGGCCTTTTCAAGCGCCGCCTTGCTGGGCCCTTTCAAATCGGGCAGTACGGTGTCGAGCGCATACAGCTTGTGGAAATAACGGTGGCGTCCCACGGGCGGGCACGGGCCCCCATAAGCGGCACGCTTGAAGTCATTGATGCCTTCGAGTGTACCGCCCGGCAAAGCCTGCGCCGCAGCGCCATCGGGAAGCCGAGTTGCCGTCGGCGGGATGTTGTAGAGCACCCAATGTACCCAGGTAATTTTCGGCGCGGCCGGGTCCGGCGCGTCAGGGTCGTCGACGATCAGCGCCAGGCTTTTTGTGTTTGCGGGCACGCCGGACCACGCGAGCGGCGGCGATACGTCGGCGCCCTGGCATGTATGCTGCGCGGGAATTTCGCCGTTCTGTCGGAAGGCTTGCGACGTTAGCGTCAGGGTCATGGTGCGCTCCTCGGCGGCAACGATGGATGGCTGTCCCGGTGTGAAGATCAATAAGGTGAGCGAGAGCGCCGGCAAGGAACGCGAGGCCCGTGCCCTGGCCGCTTGTTCAAGGCGCTTGAGGTGGGTGTCGGGCACGTTGAAGTCTCTCATCGTCACGCTCCGTACCCTGTTCATCACGGCGGCCGGTGATTGGTGCGCGCCCTGCGCGAGTCGCGGCGGAAATCGAAGCGCGGCTCATCGTCACATAAGTGCCGCCTGAGCAAAGATGGCTGTGGTCGATAAGTATCGCGCACGGGTCGCGGAAGTGCGACAAGCAGGAGAACTACTGCCGAAGATTGTGAGTTCCGATATATCGCACGAACCCCCGCTGGAATGCGGGGCCTTTCATTTTGCGATGCGGCATCAATGTTTGTGCCGGTGCAGCCAACCCATATGGTGCGAATCAAGCCACTGGGCCATCCCCTCTGCGGGGTGATCGCGCCTGTAACGTTGTGCCACCATGAACCCGGCGACCAACAAGACCGCCAAGCCGACAACGAAGTAGATCATAGACTGGGTCATGGCAGCCTCCTTATTAGGTCGCGACCATGCTTATATTGTAGGTCAGCGGTTACCGAAGTGGCGTGCGGTCCGAGTGCACGATTTCACCGCTCGCATCAATATGCGAGCTTGCGCCGACGCGGAGCGTTGGCGTCCCAAGTCGACCCTAACGGCACAGTCGGCATTGCTGAAAGCGGACCTGGCCGGCACGCAGAACTCGCGTTACAGGGCGTACTGCAAAGCCAGGTCGAAACCGATGACGACCAGCGAACAGCCGAGACCCGCAAGGAGATTCGCGACCCGGTGTTCGAAATCGTGATCCCGGCTCATCCACGCCCCAATCAGGAAAATGCCTTCAAAGACGACCTGGAGCGCAACGAACACAAGCATCAGCAGAAACTCGTAACCCATGAACCTGAAGTTCGCGAAATTCATCCCGTAATCGAAGATCCACCTGCCCACCCTATGCACCTCATACGCCAGCAGCAGGATCGGAAAGAGGTAACTGGCAACATAGGTCGGCACGCTTGCGTGCCGCAGTTCCAGGTGAAAGTGACGAGCGGCTTGCATATCCCCTCCCGCGTCGGCGTTTGGTGCTCACAAAAACTCTTTGTTCAATGACGCGGCCACGGATCCCGCTGATCCGCACTTGCATCACGTGACCGGCCACCCATCGCAACGCGCAACCGGACTGCTAACTCTCCGCCTCCGGGATCGTTTTAACAATCATCTTGAATAGTTTGCCGAGATCGTCTTCAAGTTTTGCCCCTTCGAACGGATCATGATTTGCGCCAAAGGCGGCGTCGACTTCAGCCCAGTCTTCTTCTGTTAGCAGACGCCTGGCGGCCGGCAAAATCACCGTCTCTTCCATACACCGGTGGTCTGCATAAAACTCGGCATACGTATCCACCAGGGCTCGCAGCTCCCGAAGTGCGGGAGCACCCTTCAATTCATACCGGGTCAGCGCGTGCTCGATATCCCTCAACCTCACGTCACCTCGAGCGTGCTGGGACTCCAGCTCCGTAAGGACGTGGTCAAATTCATCCGTCCGATCGCGCAGCGGCATGAACAGATAGCGATCCTCTTTAGGATGATGCACCTGCTGAGGGTACTCGCGGATGTAATAAAGCATCGCCCGAAGCACCATGAGGCCCGGAGCCGGCGTACCTGCTGCCAGCAGGCCCACAAAGCGCCGCATGCCCTCTACCACGGTCGACATCTGCTCGTGTTCATGAAGGATGACGGTTATGGCGGAACGCGTTACCAGAGCCTGCATATCAAACTCCGCAGCAGTACATGAAAAGCATTGGCGAATCGATTTGCTGCTTCACACCAGTGGCATGGGCAGGAAGCTGCGCCGATACCTTAATGCTAGTCATCCTCCGCTGGACATCAAAGCGCGCTAACACCACAGCTTTGATGGAGATCAACGACTGTGCGGACATGGTGGACCATGGGGCCAGCACCCGTCGACCGCATAAATTGGCAACCACTTATCTGGATTGCAGAAAGGCCGCAACCGCCTTCGCCTGGTCGGCGCTCAACGTATGCGCGACGGCGGTCATCACGGGCGCGTTGCCGCGGGTACCGTTCTGGAAGACTTCGATCTGATGCAGCAGATACTCCTGATGCTGCCCTGCGAGGCGCGGAAAAGTACCGGCCCCCTGGGCCAGCGCACCGTGGCATGAAGCGCAAGCCGGTACGCCCTTGTCCGGCACGCCGTGTTCGAAGATCTCCTGCCCCTTGGCCATCAGGGTGGGGTCACCCGCCGCCCCCCGGGTTGCGGCCTGACGCGAATAATAATCGGCCAGCGATTTGACGGCTGCCTCGTCCAGCAGTGCGGCCATACCCCACATGTAATCGCGGGCAGCAGTTTCACCGCGCGCGTGATCGTGGAATCCCTTGAGCTGGGCTTCGATGTATTCAGGTGTCTGGGCGTTGAGCTTCGGAAACATCGGCGATTCGCTGCGCCCGTGTACACCGTGGCAGCCAGAGCAAATCTGCCCGGCAATGCGGGCGCCATCTTCGGCTTGTGTGAGGGCTGGTATCAAGGCGATGCCAGCGGCGGCAAATAGCGCGACCGCAGACATCCGGGGAGCAAATATCTTTTTCATGGACGTTCTCGTCAGGCTGAGCGGATTGAAAGTATCAGTGGCCGGGCCATCTGCTCAGCATATGAGCTATCCAGGCTCGGCGCGCAGAGAAAGTTGATGGCAGGCGTGCGGTTTCACACATACGAAACGGCGCGGGTACTGTTCCCCATCAAACTGGAGGGCAACGAGGGGTGGGGCGACGACACCAGTCATGCGCTAAAGCTTCACATTCTGTCCGCACGGATGGCGGTCGAGTTCGCTGGCGACCCCAGACTGGCGTGCAGCCTGATTGCCGAACGAAAGTCTGACATTGAGCACGACCCAACGGCTACGAGGGCCGCCTCGACATTGTTCCACGGGCAGGTAAGCTGCTACATATAAGACATTGTTCACACCGCGATCTCGAGGTGGCGATGCACGGAGCCTTTTATGTAGCCCAGGATGAACTTGCGGACTGGCCGGACCAGATAATTGAATCGTGAATGCCGAGAATGACCACTTTGCGGCGCTCGCGCGAATGTCTCCGCATGGCCCGATGCAACCGCTGCGGAAAGTTGCGGCGTAGGTTACGCCCCTCTCCGGCCATATGCGACTGCGCCGGCACGAAGACCGCTACCATGGGACAACCGCCATCCCTGCTGTCATGTTCGCTGCCTTGTACTCGGCCGAAGTGCATGTGGCACGCAAGTCACGCCCCAGCCGTCTGGTCCAGCGGGATCTCCACGCACTGATGCCGCGGTGGATTGACCTGTGTCAGTCCTTCTCGGGTCGCAACCAGTAGTATTTGAATTGCACTGATCGCGCTGGGCGCTGCCGACCGCGCCGCAAGGAATGCATTTCCGCTTTGGCCCAGACGGTCTATCGTGCACTTGATCCATTTCAATGGAGCACGCCATGGCCGACCCACTTGCCGTATGGCACATCGAGCACATTAATTTCGCCCGGCTACTCGACATTCTTGAAGAACAGGTAGCTGCGCTCGACCGGAGTGAGAGCCCGAATTACGCTCTCATGGGCGATATCCTTTACTACATGCGGAATTTCTCCGATCGTGTTCATCATCCACGGGAAGATGTTGCGTACGCGCGGCTTGCTGAACGGGATCCCGGGACTCAAATCGTGGTGAACCGCCTTCTGCAGGAGCATCGCGTGATTGCCACGGCCGGCGATGAACTCCTGATTCGCATCAATGAAGCCGCGGGAGATATTGTAATCCCGCGCGCCGCTCTGGAGGCGGCCACGGCCACGTATCTTGTGTACTATCGTCACCACCTTTCCACTGAGGAGCGAGACGTGATGCCTCGCGCTGCGCAAGTGCTGACAGAACAGGACTGGGATACAGTCGATGCGGCAGTACCGGCTAGCCCCGATCCGCTTTTCGGAGACAATGTACTTGAGCGCTTCGAGGCGCTTCGCAGGCAGATCGCTCTGGACGCGCAGGTGTCAAAGGACTTGGTCCAGCCACCGAACACTCATTGATTGGCCCCGGCTACAGGATGCTGTTCACACGCATCAGCGATGCAACAGCATCGGGCCCACCCCGTCCGTGGAATAATGTTCTGGCGCAGGTGTTGAAGTTCGTAAATTGCGCTAATAAGGTCCGTTGAAGCGCTAATCGTGTCCGTTAATTCCGCTAACGCAAACGGCGGTAGTCCTTGAACTTACGCATCTCGCGATAACGGCCGATCGCACGCAGCGCGGCAGCAAAGTGACCCGACAGCCGAAATACAGAGGCGGGAACTGTTTCCAGGAGCGTGTGATGCACGCTGCAGAATTCGGCTGTCGGCTCGAGCCACTCATGTTTCCAGCGCGGCGCCGATACGTCTGCGTCATTCAGCACGAGGCATCGGAAACAGTACGGCATGCAGCGCGGATTTATGAGCCAAGCCGACGGCGTCTGGATGTGCCTCAATCTGTCTTCATCAAGACGTCCGAGTGTTGCGAATCGTTGGAGCGCCGCCTGCGAAATCGGAGGAAAAAGAATCCATCCCGCAGTTCCAAGCAAGGGCAGCGGCTCGCTTGCGCTCATCTCCCACAGCATCGCAACGCTCACCTGATATCGCGCCGCGACACGGCCTAACCAGCCACCGAAGGCTTCTTCGTAGAAAGGCCGAGGGGCAATCGGCCATGGAGCTACGCTACTTTGCGACTCGACCGACATGCTCGAGATACGTGATGCCGATGTATTCGTCGCCGGTGCGAATCGACAGTTCGGCAGCGTTGCTTAGTAACGTGGATATCTCGCCCGTCAATCCACCCGTCGCGCTCAGAACAAATTGAACGATCTCGCGTCGCGCCAGATCCGATGGCTTGCGAAGCGGCAGCACACGTTCGAATGCCGCGAGAAGCCGCCGCAACCCGTCGCTCTCCCGCCACCGTGGAATTTCGAACGGCGTATAACGACTTATCATCTGGGTATCTGTTTGAAGCGCCAGCACCGCGTCGCGGGTGCCGACCAGAACCATGCTGATCTGAAGGTCATTGGCCAGGAACTTGAGGAGGTTCAGCGATGCGCGCTGCTCGCGATACGTGCCCGCCAGTAGATGGTGCACCTCATCAACGACAAGCATGCGGGGCGACACCCGCTTGAGAATATCGCGAGCTAATCGTTCAAGGGATGCCAGTCCGGCAGCAGCATTATGGGGGGCGCCTAGCTCGAACAGTAAGCCCGAATAGAATCGATGCTGGTCCGGGGTTGATGGCATCTGCATTGCGACGACCGGACAGCGTTCGACCCCGCGTCGCTCGTCAAACTCGTTGGGATGCGCACGTCGAAACTTGGCCGTGATTTTCGTCTTGCCAATATTCGAATCACCGTGCAAGAGCAGGCACGGCATCCGGTCGCGGCGTGGCGTCTCAAAAAGGCGCTGAAGTTGCTGCAGGGCTTGCGTCGCGCGGGGATAATCGATCCAGCGGTCGCAAAGAAGTCCGAGAATTCTTTCGTCGTTCCCTAACTCGGCCTGCTTTCTGGCGGCCGGTAGCAAATGTGCAAGCGTCCCATCCTTCATGTGTCACCTCACCATTGCTCTACGTCGAAGGCCTGAACTGGCGCGGCGTAATCGACCGTTTCAGCCTGATGCTCCGTGGTCTCACGCGTGAACGGGACAATCCTGTCGAGTAACTCTTCCAAAGGGACATTCTTTTTGCGTGACCGTCGACGCGCGCGAGCCGTTGTCTGCCTGGCTTTGGAGATCACGCGCCGTTGGTCTTCTATCGTCCTGAAAATTAGCGCTTCCGAGACAGTGTGCTGCCCTTCCGAACGAATGGCTTGCAACGCTGCCCGGTGTTCGGAAAGCGAAATGGCCGGCCGCCTCAAGTCGGCGTAACGGACTTCGAGGTAGTCGCCGCTTCCTGCCGCCACAAAAACGCGCGATAGATCTTCGGGATGGAATCGAACGGTTACCGAACGCCGTGTCTCGCGCCAGGCAACGAATATCGGATGCCAGTAACGAACATGGAACAGTGTCAGTCCGTAAAGCTGGATCTTCCTTTGCACAACAGGCAAAAAGCGGATCAGGAACCTCAGTTCAGCGTCGGTAGACGCGGGAAGCTGCTGCGAATCAGGGTTACGCGCGAGCATCCGCCACGTGTCGGCCGGCGTTGCTCCAAGCAGCCCACGATGCGGAACCTGGTGGTAGCGTCTGGCGATCTCGATCGCGAGCCATTGCTCGAATTCTCGAAGCGTCAGCGAGGCCGTCTTTTCGGACTGCCTTGCTTTGCGGCCTTTTGGGGATGATCCGGTTGCCCCTGGCAGGCCTCGGACGCGCTCCATCAGGGTGCGGTTCAAGCGCTCGATGTGCCCGCCGAAATGAGGACGCCCGACTGGACGATACATGAGGTGGATGCCATATTCCCGACACCCACTGCGAAGGGCCCTGCTCTTAAACTCGGCAGCATTGTCGAGATGGAGAACCCGCGGAATTCCACGCATCGGCCATTCTGCGTCTGCCTCGATCTTTGCGAGCCAAGGGGCTTTGGATAATGCCGCTCTGGTCAGCAGCAAACCAACGGTGGCCGCTCCGGGACGCTCCATGCCGACGTAAAAACTCAACACGCATCTGGTCGCCACGTCCAGAGCGATAGTGAGCCAGGGGCGGCCGATCACCCGTCTGTCGTATTCGCTAACCAGGACGACGTCCGCTTGTGTATGGTCGACCTGAACGATTTCCAAAGGGTACTTTGCGACAAGCGAGCCCGGCGCTGTCATCGCGTCGGGAAGGGCCGCGCGCTTCAGAGCGTCCGCCTCGCGATGCTGAGCCCACCGCCGGCCAATGGTGGTCCGGCTCGGTGGTTGCAGTCCGGCGAGTTCACATTTTCGTCGAACCTCCAGCATGAGATCCGTTGCAGGATGCGCCAATTGTCGTTGAGTGGGGAGTGGACGAAATCTGGGGGAGGCACGTCTGGTCTAAACTGCAACAGTTGACCTACTGGGGAGACGGCAATGGAACTGCGCTGGAAGATTCTTCTGCAACGACAGGGAACGGACGAGACGGTCCCGGTTTGTTCCGTTAAGCGCCCAGTGAATGGCGCTACCCCTGCCGATTTCGGATTGTCTCTTGCCGAAGGTCGTCAACTACTGGCTACGCTGCAACAACTCGTCACGCAAGACCAGATTAACGCCTACGATAAGCTTCGTCGGAACTGCCGGGAATGCGGCAGGTATCGGCGTATCAAGGACTGGCGTTCCCGGATTTTTTCGACTGCACATGGCAGAGTGCAGGTTAAGGTGCCGCGAGTCGTCTCCTGCTTGTGCACGCCTGAACCGTACGATGACAACGGGGAATCTATCAGTCTGCGGTTTTCAGAGTGTTCCATTGAGCCTCTGCTGCCTACGCGACGCACGCCGGAGCTATCGTACCTTTGCGCGAAACACGGTGCCTCCGTTTCCTATCGCGAGGCCGCACGTTCCGTCGCCGACCTGGCGGGACTGCCGACGCTATCACACACTACAGTCCGCAAAGATACCGTTCAGTGCGGCGAATATGTCGAAAACGAACAGTTCCGGATCGGATGGCTAGCTGGCGCACGAAAGCGCAACAGCGCCAGCCACCTGCGGATCGCGATCGATGGAACGGTATTGAGCGCGAACCAGTTTCAGGAAGTTCGCAAATTCGAAGTCATCGCAGGCAGGGTCGAGCGCGATGGCCAAATGGCGCGAAGATTTGTGTCTGCTTTGCAGCGTCCGAGCTTGACCCGGGTTCTTGTGGCGGGCGCACTCGATCAATGTGGTTGGGTTCCATCAACCATGATCGACGTGATCTCGGATGGTGCTCGCGGAATGCGCTCGCTGGCGACATCAATAGCTCCTCGTGTATCGCCCAGGATTCTTGACTGGTTCCACGTCAGCATGAAGCTGCGGGCTGTACGATCTTCAATTTGTGCGTACAACTATTTCTCTAAGCGACCTGAAATCATGCAGCGATCAGAGCGCCTTCTTGGCAGAGTGCGCGACGCGCTATGGCGCGGTCGGGGTGAGACGGCAATCGAAATGCTCCGCACGCTGGCCGCCTCTTTGGCAATCGCTGCAGAAGAACTGCCTTTTTTCTATCGACTCACCTCAGGTACTGCTTATCGTGCAACCGTCCGTCTGCTCACATTCCTCGAGCACAACAGAAAGGATCTTGTCGACTATCAACGCGCCAGAATGGAAGGGCGCCGTGTGTCGTCGGCGTCAGCAGAGTCCGTAATGAATCACTTGATCAACCGTCGTCTCTCAAAGCGGCAACAAATGCGTTGGTCCATGAAGGGGGCTCATTATCTACTACAGACCCGCGTTGAGCTGCTCGATGGAAGACTGGAAAGCTGCTTTCGAAACCGATACCCGCACTTCAGATCGCCCGAGGTCGTTGGACGCTGAACGAAGACTCCCCCACTTTTCGTCCACTCCCGGCAACTGTGAACACCAACAGCAGCAGGCGTACTCCGCCCGCTTCCGGTGGCTGACCACCCTCTTCCACCTGCATGGCATGCGCCTCTCCGAGGTCGCCGCCGGGAAAATGGGCGACTTCTCGCGCCGGCTCGGCGCGGACGGGCGCGAGCAGTGGTGGCTTGACATCCTCGGCAAGGGTGACCGGGAACGGATCGTCCCCGCGTCGCCCGAACTGATCGCCGAGCTGGCCCGCTACCGGAAGGCGAACGGTCTCCCGCCGCTTCCGGCTCGCACCGACGACACGCCGCTGGTCATCCCGTTCAGGGGAAAGAGCCGCTACATGTCGCGCTCAGCCGTGCACGACGCGATTAAAAGCGTGTTTGGTAACGCTGCGAACTGGTTACGCGCTCGCGGACCTGAGTTCACGGATCGCGCCAATGAGCTCGACCGTACGCCGGCGCACTGGCTCCTGCGACACGACAGACCCGCTCGCTTCGATCCGCTCGAGCAGGACCGATCGAGACAAGCGGAGCCTGACTTCAGTCCGATGGCATTCAGTCGGCGAGCGGCCCGCGCGATGTCTCACGACTCGCGAGCATGGCTATCAGAGCGACGCCTGCCGCGCCGACCATATACCAAGCCGGGGCCAGCTTGCTGCCGGTCGCATGGATCAACCACGTCGCAACGAACGGCGCCGTACCGCCGAACAGCGCATTCGCCGCATTGAAGCTGAACGCGAAGCCGCTGTAGCGCACACGCGTCGGAAAAATCTCTGACAGGAAGCAGGGCAGCGTGCCGTCGTTCATCGTCAGCAGCGCGCCAAACGCGATCTGGATCAGCACGATCGTCATGAAGCTGGCACCGACGAGTCCCTTGAAAAGCGGTACCGTCAATAGGGCAAACAGGATCGAAGCACCGATCAGCATCGTCTTGCGACCGACGCGGTCCGACAGCGCCCCCATGATGAAGATGAAGCCGATATAAGCCGCAAGAGAGATGGTGGCTGCAATAAAGGATTGCGTTTCGCCCATCCCCATCTCGGTCGACAGGTATGTCGGCATATAGCTCAGCACCAGATAGAACGCCACCGCGTTCAGGCACGTGACCCCGAACGCGATGAGCATCTTGCCGCGATGCACAGTCAGCAATTCCGTGACCGGCGCGCGTGCGACGTGGTGGGACATCTCAAGCGCCTTGAACTTCGGCGTATCTTCGAGGCGCACCCGGATATAGCGGCCAATCAGCCCAAACGGCGCGGCGAGCAGGAACGGCAGCCGCCACCCGAACGACTGGATCTGCTCGGAGGTGAGCACGGCATGCAGCACCGCGACGAAGATCGAGCCAAACAGCAGACCCGCAGCCGTGCTGGCCGGCACAATGCTGGTATAGACACCCCGCTTGCCCTCCGGCGCGTATTCGGCGAGGAATGCCGATGCCCCAGCATACTCACCGGAGGCCGAGAACCCCTGGATAAGTCGAACCAGCAGCAAAAGAATCGGTGCCATGACGCCAACCTGTGCATAGGTTGGCAGGAAAGCGATCACGAAGGTCGAAGCCGACATGATCAGGATCGACAACGACAGCGCTGTCCGGCGCCCGATCTTGTCGCCGAAGTGCCCCCAGACGATGCCCCCGATGGGCCGCACGATAAACGAGATCGCAAATACGGCATAGGCTGCAAGCAGTCCCGTCGCAGCGTCAGTCTTGGGGAAAAATACAACCGCAATGATGGTCGCGAGATAGCCATAGGACGCGTAATCGAACCACTCGACGAAATTTCCGATGAAACTGGCCATCGCGGCGCGCTTAAGCAGACGCCCGTCTGGCATCGGGGCGGCCTGACCATTGCCCGAAGTGTACGGGGGTGGCATGCCGACCTGTGAGATGACGCCAGCTGTCGCTGGCCGGCCTGAAACCGCTTTCCTGTTACTCATTTGTTGTCTCCAAACATGAATCGTGAGATTGCTGCGTTTTCGGCTGCGGCTCTTTCGCCCGCTTCACCGGCGTGTTCCTACTGAAGTACGACGGTTCGGTTACCGTTGATAAAAATTCGATACTCGATAAAAAGCTTGACGGCGCGCGCCAGCGCGAGACACTCCATATCACGTCCGGTCGCGAGCAGCCGGTCGGGGCCGTACGCGTGGGTGACGCGTTCCACGACCTGTTCGATGATCGGCCCCTCGTCAAGATCATCGGTCACGAAATGCGCCGTCGCACCGATCAGCTTCACCCCGCGTGCATGCGCCTGGTGATAAGGCTTCGCGCCCTTGAATCCGGGCAGGAACGAGTGGTGAATGTTGATTGCGCGCCCGGCGAGGGATGCGCTCAGACCGGCGGACAGCACCTGCATGTAACGTGCGAGGACGACAAGTTCAGCACCGGTCCGCTCTACCAGGCCCAGTACCTGCGCCTCCTGTTGTGGCTTGGTGTCGGCCGTCAGCGGTAGATGGTGGAACGCGATGCCGTTCGCGGCCGCAACAGGTTCGAGATCCGGATGATTCGAAGCCACCCCGACGATGTCCATCTTCAGTTCGTCCATGCGCCAGCGGAAAAGCAGGTCAGCCAGGCAATGGTCGAGCTTCGACACCATGATCAGCACTTTGGGTTTCACTGACATGTCGTGGATCGTCCACACCATGTCGAACTGGCTAGCGACATTCGCGAATTCCTCACGCAACGACGCAATGTCCAGTTGCTGCATCGATGCCGCATGAAAAATGCATCGCACGAAGAAACGGGCAGTGAATTCATCGTCGAATACACCGAACTCGTCGATATAGCATCCGCGATCATCGAGAAATCGCACCAGCGCAGCGACCTGCCCCGGTGCGCTGGTACAGGTGACGGTCAGCGCGAACTGTGGCGCCCGATCCTTCTGCTTCGTAGTGGTTTCAGTCATGGGGACTCCGTATGTGGCATGTGTCAGGCGTGCGTGGCTTCGGCGAGGTGTGCAGCCGGCAAACGGACACGCCGGCGCAGATAGTCGTGACGACTCCAGCGCAGGCGCACACCCACCTGCGCCGCCGAGCGCACCGCGTGCGGCTTGTAGAGCGTGAGCATCGCGTCTTCGAGCATGGCGTAGCGGTCAAACGCCAACGCCAGCAGATCGGCGGCGAGTTGCTCGACCAGGTCCGTGTGTGTCTGCGCGTCGAGGTACGCGCACAGCATCCGGCAGAACGCGTCGTAGTCGAGGCACTCACCGATCTCCTCCGGTAGCGCCTGACTTCGACAACGCAGTACCGCATCAATCACCACAGGCTGGGCTACGCGTTCGTGATTGTGGATCCCGACGCGCGTCTGTGCGCGCAACTGATCGATCACGACATCCCATTCGACCGTCGGCCCTGCTTCCGGATGTTTCATCGAACGACCTCCTTTCTATGACGTGGACCAGCCGGCGCGCGTGCTATGCAAGATACGGCTGTGCCGCATCGAGCAGCATCAGACAGCAGTATTCGGCAAAGCTGCGCCGCACGATGACCTGGAAACGGTCATCCCCGTCACGGCACAGCGTGATGCCTGCCTTGAAGAAGTGCGAGGTGGCGCATCGCCCGTCTGCGAACACGCGTCGATGCAGATCGAGCGGGCAGCCGCTTGCCAGCACCTCTCGCGCATGGGTACCCGAAATGTCGAATACCGTGTAACCGCTACTGACGTCGACGACCGCGTAGTGTTGTCCGTCAAGCGCTTCGCGCAAGGCGTGTTCGAGCTCAGCCGCCATATCCTGGGTAGACTGGATCAGCCACTCGTCCGGCCCCATCCACCAGACTGCCCGTTCACCTGCCGTCACGCGACCACCGGACTGCTTCGGCAATGGGACGCCAAGCATGCGCTGCACGGCCACATCAAACGCAGTACCGTTGCCGCGCAGTGTGAGAAGCGTCACGAACGGCCGCTCGGTGAACCGAAAGCGCTTAGTTAAGCCACCCGATGCAGTGGCAATCCGCGCTTCGATACCGACGAGCGGCGACTCCTGAACCAGATCATTCAACATGCTGACGTACCCCTTCCGGATCGTAAAAAACAGGACTGCACACCTCAGCCTCGACACAGCGTGTGGCGGACATCGACACAAAGACGCGTTGCCCCATCCTGTCGAGGCCGCCTTTGACGACCGCCAGCGCAATCGACCGCTTCAGGATCGGACTCATATAGCTCGACGTTACATGGCCGAGCATTGGCGTGACGCCCTGTGTCGCAGGTTTGGTTACGATCTGTGCGCCTTCGGTCAGCGTGACGCGGGGGTCCACCGGCTTCAGTCCAACGAGCTGCTTGCGTCCCGCACCCTGTGTATCCGAGCGCGACAGCGAGCGCTTGCCGAGGCAGTCCTTCTTAGCGACCATGCCACCCATGCCGAGATCAAACGGCGTGACCGATCCGTCCGTGTCCTGGCCGACGATGATGTAGCCCTTCTCTGCACGCAGAACGTGCATGGTTTCGGTGCCATAAGGCGTGATATCGAACTCCCGTCCCGCGCTCATCAGCGCTTCCCACACACCACGCCCGAAGTTCGCAGGCACGTTGACTTCGTACGCCAGCTCGCCCGAGAAGCTGATTCGCATGACCCGTGCGGAGGCGCTGGCAACGGTGCCGTTGCGATACGTCATGAACGGGAATGCCGCGTTTGCGAAGTCGATGTCCTTACACACCTTCTGCAACACCTTACGGCTGTTCGGCCCGACCACCGCGAAAGTCGCCCAGTGATCTGTCACGGAGTTCAGGTGCACGTTCAGATGCGGCCATTCCGTCTGCAGCCACCGCTCCATCCAGTTCAGCACACGCGCAGCGCCACCCGTGGTTGTGGTCATCATGTAGTGCTGTTCGCCGAGGCGCACTGTCACACCATCATCGAAGACCATGCCGTTCTCGTCGAGCATCAGTCCGTAGCGGCACTTACCGACTTCCAGCTTGCTCCATGGATTCGTGTACAGCCAGTTGAGCAGCGTCGCTGCATCCGGGCCCTGAATGTCGATCTTGCCGAGCGTCGACGCATCCAGAATGCCGACGCTGTTGCGTACCGCGAGGCACTCGCGCGCGACCGCCGCGTGCAGGTCCTCGCGGTTTTTTGGGTAGTACCACGGCCGCTTCCAGTTGCCGACGTCTTCGAATTGCGCGCCGTGTGCTTCGTGCCACGGATGGATGCAGGTCTTGCGAACCGGATCGAGAAAGTCGCCCAGTTCACGCCCCGCGATCGTGCCGAACGTCACCGGTGTGTAGTTTGGCCGGAACGTCGTGGTACCCGTCTCGGGAATCGTCTTGCCCAGTGCCTGGGCGAGGATCGCCATCCCGTTGATGTTGCCAAGCTTGCCCTGATCAGTGCCGAAACCCATCGCCGTGTAGCGTTTGACGTGCTCGACGGAGTGATAGCCCTCGCGTGCGGCGAGCAGGATGTCAGATGCTGACACGTCGTTCTGGAAATCAACGAACCGCTTGGGACCGCGCGATGCTTTATCCAGGTTCGCAACCAGCCAGAGCGGCAACAGCGGTTGTTCATTCGAGGCCTTCGCCTGCCACTGATGCACAGCAGGATCCGGCAAGCCCGTGAACTGGGCAGCCCATCGACCAGCCTTGACGCCATCATCGAGCGTCTCCGGCAGCTGGAACGCGCCTCGCGCGGCGCCGATGCTGCATTCTTCCTGGACGCCTGCGCCCGGAATGAAGCATGCCTTGTCGTCGTTCCAGAGTGCCTTGCCGCCCGACTGCGCAAAAAGGTGCAGCACGGGATTCCAGCCGCCCGACATGCCCACCAGGTCACAGCCGAGGGTCGCGATGCGTTGACCCACGCGCCCCTGTGCATAGCGGGCAACGGTGACGTTGCGTACGCGTTCCTTGCCACCTGCGTCAATCACAACGGCGTTGTTGACGATAGCGATCCCACTGCGCGCCGCCTGTTGCGGCAGTGCCCCCGCGCTAGCGCCGCGAGGATCCACAACCGTCACGTCTGTCCCGTGTATCTTGAGATCGAGTGCGGCGCGATACCCTTCGTCGTTGTTTGTGAAGATCACCGCACGCCGGCCTGGCAGCAGACCATACCGGTTAATGTACGTCGAGATTGCCGACGCCAGCATGATGCCGGGCAGGTCGTTGTTGCCGAAGACCAGCGGTCGTTCATGGGCACCGGTCGCCAGGATCACCTTCTTCGCGCGGATCTTCCACAACCGCTCGCGCGTGCCGCTGCGCGTTGAAACGGGCAAATGGTCGGTCAGACGTTGTGTGACTGTGACGAGGTTGTGGTCCTGATAGCCGAACGCAGTACTACGGCTCAGGACTGTCACGTCCGGCATTGACGAAAGCTCGGCCTCGATCGCGCGTACCCAGTCGCCCGCGGGCTTGCCGTCAATCTTTTCTGTGCCCGACAGCAGACTTCCGCCCAGTTCGGGCTGGTCGTCAACCAGAATGACCCGCGCCCCACTCGCGCCTGCCGTTCGTGCCGCAGCCAGCCCCGCTGGACCCGCACCGACGATCAGCACGTCACAATGCGCAAAGCGCTTGTCGTAGCGGCTCGGATCGTTCACCTCCGGCGACTTGCCCAGACCCGCGGCATGGCGAATGCGTTCCTCGTATTTCGGCCAGAAGCTGCGCGGCCACATGAAAGTCTTGTAGTAGAAGCCAGCCGGCATGAAGCGTGCAAACTTCTCGTTGATCGCCATGCGATCGTGCTCGAGACTCGGCTCAGCGTTGACGCTTGTCGCGCCGAGCCCCTGGTAAAGCTCGACCTCCGTTGCACGCGCGTTCGGAACGGTATGCGCGCCGCGCTCCAGCTGTACCAGCGCATTCGGCTCCTCGACGCCCGCGGTCACGATGCCGCGCGGCCGGTGATACTTGAAACTGCGTGCGACGAAATGTACGTCGTTGGCAAGCAGCGCGGACGCCAGAGTGTCGCCCTGAAAGCCCTGATAGGTCCGCCCGTTGAAGGTAAAAGTCAGCGGAATAGCGCGATTGATGCGCCCGCCCGATGGCAAACGGTTCTGCTGGGTCATGCTGGTTCTCCTTCTTTCGCATTGCCGATCTTGCTGACTGACTTGAATGCGTACGTCACGGTGTCTCGGTCGGCATTGAACCAGCGTCGGCATCCCTGCGCATGGTTCCACTGCTCGCGGTGCAACCCGCGCGTGTTCTTGCGCATGAACAGGTAGTCGCCCCACTCCCGGTCAGTGCGGTTTTCCGTGTCAAGCGGCCGAGTGATGTCAGCTTCACCGCCGTACGAGAATTCGGATTCGGCGCGCGGTCCGCACCAGGGACATTGAATGAGCAACATGGATCTCTCCCTGATTAGTGCGCGACCGCTGCCGCGCCGTGTTCGTCGATCAGATGGCCGGTGTAGAACCGGTCCAGCGAGAACGGCGCATTCAGCAGATGCGGCGCATCGTTGGCGATGGTGTGTGCGAAGGCCCACCCGGAGCCCGGTGTGGCCTTGAAGCCACCCGTGCCCCAGCCGCAGTTGAAGTACAGTCCTTTCACGTCTGTCTTGCTGACGATCGGGCATGCATCCGGCGACACGTCGACGATGCCACCCCACTGCCGGTTCATCCGCACGCGCGAGAACACCGGAAACATTTCGACGATGGCCTGCAGCGTGCCCTCGATGGTGTGGAAGCTGCCGCGTTGGCCATATCCGGTGTACTGGTCCACACCGGCTCCGATCACCAGATCGCCCTTGTCGGATTGACTGATATACGCATGCACTGCGTTGGACATGATCACCGTATTGACGATCGGCTTGATCGGCTCCGAGACGAGGGCCTGCAGCGGATGGCTTTCAAGCGGCAGGCGGATCCCCGCCATCTCGGCGAGCACGCTGCTGTTGCCGGCCGCGACCACCGCGACTTTCTTCGCCTTGATGAATCCTTTGACGGTATCGACGCCGACCACTGCGCCATTGGCGCGGCGGATGCCGGTCACGCCACAGTTCTGCAGAATGTCGACACCATGCTGGTCCGCACCGCGCGCATAGCCCCAGGCGACCGCATCGTGCCGTGCCACCCCGGCACGGCGCTGGAATGAGGCACCCAGCACCGGATAGCGGCTGTGCAGGTTGATCACCGGCACGATCTTCTTGATCTGCTCGGGTGTGAGGAATTCTGCATCGACACCATTGAGCCGGTTTGCATTCACGCGACGCTCGGTGTCGCGAACGTCCTGCAGCGTATGGGCGAGATTCATCACACCGCGCTGACTGAACATCACGTTGTAGTTGATGTCCTGCGACAGGCCTTCCCACAACTGCAGGGCTTTTTCGTACAGCGCGGCCGACTCGTCCCACAGATAGTTCGAGCGCACGATCGTTGTATTCCGCGCGGTATTGCCGCCGCCGATCCAGCCCTTTTCAAGGACCGCAATGTTACGCACGCCGAGTTCCTTCGCGAGGTAGTACGCAGTCGCGAGACCGTGGCCGCCGCCGCCGACGATCACCACGTCGTACTCCTTCTTCGGCTCGGGGCTCTTCCATGCGCGCTCCCAGTTCTCGTGATACGACAACCCGTTGCGCAACAAACTGAATATCGAATACCGGTTCATCATCTGTCTCCTCAACACTCGATCACGTTGACCGCGAGGCCCCCGCGCGAGGTTTCCTTGTACTTGGTCTTCATGTCGGCGCCTGTCTCACGCATCGTCTTGATGACCTTATCCAGCGACACGTAGTGCTTGCCGTTGCCGCGCAGTGCCATGCGGGCGGCGTTTACGGCCTTGACTGCGCCCATCGCGTTACGCTCGATGCACGGAATCTGAACGAGGCCGCCAACCGGATCGCAGGTCATGCCAAGGTTGTGTTCCATGCCGATTTCGGCGGCATTTTCGACCTGTTCAGGCGAGCCACCCATCACGGCTGCAAGCGCCGCAGCGGCCATCGAACACGCCACGCCGACTTCGCCCTGGCAACCGACTTCCGCGCCGGAGATCGATGCATTCTCCTTGTAGAGCAGGCCGATGGCAGCGGCCGTCAGCAGGAAGGTTACGACGCCGTCGTCGCTCGAACCTGGGACGAACTTCATGTAGTACTGCAATACCGCCGGGATGATCCCCGCCGCACCGTTGGTCGGCGCGGTCACGATGCGCCCGCCGGCGGCGTTCTCCTCGTTCACGGCCATCGCATACAGATTGATCCAGTCGATCATCGACAGCGGATCGCGCAGGCTTTCTTCCGACTGGGCTTTCAACTGTTGAAAGAGTTCGGCCGCTCGACGCCTGACCTTCATGGGTCCCGGCAGGTGCCCTTCCATCGAGCAGCCGCGTGCGATCGCCGCCGACATCACGTCCCTGATCTTCAGCAACCCTTGCCGCACTGCTTCAGGCGTGCGCCAGGTTGCTTCGTTGGCGAGCATCACCCCCGCGATAGACAGGCCGCTCTCCCCGCACATGCGCAACAGGTCGACGCCCGTCCTGAACGGATAAGGAACCTGCGTGACACCTTCCTGACCGTTGAGGCGTTCCCCTGCATCGTCAACAACAAAGCCGCCCCCAACCGAGTAATAGGCCTGCTCGTCGACCACCTTGCCGTTTGCGTCGAACGCGGTGAAGCGCATCCCATTGGAGTGGAACGGCAGCACCTCGCGGCGCAGGAACACCATCTGCGTCCTCTCGTCGAAGGCGATCCGATGGACTCCGGCGGCTTCGATCGACTTCGTTGAACGAATATGAGCCAGCCGGGTTTCCACGTAGTCGGGATCAATCGCATCGGGGAGATTCCCTTCGAGCCCAAGTAGCACAGCCTTGTCGGTACCGTGTCCCTTTCCGGTGGCGCCGAGCGAGCCGTACAGGTCCGCCCGGATCGCACTCACGTCGCTCAGCTTTCCGGCGTCGCGCATGCGGGTAGCGAACCGGCAAGCCGCGATCATCGGCCCGACGGTGTGAGAGCTCGAGGGCCCAATGCCGATCTTGAAGAGATCGAATGTGCTGACGTTCATGGCTTTCTCGTTAAAGTCCAGCGTATACCGGCAGGCGCGCACACAGTTTCGCCACCTGTTCGCGCACGCGCCCCTCGACCTGGGCATCGCCCAGGTTGTCCAGCACGTCGCAGATGAGCGCGGCGGTCAACACGGCATCGGCTTCCCTGAATCCGCGCGTCGTGATGGCCGGTGTGCCGATGCGAATCCCGCTGGTCACGAACGGTGATTGCGGATCATTCGGCACTGCATTCTTGTTCACAGTGATGTGCGCACGGCCCAAAGCCGCGTCCGCGTCCTTACCGGTAATCCCCTTCGCGACCAGGTCGACAAGAAACAGGTGATCGTCCGTGCCGCCGGACACTACGTCGTAGCCACGCTCAACGAATACCGAGACCATTGCGCGCGCATTCGCCAGCGTCTGTTTCTGGTACTCGACAAAGTCGGAGCCGAGCGCTTCCCTGAACGCGACTGCCTTCGCCGCGATGACGTGCATCAACGGGCCGCCCTGCGTACCTGGAAAGACCATCGAATTGAGCTTCTTTTCAATTTCCTGGTTGGCCTTCGCCAGAATCAAACCACCGCGCGGGCCGCGCAATGTTTTGTGCGTCGTCGTCGTGACGATGTCCGCGAACGGCAGCGGATTTGGATACAGGCCGGCCGCGACGAGTCCGGCGACGTGCGCCATGTCGACGAACAGGTATGCGCCGACGAGGTCCGCGATCTGACGGAAGCGTGCAAAGTCCAGCACGCGCGAGTAGGCCGAAAATCCTGCCACGATCATTTTGGGCTTGTGTTCGACGGCGAGACGCTCGACTTCGTCGTAATCGATCAGACCGGTGTGCGTATCGACGCCATACTGAACCGCGTTATAGAGCTTGCCGGAAAACGACACCTTCGCGCCATGCGTCAGGTGGCCGCCGTGCGCGAGGCTCATGCCGATAATCGTGTCGCCCGGCGTCAGCAAGGCCAGGTAGACTGCGGCGTTGGCCTGCGAGCCACTATGCGGCTGGACGTTCGCATAATCTGCGCCAAAGAGCTGCTTCGCACGTGCAATGGCCAGCGACTCCACCACGTCGACATGCTCGCAGCCACCGTAGTAGCGCTTGCCTGGGTAACCTTCGGCGTATTTGTTAGTGAGCACCGAGCCCTGCGCTTCGAGCACCCGCGGGCTGGTGTAGTTTTCTGATGCGATCAGCTCGATGTGGTCTTCCTGGCGCTGGCGCTCGAGGCGCATCGCGTCGGAGAGTTCCGGATCGAACCCGGCAATGGTTTGTTCTTTGGAAAACATCGAAACGTCTCCTGCAACATCCTGAGGTGCCTGCGGCCGTAGCCGCAGGGTGATTCGAACGAAACCGTGTCAGGCCTTGATGATGTTGTGCTCTGGGCCGTACCTGAATCCGGTGATGTTGGTGGCATCTTTCTCGCCCACCACCAGGATGTCGTGCTCACGGTAGCCGCCCGCACCGGGCAGCCCTTGCGGCAGCATGATCATCGGCTCCATCGAGATCACCATGTTTGGTTCGAGCACCGTGTCGATGTCTTCGCGCAGTTCAAGCCCCGCTTCGCGGCCGTAGTAATGCGACAGCACGCCGAACGAGTGGCCGTAGCCGAACGTGCGGTACTGCAGCAGGTTGTACTCCGCGTAAATCTTGTTCAGTTCGTGGGCGATGTCACTACAGCGTGCCCCCGGCTTGATCAGTTTCAGCCCCGCTTCATGCACTTCGACGTTGACCTTCCACAAACGAAGGTGCTCGTCGGAACAGTGATCAAAGAACATCGTGCGCTCAAGTGCCGTGTAGTAGCCCGCAATCATCGAGAAGCAGTTCAGGCTCAGGATGTCGCCCTTCTGCACCTTGCGCGTGGTGACCGGATTGTGAGCACCGTCCGTGTTGATCCCTGACTGGAACCACGTCCACGTGTCCATCAGTTCGGAATCGGGGAAACGTTTCGCAATCTCGCGCACCATCGCCTGGGTGGAGGTCAGCGCCACCTCGTGTTCGGGTACGCCTTCGAGCACCGCTGCCGCGAGGGCCGCACCGCCAACGTCGCACACATTGGCGCCATGCCTGATGACGTCGATTTCCTCGGCGGACTTGATCATGCGCATGCGCATCGTCTGCGCGCTGATGTCGACAAATTCCACAGCAGGCAGTGCGGCCTTCAGCTTGGCCAGAACGTCCACGGGTACATGGTCGAATTCAATGCCCACACGTCCCTTGTTGTCGATTTCCTGCTGTACCGCACGGAAAAAATTGTCGCGCTGCCAGTCGGTGTAGACCACGTTGTAGTCGCCGACCGTGCGACGCCACGGCTGGCCGCCATCGATGTTCGCCGAGATCGACACCACCTTGTCCGGCGTCACGACGAGCCCGTACTTACGGCCGAACGAACAGTACAGGAAGTCCGCGTAATAGTTGATGTTGTGATACGACGTGAACAGCACGGCATCGACATTCTCGTTGGACATCAATGCGCGCAGCTTGCCGTGGCGGTTCGCGTACTCCGCGTCCGAGAAGGTGTGCTTCACCTTTTCGCCGTTCTCGATCCGAATCAGATTTTCCAGTTTCATGCGCTCGCTCCTTGGTGAAAAACGCCAGTAGGTGTGAGCGAATAGTAGAAGTTCGGTGATTTAGAAAGTTTTCCAAAACGACACGATGATCCTTAATTTCGACATTGAGGGTTTACCACCGTGAGGTCGTTTTGCTGTCGGACTGGCTTGTTCAACGAGCGCGCGCCTCCGCACGCGGCGATCGTGCGCGTGGGTTGGAGCAAGGAAGCTGTGCGCTGAGTGCTGCCTTACAATGCGCTCTGGTATCGCCGACGGTCCGCCATGGGCGAAATCTTGAACTGTGCTTTGTAACGCGTCGCGAAGTGCGTCATTGATGTGAAGCCTGTTCGTGAACAGACCTCTTCGAGCGGCTTGCCCGTCCGGTATAGCAACTGGCGGGCGCGGAGCAGGCGAATCTCAAGATAGGCCTGAGCCGGCGTCTTACCTGTCCGATCGTTGAACCAGCGCTCAAGCTGGCGCTGTGAGACGCCCAGATACGAAGCTACCTCCGCGACCGAGAGCGCTTCCTCGACATTGCTCTCCATGATCTGCAAAGCCTCGTCGAGTTTCGTATGTTCCGCGCCCATGTATTGGCGAAGCGATGTCCGCTGCTGTTGCTCGTGACTGCGTCGTTCTGCTACGAGCAATTCGAGCACGCGTGCGGCAAGCGAGCGGCTGCCGGGTGGCATGCCGAGCAGATGCACCATCAGGTCCAGCGGCGCGACACCGCCACTGCACGTGTAGCGGTCCCGATCCACTTCGTAGAGGCGATTGGAGACGATGAGCTTTGGAAACTGGCCCATCAGCACGTCCTGATCTTCCCAGTGAATCGTGCACCGATAGCCGTTTAGCAAACCGGCACGGGCGAGAAAGTAACTGCCAGTGTCGAGACCGCCCAGCGCGGTGCCGCTGCGCGCATGCAGCCGTAGCCAATCCAGCACTGCGCCGATCCCCTTGCGTGGAATCGGATTGGGGCCGACTACGAATACGGCGTCGAACGAGCCGGGGTCCCGGATCGTTGCGTCGGGCAGTACCCGGATGCCGTCGCTCGATTGAACACACTCTCCTCCCGCGCTGATGAGTTGATAGTCGTAGACACGGCGCCCGATGATCATGTTGGCGATCCGCAAGGGATCGACCGCGGCACCCAGTGCGATCAACGAGAAATTGTCGAGCAGCAGAAATCCATATTTTCTGACGCTGAGGTCATGAAGTCCGTCAGCGTGACGCTCTTCGAGCTTGATAGGGCGAGTTGGCATAGGCGGGTTCTGGTCAGCAACGACCCGGCTCGCCTGCAGGCTACCTCGCCCACAAACGCTTCGGTCGACGGATTCCTGGCATCCTACCTCCAGCACGCAATCATTTCCAGTGAAGTCCGCCGATCCGCGAGCGGCGCAATAGCGAGGGCGGCCCGAGGCTTTGAGGGGGTCGAAACGGGCGTATGCCTGGCAAGGCCCAGGCATACGTTACCGCTGGTCGTTTAACAGCGGGCGCTCAGAACGCGTGACGCATGCCTACCGTAACCGCCGCTTGCGTGTTCGTCGCGGACGGCGACATCGTGTTGATCATTGCATGCGACAGCACGGAGTCCGCTGGCGCGCCATGCACGTTCTGATACACACCTTCGAGATAGAAGTCTGTGCGCTTGCTGATCGAGTAGTCGGTCTGCAACATGGCCGTGTTCCATCCCGGCGAAGAGCCGTTGTAGGCACCATGCGTATACGTGTACGCGCCCGATACGCTCAACGCCTCCGTGAGCGCGTACTTCGCGTTCACTTCGTAGTTGTCGAGGCGCAGCGAACCGGCGAGGGATCCGGCGGAGGCATCGTTGGCGCCGAGGTAGCTGCCCGTGCCGAACGAGAAGACGCCCGCCGCGTTGTCGATCTGCGTGTGACTCCAGACCAGCCCAACCGTGGCCGGCCCGAACGTGTAGTTGCCGCCAAGCGACCAGATACGCTGACGCGAGGCGATAAAGTTTGCGCTCGTATCGCTGGTAGTCACGGCACCGGTGCCGTTACCCGCGTTGTTCAATTGCAGGTAGCCTGCGGCGAGATTCAGCGGCCCCTCGGCATACGACAGGCCGAAACCGTACGAGCGGTTATTCGCAAAGTCGCCTGTCTTGTTGCTGAACGAATACATCGTTTCGAACGTGACGCCGTGGTACGTCGGGCTCGCGTACTTGACCGAGTTGTTGATTACGACCGAGTTGGCGGCGAGGTTGTCATTTTCAAACGGATGTGCGGCGATACTGCCACCCCACGTGTTGTATCCGGCCGTGAGCGGTCCGACGAGGTCGTTCATCACGTCAAACTGGCGACCAAACGTCAGGGTGCCGTACGGATCGCTTTGCAGGCCGACCCATGCCTGAGAACCGAACGCGCTACCTGCAAAAGCCTGAGCGCCGTTATTCAAAAGAAACGATTGCTCAAGTTTGATCAGCGCGCGAAAGCCACCGCCCAGATCTTCTGTTCCTTTGAGGCCAAACACCGTGTTCTGTGTCGAGCTGGTTACTTCCTGCCAGTTGCTATGCCCGAGTTGATTGTTTGTGTAGATCAGGCCGGTATCGATAAGACCGTAGAGGGCCACGCTGCTTTGTGCGTGCGCCGAAACTGTAAAGGCGCAGAAAAGCGTGACCGCGAATAGGGACCGTTTATACATATTGGCTCAATGAATTTGCAGCGGTTGACGAAATCAACAGATGCGTCAAAAAATACCCGCGCTTCCCAACGACGACTCTATCTTGTCGAGGTTTGACGCGGGTAGTCCAGGAGAACCAGATTGTGCGGAGTTCAACTCGCCACTTGTGCGACGGCGTCCTTCCAGGCTCGGAAGTACGAGCTACGCCGGGCCATCGTGAAGTACGTCAGGCCCGCGGAGAATAGGCCGAACTCAAAGCTAAGATCGCCCCAGCCGAGGTAGTCGCGCATCAACGGGCTGACGTAGGTCGGCGAATTGGAGAACAGGAGCGACGCTACGATGCCGACCAGCAGCGCGATGACACCCGGCCAGAAGACGCCTGCGTCGTACCAGTACGCACCGCTGCCCCACTTCATCCAGGCATCCGCCTGATACCGGCCCCGGCGCATGAAGTAGTCGACGATCACGATAGCGGCCCATGGTGCAGTCCAGAAGACCATGTAGTTCAGGAACACCTGGTACATGTCGAAGAATTGTCCGTAGAACACCGTCACCACACGGAAACAGAGCGTGAAAAGCGCAATGATGGTCAGCGACGTAATCCGGTTGATTGGAATGCGCAACGCAAGCAAACCGAGTCCAGCCGTGTAGCCGTTGGGCACATTCGCCGCTATACCGCCGAGAATAATCGAAAACAACAGCGGAACGATGAACCACGTCGGCAAAAATCGGCCAAGTTGACTGACCGGGTCATCCCCGAGCGAACCACCCAGTGCGGTCGCAAACAGCACGCCGATCACTTCACAGAACATCAGCGCGACGAACTGTCCACCGCCGGCCGCCAGCACGATTTTCTTCCAGCTGGTTTCAGCAGGGAAATAGCGACTGTAGTCGGAGGCAAAGTTTGCCCAGCCAATCGGATAGGAAAAGATGATGCCCATCGCGATCAGCCACGTACTAATGGATCCCCCGCCATGGTTGATCGCCGACGCCATCGCAAAGCTGGTATGCGGCAACACGAATGCCGCCAGCCCACCGAACAGGATAGCCAGCACGACCGCAATCCATTTCTCTGCGGCAATGATGGTCGCGTGTCCAAAGATCGCCAACAGTATTTCCGCGGCCAGAATGATGGCTAGCGAAACCCAGACCACCCCATGGCTTTTAAAGCCGCCCATTTTCAGCAACGTTTCGAGCGCCTGGGTGGCTACCACTGAGTTAATCGAAAACCAACTGAGTGCGGAAACGAGGCTAACCGCCTTCGGCAGGAACGAACCCAACTGCCCGAACGAACTGCGCGAGGTCATGATGCCGGAGGTGCCCGTACGCGGTCCCATGATCGTTGTCAGGCCTAGCACGAAGCAGCCGAGCAGGTTACCGACCAGAATCGCCCCCAGCGCCTGCCACAATGACAATCCCTGAGAGAGCGCCAGCGCGCCAGTCACAACCACCACGTAGTTGGTGTTTGCACCGATCCACATCTTGAACAGCTCGGCCGGTGTACCATGCCGATCCTTTAAAGGAATCGGATCAATGGCGTGCTGTTCGATGCTCCACGCCTTGTCGGCTTCGACCTCGGCATGCGGGTTACGGCTATCGTAGTTTCCCATTGTGTTCCCCAGATGGATGCTTCAGGCGTGCGACGCTTTCGCGCGCGCATCGTAGGCTTCGCGAAGTGCACGCGAGATGCCTTCTACACAGACATCGAACAGCAACGCACCCTTTTCCGCCGACGCGTCCGCAGCCGATGACAGGCAGCCGGAAGAGGGCGTCCACTCCGGAATCGGCGGAAACACGTCGTAAGGCTCAAAGCTCGCCGCCCCATGCGTCGGTACGCACGACATGTCGACCAGATGTGGATGCAGGTGCAGCATCAACGACGTCTCCAGCACACCGCCATGCTCGACTGCCCAGCCGGGGAAACCTTCCGGATAGATCCGGGCGATCGTTTCTTCGGTGACGAAATCCCAGTAAGACAGCATCACCACCTGAAAGTCGTGAATGCCCTCCCAGCGCAACTCGCGAATGGCCAGATCAACCCCTTCGACGGCGAACATCGAATTCTCGAAATGTCCATTCACGAGGCAGATCTTCTGCGCCCCGTGTCGGGCAAACTCCTTGAGGACGTCTTTCACCGTCAACGAAAGCGTGTGGCCGTCCAGACTCGTCGTGCCACACAGATGGTTGCCGCCGCCGCTCTTCTGCTGGGACTTGTAGCCGTACGCAATGGCAGGAGCCACCAGCGCCCCGATTTGCCGCCCTACTGCAACCGCAATGGCACTTGGCAGCAGCACGTCAGGGTTCATCGACATATGCGGCCCGTGCTGCTCCAGCGCACCGATGGGAACCAGAATGGGCTGCGCCTGCTCTTTCACGCGGCGCGCGTATTCCGGCCATGCCAGTTCACCTATTACCACGCTCTTTTCCATGGAAATGCTTCTCCTCACCTGTTGTTCTGTCTGTCTCTCGACCACACGAACCAGCCGGACCAGGGCCCATCGTAGAAGTCTAAAAATGAGAGAATGTTTCCGTTCACGACAAATTTCTTCTCATTTTCGACATTCCGGCTACATGCGTAAAAAGACGTCGATTGTCAGTCAAAGATTCGACCTGGCCGCGATCGTGCCGCCAGTGCGCCCGTAGTCACCGCCCTATGCTTCGGATAACTCGGGTGCCAGGGTAGTCATCCGGTTGATCCGAAAGCGGCCGTGTCAGGCCTTGATGATGTTGTGCTCTGGGCCGTACCTGAATCCGGTGATGTTGGTGGCATCTTTCTCGCCCACCACCAGAATGTCGTGCTCACGGTAGCCGCCCGCACCGGGCAGCCCTTGCGGCAGCATGATCATCGGTTCCATCGAGATCACCATGTTCGGTTCGAGCACCGTGTCGATGTCTTCGCGCAGTTCAAGCCCCGCTTCGCGGCCGTAGTAATGCGACAGCACGCCGAACGAGTGGCCGTAGCCAAACGTGCGGTACTGCAGCAGGTTGTACTCCGCGTAAATCCTGTTCAGTTCGTGCGCGATGTCGCTACAGCGTGCCCCCGGCTTGATCAGTTTCAGCCCCGCTTCATGCACTTCGACGTTGACCTTCCACAAACGAAGGTGCTCGTCGGAACAGTGATCAAAGAACATCGTGCGCTCAAGTGCCGTGTAGTAGCCCGCAATCATCGAGAAGCAGTTCAGGCTCAGGATGTCGCCCTTCTGCACCTTGCGCGTGGTGACCGGATTGTGAGCACCGTCCGTGTTGATCCCTGACTGGAACCACGTCCACGTGTCCATCAGTTCGGAATCGGGGAAACGTTTCGCAATCTCGCGCACCATCGCCTGGGTCGAGGCCAGCGCCACTTCGTGCTCGGGCACGCCTTCATGGACCGCGGCTGCCAGTGCGGCTCCGCCGATGTCGCAGACATTCGCGCCGTGCCTGATGACTTCGATTTCTTCCACCGACTTGATCATGCGCATGCGCATCGTCTGAGCGCTGATATCAACGAATTCGACAGAGGGCAGCGCGGCTTTTAGCTTCTCCAGCACATCCAAGGGAACATGATCGAACTCGATGCCGACACGTCCCTTGTTGTCGATTTCCTGCTGCACGCCACGGAAGAAGTTATCGCGCTGCCAGTCGGTGTAGACCACGTTGTAGTCGCCGACCGTACGACGCCACGGCTGGCCGCCATCGATATTCGCCGAGATCGACACCACCTTGTTCGGCGTTACGACGAGCCCGTACTTACGGCCGAACGAACAGTACAGGAAGTCCGCGTAATAGTTGATGTTGTGATACGACGTGAACAGCACGGCATCGATATTCTCGTTGGACATCAATGCGCGCAGCTTGCCGTGGCGGCTCGCATACTCCGTGTCCGAGAAGGTGTGCTTTACCTTTTCGCCGTTCTCGATCCGAATCAGATTCTCCAGTTTCATGCACTCGCTCCTTGGTGAAAAACGCCAGTAGGTGTGAGCGAATAGTAGAAGTTCGGTGATTCAGAAAATTATCGACTGCGACAAAATACTCTCGATTTTCGACGTGAAGGGTAAACACTCTCATCAAAATTACGGATATCTAACTCTGGAAGCCAACTCTCTGAAAGCAGAGAGGAAATCGAGTGCGGCAGCTAATTTCGGCGCAGCGAGCGAACCAGCGAGCCTGGAGCGCAGGCTTACGCAGAGGGCCATCCGTCCGGATGACTCTCTTTGGCTCACAACGGTGAACGAGCGCACCCCTTCCAGCAACGATGAGATTGCGCCGGTCGAACAGCATGTGCGCCAATGCGTTATGCAGCCACCACGTCCAGACAAGATCGATCCTCGAAAGGCTGTTCCCGTCCAGATGGCCGCATGCTGGTAGTAAAGGACAGCGAGGTTCGTTCCCGGCGGCAGTGGAACTTAGTCTACAGGGTCCGCCTGGATAACCGCGCAGCAGAACGGAAACGGCTCGGTCGCCGTGCCTCCGACCCTCTCGTTGCGCCGTTCCCGTTCTGCTAACAATCCTCTGGGTTATCACCGCAACCCCATAAGGCCAAATCTGATATCCAGGCAATCTGACGGCTCGCTCCCGCCCTCAGACTTCGAAGGACCGGGATCTGACTCAAAGCAGCCGCTAGCCCTCGCGCGACTACAACGACCGCTTCCAAGATACAACCGCCGCTTGCGTCTTTGAGTTGACCGTCGCGTAGCTGGCCTTCAGGCGTCAATTTTCGCTGCCTCAAGGTCTTCAACCAAGTTAACGCTTTCGTTACGAAAAGACACTCTGTATCGGAGGGTTCGGGTCCAATTAAGGAACCCGACTCACCTTGGACTGGCAAGACCGCCGAGAGTGTGCGGCTATTCATTCACAAACACGTTATAAGATTTATGACCGACTAACCCGTCGGCTTTTGTGAACTATCGCAACGACACAACCGCGAATAACAAACGCACTATTCCCCCAGCGGCAACAGTGCCAAAAGCAGGCGCCGCAAGTCCAGACATTCGGTCGGTGTCAGTCTCGCAGTGAGAATGCGCTCGACCTCCTTGACACGTGGACGCAACGTCGCAAGCTGCTTCTTGCCGGCGGGAGTAAGGAACAGCACATAGCTACGTTTGTCGACGGGATCATCCGAGCGTTCGATCAAATCATTGCGAACCATGCGCGCGACGAGATCGGCGATTGTCGAACGGTCCACGTCGAGTTCATCGCCGAGTTGTCGTTGATTGACGCCGGGCGTTTTCTGCAAGATTTCGAGCGCCGCGTACTGGACGCTCGTGATCTCGGCGGAGACTTCGCTGAGCCATACCGCTACGTGGCGCTGCTGGGCGCGGCGTACCAGGCTGCCCGTGAATTTGGAAAGCGTTTCGGGGTTGTCGTGTTTGGTCGGCAATTTCTAAGCGTGTAGCGAAGATGTGTTCGTTCGGAAAATGCGCCGCAAAAACGCATTCAATTCGGTGTAGGCGTCCAGCGGAAGTACATGCGCGACGTACTGGTCCGGACGGACCACGACGAGCGCGCCCCGTTCCCGCTCGATGCCACGCTCGTCGAAGATATCAGTCGCTGCGTCGCTCGTAAACGCTTTCTCGTAGTCAATGAGGCCGTAGCGTCCCTTGCGCGGCAGCAACAACGCATGCAGATCTTCGAGTCGTACTTCGCGATGAGGCTGCTGCAACACTGCGCGAAGATCGAAGACGCTATCCGCATCGGCATTTTTTGGCGTGATGAGACGCAAGACCGAATCGGGCGACTTGGCGAGACGTTCGCACAGTGCATTTAGCGCACTTCCGCTTGCGTCCGAAAAAGCGTACAAGCGCCAGCGACCATCGGCGCGTGCCGCGTGGCCGAGTTGCATCGGCTTCGCATCGGCGAGACGAACGACGGGCGACGAATGAAAGCGCGTGCCGATGGTGAAGCCGCTCGCGAGCGATTGAAATGTCGATTCGCCCGTCAACGCGCCCGGCCGATATCGCGTCGCGACGCCCGCCGTATATCGGCCCGCACGAACGAAATAGTCCTGCAGTTCCGTTGGATCGACACCGCCTGCTTCGGGGCGATTGGGATCTTTCGGCGGCGCGGCCATCATCGCGGACCATTCCTTGTCGAAGTCGATCAGCTCTTGCGCGATGGGCTGGCGTTCATCGGAATACGTGCGCAAGAGGTCGATGTCGCTAAGTCCTTGCAGCACTGCGCCGAGCTTCCAGCCGAGATTGAAGCCGTCCTGCATCGAAACGTTCATGCCCTGGCCCGCTTTCGCGCTATGCGTATGACAGGCATCGCCGGCGATGAACACGCGTGGCTCGCGAGATGTTCCGTCGGCGGCGATTGCGTCGTCGAAGCGATCGGTCAAACGCTGTCCCACTTCATAAACCGAGAACCACGCGACCTCTTTCACGTCGAGCGAATAGGGATGCAGAATCCGTTGCGCGGTCTGAATGATGCGCTCGACCGTGATCTGCTTGATGGTGTCGCGATTCTCAGGCGTGACTTCGCCAAGATCGACGTAAAAGCGCGCGAGATAGCCGCCTTCGCGCGGAATGATGAGCAGATTGCCCTTGCTCGCAGACTGAATCGCAGCCTTCAGCCGGATGTCCGGAAAGTCGGTGACGGCGAGCGCATCCATCACGCCCCACGCATGATTGGCGGCATCGCCGCGCAGCGTTTGGCCGATGGCCGTGCGCACGCGACTGCGCGCGCCATCGCAGCCCACGACATAGCGCGCACGCACGACGACCTTTTCATCGAGTCGCGCTGCGTCCGTGCAGCGTAGCGTCACGCGCACCGGATACTCGCCCTCACTATCGCGTTGCACGTCCACGACTTCGAGATCGTAATCCGGCTCGAGCCGTTGCGCGGAACGGCGCATCACATCGAGCAGATAGTCCTGCACGCGCGCCTGATTAACGATGACGTGCGGGAATTCCGACATACCTGTTTCGGTATCCTTAACACGTCCGGTACGCTTGATCGCGCCACGATCGTTTGCATCGGGTCGCCAGAAGACCGTCTCGTTAACCCAATAGGCTTCGCGCAGCAAGCGCTCGCTCAGGCCGAATGCATTGAACATCTCGACCGTGCGGCACGCAACGCCATCCGCTTGCCCCATCAGCAACGGTCCCGAGCGACGCTCGACGATACGCGTCGTGATCGACGGAAACTGCGACAACTGAGCCGCAAGCACGAGCCCGGCCGGACCGCTTCCGACGACGAGCACATCGACCGTATCGGGCATTTCGACGCGAGGCGCGCCATCGGCGGTTGGCTCGATCATCGGATCCCCGACGCGGAAACCGTTGAGATGAAATTGCATGATGTCTTCCTCCAATCAGTCTTGATCACCTTGGTGGCGAATATACTCCGTACACCAACCATTTAAAAGCACTTCATGTCGTGATGGATGTTTACCCTGATCTCAGGATGCGTTTTGCGAATCTCCGTCTATCGGGCGCTGTCACGTTGACGGGGCGACGGCGTAAAAACTGCTGGGGACGTGTGCTTGCTCAGACGGCGGACGGATTCTGGGCGAGCTCGGTGAAACGATGCCACGCGTGAAAGCGTTGAGCGAGCTGTTTGCGGTAGAGAGACGCGCGCAGCAAATGTCGCTTGAGCGCGAAGTGCTGCCGGATCGGTCCGAAGCTCGAAAGAAACGCCTGGGTGCGCTTTGGGTCGCGAAATCCGCGCAAGCGCCGCTCACGTTCACGCGTAGGTTGATGGCTATTTTCGGCCCGATTGTTTACGCGGGCCGCAGCCTTGACGAACACGTGCTTGACGTTTGCCAGCTCGGGGATCCTGGACTTCGCGGCCGGATAACTGCGCAGCTGGTCAGTTACGATTTTGCGCGGCACCGGGCACGAACGAAGCACGCGCTTGAAGAATCGTTCGGCTGCGACCGTGTCGCGCCGCGTCTGCAGCAGGATATCGAGTTCGGCGCCGTGCTCGTCGACGGCTCGCCACAGCACATAAGGTTCACCGCGCAGCATCACGAACAACTCATCGAGATGCCAGGTACTGCCCGGTTTGCGCCGGGCAGCCTTGACGCGATGCGCGAACCCTGTGCCAAATTTATCGCACCAGCGGCGCACGGTTTCGTAACTCACCACGATGTCGCGCTCGAACAGCAACTCTTCAATGTCGCGCAAGCTCAACTGAACCCGAAAGTACCAGCGAACGGCACAACTGATCACCACCGCCGGAAAGCGATGACCGTGATAGAGCGATCTAGAAATATTCATCTCCCGATTCTACGCGACCACCTTCGCAACGTGACAAAGCCCGTGCGAGTGCGCGAGCGCGGCCAGCAACCGGCCCGCGTCTAGCATCGCACGGATCTCGGTGAACTCATCCCGCTCCCGGGCACGTCGCGCCGTACGAGCCTCGGACAGGTCACGCGCAAACTGGTCGCGAACGGTATCGGCTGCCCGGCCCGTCGACGCGCGCGCACTCGCATTGAAATCGACCGACGCTGCGTCCGTCGTCGGCGGCGAATCAGTTGGCCGGATCTCGAACGGCAGCGATTCGATCGCATCGAACGATTGCACATCCGCGAGGCTGCGGATTTCCTCACGTGGTCCGAACCCTGCGGGCAGGCGGCCGCCGCTCAAACCAAAAGGCTCGCGTGAGCCGAACGGTCCTCCGGCCCGCATGAACTTCTCGGCACCGGTACGCGCAAGACGCGTCCGCCCTGCCTCGTCTGCCTGGTCCCACGCGACAAACATGCGATCGACCATCACTTTCCATTCCGGCTCGCCGGCGGGCCTGTCAACAGCATCGGGCTCGCCCGACCATTGCCAGCGATCCTCCCTCTCGCCGTAACTTCCGCCGGGTTCGAAGTCGCGGTCGGCACCTTCGCGCCATCGCGACTGCGGCACCAAGGTGCCTAGCTGTTCTCTTCCCGTTCGCTCGCGATCGCCAGACCATCGCAATGCGTCAACTCGTTCGGCTTGCTGGTCTCCCAGCTCCAGTAATGCATCAGTCGGCAGAAGCATTTGACGTCGCGCGGCGTCGCCATCCACACCGCGGCCGGGCATGCCATGCACACGGTGAGCGGGTTGGGACGGCGCGCCGGATCGATCGAAGCGAGCGTCAAGGTCGTGATCCGCTCCGGCTCGCCATCGCCCCGTGATTTCGCGGTGCGCGCGTTCGAGCTCGTTCCACCATTGCTGCGATGAGGCCTGACCGGGATTCGTAAATATCTGAAGCTTAAGATATTAACGAATCCCGGCCAGGCCTGGAGCATGGGTTTACCGGACTCGAAATAAAATCGTCACTTCTCTCTTGAGATGCGGCCTACGACACGCGGCCGCCGACGGTGACCGAGCCGCTCCTTGGCCTAGTAGCGCACCTTGTCGGCCGCGTTTAGCAATGACTCGATCAAATTGCTGTCTTCGGTTGAGCTGGCGAGCCCGATACTACATGTATAAGCCGGACGACAAGTGTCATTACGGGTGAACGAGAGGTCTGCCACACGATGGGGTGGCACTTCAGGCAGTATATCGACAAGGGTGGCCTGTTCGGCACGGCGGCGATGGCGCATGCATTGCCAACGATGCGCATGCTGCGATACTTTCGGATCCAATTTTCTGCTTGGACACTGTTGCTTTTGCCCAGCCTTCGGCGTCGCCGTGCGTTAACGTTCCCTGGAAATCGTTTCGGCACCCTTGAAGACCGCCACCGCTTGAACCAATTGCTGGGTTCTTACCTCAAGACTGTCGGCTACCGCTGCTGATTCTTGTACTAACCCCGCATTCTGCTGCGTCATCTCATCGAGCTGCGTGACGGCGACGTTGACCTGGCCGATTCCGTCCGACTGCTCCTTCGTGGCAGAACTGATTTCGCTAATCAGATCCGTCACGCGAGCAACCTGCGTCATTATGTCCGTCATTGCTGCCCCCGCCTTATTGACAAGTTCCCTGCCCGCTTCGGTCTTCTGGACGCTGTCATTAATCAGGCCCGCTATTTCCTTCGCCGCACTGGCGCTACGTTGCGCGAGCGTGCGAACTTCGCCCGCAACTACCGCGAAGCCGCGACCCTGTTCACCGGCACGCGCTGCTTCGACTGCCGCGTTGAGAGCCAGGATGTTAGTCTGAAACGCAATACCGTCAATCACGCCAATAATCTCGCTAATTTTTTTGCTGGCTATAGCGATCGCAACCATCGTATCAACGACCTCCCCAACCACGACACCGCCCGTCGCGGCAGCCTCGCTTGTCAAACCGGCGAGCAGGCTCGCCTGCGCAGCGGTGTCGGCATTGTTCTTGACTGTCGCTGTCATCTGTTCCATCGATGCCGCGGTTTCCTCGAGGCTCGCCGCAGCCTGTTCACTACGCACACTCAGATCGTTGTTACCTGCAACGATCTCGCCGCTTGCGGTCTGTAGCCCCGAAAGCTGCTCGCTCACGTCGTCAACCAGCGAGCGCAAGTTCAATCCGGACTGATTGACCGCCCGCAGGATCATCCCGATTTCATCCACTCGGTTCAGATGAACGTTTTCGCCAGGCTGGCCCGCCGCGACCGCAAGCGCCTGCTTGAGTACCCGTCGTAGCGGGTTCGAAACCTGTGCCTCGAGCCAAAATGTAGGCAGCAGCGAGATCACTGCCGCCGACCCAACAAACCCACCTAACATTGCGCCATGCAGACCGAACGAAAAAGCGCACGCCGCAACTAGCGCGAGCAAGGACATCAGACCAGCACGAATGCGCCACCGCACCGACATCGTCTGCAACAGAGACAACCACGCAAACAGTCCGGTGCGAACGATCAAGCCCTGATGGAACTTTCGGCCACCAGCCTTGTTTTCCCTGAACTCCCGATAAATCTTTTCCGTGGCAGCGACCTCGTCGCGGCTGGGCTTGGTGCGTACCGACAGGTACCCGGCCAATTGCCCATTGCGGATCACCGGCGTCGCGTTGGCCCGTACCCAGTAATGGTCGCCGTTTTTTCGCCGGTTCTTCACCAACGCCGTCCAGGACAGGCCGGCTTTGAGCGTTGCCCACATGTCCGCAAAGGCCTGAGCTGGCATGTCCGGGTGCCGCACGAGATTATGCGCTTGTCCCAAGATCTCATCGCTGTCGAATCCGCTCACCTGAACGAAAGCGGCATTCGCGTACGTGACGTTGCTCTGAGTGTCGGTCGTTGACATGAGCGTCGCGTCTTGCGGGAACTCGTACTCGTGCTGTGTGACGGGCAAATTAGTGCGCATGACGTGGATGAGCCTTGTAGAAGGATATTTCAGCGAGACGCAAGAGGCCCAGGATGAGCGGCAATCAGAGCCTCTGGGTAAGAGACCGCTTCCTGTGTTTGCGAACCTCTCTCAGTTACAGCAACGAGCAAGCGCTAAGCAAAGTTCTGACCGAAATACCTTGGGAGCTGCCATAAGAGTCGTGCCGGGTCGAAGGGCCGAAGTGGGTGGTGGACGATTAGCACTGCCGTCCTCGATTTCGACTTTGCAAGACGCCGCGTTCGACAACGGCACCCACGCCGAAACCAAATTTTTTTCCTGATCAACGCCTTAAACTTTTTTGGCGAAAATTTCACGATCGCGGCCGACCCTCAAGACGGTTTCAGGTGTCTTTACTTATACCTAAGTATAGACTCTAATGTCGGTAGTGACAATATGGTCATAAATGCGCATAATGTCAGTAAAGGCGAATGCGCGAAGCGGGGGTGGAGCAAGCTGAGCGCGAATCTCTAGCCGGCCGATCGCCGCGTTCGAATTGCAAGACAAAGCGCGGCTACAACTGTGTGCTGTACCGTACACGAAACCTGGTCGAGCGGTTCTTCAATCTCATCAAGCATTTTCGTCGCGCCTCCACTCGATATGACAAGCTCGCCGAGACCTATCTCGTGTTTGCATCGCTTGCCTGCGCGTTTGGGCCAGTCGTATATCGAACACTGCCTTCTAGGGCTGATTCCTCGAGAGCGTTCGCGGCGTCGTCAGATCAAGAACTTTCTCGCCTCATCGACCATGCTGGGCGCCGGCAGCAGATCGGAGCGGGCAAATTGCACCAGCGCGAACGCCCGCATGGCACCCGCTGTTTCCGGCACGCTCGCGAGCCTCAATTCGATCGTTGTGCTCTCCCGCGCGGGCCCGTTTTCAACGATCACGTTCATGCGATCGAGCCGCAGTTCCCTCTTGAGTACATGCAGGTGTTCCGCGGGCGAATTGAGCACATCAGCAATTGTCTCCAACCGGCGGTCGATCGCCTCGGTCGCGAGTCCCAGACGCGCCAGCTCCGCGTCGTTTTCTTCCATCTGCGCCTGCAGGCGCGCCAGCTCCACGAGACCGGACGATGGCTGCGCGCCCAATACGGCGCTCATCCCGCTGCCCTGCCGCTGCAGCAGCGCGAGGCGCGTCTTGAGCAGCGCGCGCTCCTTCTCCAGTTCGTCGCGGCGCAACGCTTCCGCACCGATTCGCTCGAGGCCCGCCAGCACGAGCTGATCCATCACATGGCGCACGATCTCCTCTCGAAGCGCCGGCTCCGTGCTGGCGCACACCCGTGCGCGGTGATCGCTGAAATTCACGGTGGTTCGCTGCACGTCGGTGCGCGCGGCCGAGCCATGTTGCTGGACGCCGATTGTCAGCCGCTCGGTCATCGCCATGCCGAGCACGGCAAAGGCCTCGTTTGCCAGGGGGTTGGCGGCGAAATGCGCACGCACTTCGGTCGAATGACTCAACGCGCGCGGCACGTCTTCCGGGGTGGCGAAAAAGATCTGGATGTACGGGTCCGTCGTCCAGGCGGATGCGCTCGCCTCGCGAGCCGGCGGCATGTCGTCCACCAATGCCCCGACATAGTCGAGCGAGGCCCTGACCGCGGGCGCGAGGCGTTCCTGATAGCGCTCCGCCAGCCGCAACTGCGGACTCAGTCTTGCAATGCGCTCGATGGCGTCACTCACCTGCTCGGAACCCGGGGCGCTCTTTTCCGATATGCCCTCGCGATGAAACAGCCTATCCAGAATGCTCATGCTCGCCTCCTTGAGGCTCAATCTTGCCTTTCCGGCAGGATCTGCGCACTGATCGTGTGGTCCTTCCAGAACATGTTGTGAATCCTCGAACGAAGCAGGTTCAGCGCCTCAGACGAGAGGTCGCTGAACCTGAGCAGCGCGATGGGTTGTCCGCTTCCCGCGGGCACGCGCTCGATCGAATCGAACGGAGGGAATCCGTATCTCTGCAGGAACTCGTTGATTTCCTCGTCAGGCACGTTTTCTTCGACATTACCCAGTAAAAGTTGAGCCATGGTGTTTCCTTTCCGAAGCCATGTCAGGCCATGATGTTGACGCCGCCGTCGACATACAGCGTTTCGCCCGAAACCCGCCGCGCGTAGGGGGTGGCGAGAAACGCGCAGGTGTAGCCGACGTCCATGATGTCGACCAGCTCGCCGAGCGGCGCGCGCTCGGCCGCCTCGTTGAGCAGCAGGTCGAAGTTCTTGAGGCCGGAAGCCGCCCGCGTCTTGAGCGGACCCGGCGAAATCGCATGCACGCGAATGCCCTTCGGCCCAAGCTCGTAAGCGAGATAGCGCGCACAGGCTTCGAGCGCGGCCTTTACCGGCCCCATCACGCTATAGTTCGGCACGACCTTGTTGGCGCCGTAGTAGCTCATCGTGAGCAATGTGCCGCCTTTGTCCATGAGCGGCGCGGCAAGCGCCGCCATGCGCACCAACGAATGACACGAAATGTCCATCGCGCGCGCAAAGCCCTCGCCGGAGCAATGCAACAGCCCGCCTTGCAGATCGTCTTTCGGCGCCCATGCGATGGAGTGCAGCAGGATGTCGAGACGTCCCCAGCGCTGCCGGATCTGCCCGAATACCGCTTCCATCTGCGCCGCGTCGCCGACGTCGAGCGGCAGGAACAGCTCTGCTTCAAGCTCGCTCGCCAACGGCTCGACATAGGGCCTGGTCTTTTCCGCCGCGTAGGTGATGGCCAGATCCGCACCAAGCTCGCGAAACGCTTTCGCGCAACCGTATGCAATCGAGTGTTCGTTGGCAATGCCGGTGATCAGCGCTTTCATGCCCGCAAGTACCGGACGTGTTCGATCAGTGCTTTCGGGCGACATGGCATTTCTCCTTCATTCGAGGACCGCACGCGTATGGCGCGCGATCATCAGCTCTTCATTGGTCGGGATAACCCACGCCGCTATCCGGCTCGACGCGGCGGTGATGAGGGGAGCGCCCTTGCCGTTCGCTTCGGCGTCGAGCTCCGCTCCGAGCCACGCCGCATGCCGCACCACGCCCTCGCGGATCGCCGCCGCATGCTCGCCGATTCCCGCCGTGAAAACGAGCGCGTCGATGCCCTCCATGGCCGCGACAAGCGAGCCGAGTTCGCGCGCTATGCGGTAGATATAGAGCTCAATGGCGAAGCGGGCGTGAGGATCGTCGCTCGCGAGCAGCGTGCGCATGTCGCTCGATATGCCAGACACGCCGAGCAGCCCCGAGTGGCGATAGATCAGATCCTCGACGGCACGCGCATCCATGCCGAGTTCTTCCATCAGGTAGAGCACCACGCCCGGGTCCAGGTTGCCGCAGCGCGTGCCCATGGGCAATCCGTCCACGGCCGTGAAGCCCATCGTGCTCCCTACGCTCTTGCCCGCCACGAGCGCACACATGCTCGCGCCATTGCCAAGGTGCGCGACGACAGTGCGTCCGCTGGCCGCTTTCGGATCGATGTCGGGCAGCACGCTCGCGATGTACTCGTAGGACAGCCCATGAAAGCCGTAGCGGCGCACGCCCCGGCTGGTGATCGACGCAGGTAGCGCGAACGCCTGGGCCACCTCGGGTTGCGTGTGATGGAAAGCCGTGTCGAAGCACGCCACCTGCGGCACGTCCGGTTGCATCTCTTCGAGGATGCGTATGGGCGTCAGGTTGTGCGGCTGATGCAGCGGCGCGAGCGGCGTGAGCTTCGCCAGCTCGTCCGCTACCGCGGGCGTGACTCGCACCGGACCGCCGAAGCGCTGCCCGCCGTGCACGACGCGATGGCCGACCGCGACAAGCTCGTGTCCTTCGCGGTGCTCGCTCAGGAACGCACCGATTTGCTCAAGGCCTTCGCGATGATCCAGCTCGCCGCCGTCGCTCCATTCCCTCGCATGGTGCTCGCCGTGACCGTCGACGGCTTCGAACCGCGCGCTTGCCGTGTACAGGCCGTCGACCTGCCCATGCACGACCAGTTCGAGCCCGTCGCCCTGCTCTTCGAATGCGGAAAACTTGATGCTCGACGAGCCGGCATTCAATACCAGAATCACGTCTGCCATGGCATCACCCGACGATCTTTGCGGCTTCGCGCCGCGCAAGCGCGACGAGTACCGCCACCGCGCACGAGGCGAGCCGCGTAATGAGCGAATCGGCACGGCTCGTCAGGATGATCGGCACGCGCGCACCGAGCACGATGCCGGCCGCGTCCGCGCCCGCGAGGAACGAGAGGCTCTTGGCGAGCATGTTGCCCGCTTCGAGGTCCGGCACCATCAGGACGTTGGCCCGCCCGGCCACGGGCGAATCGATCTGCTTGATGCGCACGGCCTCGGGGTCGATGGCATTATCGAGCGCAAGCGGGCCGTCGACGAGTGCTCCCGTGATCTGCCGCCGGTCCACCATCTTGCACAGCGCTGCGGCTTCGATCGTCGAAGGCACTTTCGGATTGACAGTCTCCATCGCCGAAAGGATCGCCACGCGCACCTGCGGAAACTGCAGCGCGTGCGCGAGGTCGATCGCGTTCTGCAGGATGTCGGCCTTCTCCTCCAGCGTCGGCGCGATGTTCACGGCGGCGTCGGTCACGATCAGCGGGTCTGCGTGCGCAGGCACGTCCATGACGAAGCAGTGACTGATGCGCCGGCCGGTGCGCAGCCCGGCATCGCGCCGGACCGCCGCCGCCATGAGCTCGTCGGTGTGAAGGCTGCCTTTCATCAGCGCCTCGGCCTTGCCCTCGCGCACCAGTTG
This sequence comes from Paraburkholderia sp. WS6, assembly GCF_030464835.1. Classification (NCBI taxonomy): domain Bacteria; kingdom Pseudomonadati; phylum Pseudomonadota; class Betaproteobacteria; order Burkholderiales; family Burkholderiaceae; genus Paraburkholderia; species Paraburkholderia sp. WS6. The sequence goes on from NZ_JALQCK010000004.1 coordinate 288,563, forward strand.
CACGGCCGCTGCCGCCGAAGCCTCACTGAACGGCGCATCGACGATCGGATAATCGCCGATCGACAGGTTGCACTGCGCGGCAATCGATTCGATGCGCGCGCGCGGCCCGACCAGGATCGGTGCGATCAGGCCTTTCTGCGCCGCTTCCACGGCGCCTTCCAGCGAGCTCCTGTCGCATGGGTGAGCAACGGCCGTGGGCATCGGCGCCAGCATCCGGCAGCGGGCAATGAGCTCGTGATATTTCGCGTGTCTGGCTTCCATGGCTGATCCCTTTACGAAAAGACGGGCACTTTCACGACGGCGCACGCTCGAGCACCGCAACAGGGCGCGCTGCGGGCGGCACGCCGAGCACCGCGCGAATGCGCTGTAACGCCTCCCATTGCTGCGCGGTCGGCGTCACGCCTTGTACGCGCTCGTCGGCCAGCAACCTGTCCATCAGCGCCAGTAGCCGCTCGCGGTCTTCCGGTTTGGCGAGCAACGCCGGCAGCGTCGCAATCGCCTGCTGCGGCTCGTAGGTGGCGATCAGTTCCTGTTCGCCGCGGATGCGCCGCCACTGGTCGGGCGGCAAGCTCGGCAGATACCCGGCGTAGCTGTCCACCACTTCCCGCGCCGTCGCAAGCAGCGCAAACGGCAACGGCTCCCCTTTGCGCGCGAACAGGAGGAATGCCGTGCGCGCCACCGCTTCGGCGTAGCCGCCCTGCTGGATCGATGAAAGCGCGTCCTTCACGAAAGGCAGCTCGCGCGGATCGGTGGAGACGGACGCGGCCGCTTCGCGACTGCGGTGCCGGTCGGCGAAATGGGCCAGCCAGGGATGCGTGTAGATGGCAAAGAAAAGCGTCTCGGCGACGGCATCGCGCATCGCCCGGTAGTGATCGAGCGAGGCGCTGATGACTTCCGATCCACGCTGCTCGGCCTTGCGCCACGGCTCGATGTCGCCGTTGTGCTGCCGGTTCGCCCTGACCGCGCTGGCCGTCGGCCGCAGCCATGCAAGCCACGGATTCAGGTCCGAAAAGGCCCAGCGCTGAAAGCGCAGCGGATGAAATTCGCGCAGCAGATGCGCCGTGGTCTCGTTCGACGCCAACTGCACGTATGGCTGGGCAAACAGTTCGTAGAGGCGCTGGTTAAATTCGGAAAGCTCGAGCACGGCCTCAAATGGCTTTTCGTCCTCGCGCCTGAAGCGGTTGAAACGGTTGACGACCTCCTCGAGACGCTGCTCGACGAATGTCACCTTGTAGGCCACCTTCCCGTCGGCGCCCTTCGCCTCATCGATCAACATCGCGTAGAGGCCCGGCGCGAGCGTCTCGATTGTTTCGAGCACGTTGACGATCTGCGCATGCTGCTTCTTCGCCACCTTGCCCGACACGAACACGCCAAGATGTCCGGCCTCCTCGTCCATCAGTCCGATGATGACCTGCCCGCGCGCCTTGATTTCCTCAGTGCTGCCGTAGAGGTCGGCCACCCAGTTGAACGCCTGCTGCGGCGGCGTAATATTGTCGCCCATCGAGGCGAACAGGATGATCGGCGAGCGGATATCCCGCAGGTCGAACGCCTTGCCCGACACGCCGCGCACTTCGCCCGACCAGAGCTTGTTCCCGATGAACAGGTTGCGCGTTATCCACTCGATCTCTTCGCGGTTCATCAGATAGTAGCCGCCCCACCAGCGCTCGAACGCCAGAAAACGCGGCGACTCCGTATCGATGTCTTTGTACAGGTGGTAGTACTTGTCCCACAGCGTGTTGGCGGGGTTCAGATACTCGAAGTTCTGCACGAGGTGCGCGCCGTCGAACTTGCCGTTACCGAGATCCGATGAGAACGACGCGAGCCAGGTGCCGCCCAGTATGCCGCCAGCGTAGCGCATCGGATTGTCGCCCGCGCCTTCGCTGAACGCGCCGCTCCAGTAAGACATCGGTGTGCCGTTGATCACGATCGGTCCCGTGTCTTCTGCAGAGGAACTCGCGAGCATCATCGCGGCCCAGCCACCCTGGCAGTTGCCGATGATCGCCGGTTTGGGGCTATCCGGATGCAGCGCGCGTACCTTCCTGACGAACTCCTGCTCGACGGCGCACACGTCGAGCAAGGTCTGGCCGGGCTCCGGATTCTGGAAGAACACGACAAAGTAGACGGGATGGCCCGCACGCAACGCGACGCCGACCTGCGAATCGTCCTTGAAGCCGCCGATCCCTGGGCCGTGGCCGGCGCGCGGATCGATGATCAGATAGGGGCGCTTCTTCGCGTCGATGGCCACGCCCTCGGGCGCTTTAATGCATAACAGCGCATAGTTGACAGGCCGCCCGAATTGCCTGCCGTCGAGCACGATCTCATAGTCGAAATGCAGCGCGGGCTTGAGGCCCTGTGCAGTGCTCTCGACGAACCCGGTGCCGCGCTCGCGCAAGGTATCCCAGAACAGGATGGAGCGTTGCGCAACGTCGACGGCGTAATGCCATGTGTTCCATGAGTTGAATCCCGATGCGAACGAAGCGATGCCCTCGTTAGGGCTGGCCTCGCCATCCAGGGCTCCACGCAACCGTTTCTCATACCGCTCCATCGCGCCCTGCACGCGCTTTTGCAGCCCGAGCAAGATGTTTCCGGCAATTTCCTGACTGCGCGCCAATTGCGTGGCTGCGTCCATGACACCGTCCTCCATTGCGACATTGATTAAGGCCGCGCCCGCGGCCGCCCCGCTGTTTGCTCACGGGCTCACCCGTGCGTGCGCACACCGGATACGCGTGCAACTCGTGCAGCATGCTCGTGCGCCATTCACGAGTTGTGACATAGGTCAATCGTGGCCATATTTCGACACCTCCGCCCAACGTCTGCAGATTGGATCGGGCACTCCGCGCGATTGTCGACATGGGGAACAAGTATAGAACTAAAAGCCAGTATTGACAATATTATCATCGATGACTTTTGCATCACTTGGGTCGGTAGCTAGGCTGAGGCCGGTTGAAAAAAGTGGACGCCAACATTCCGTAAAATGAAGGAATGGAGGTATTGGTGAATCGAATCCCGAAGGCTGTCTATACGAAGGAATGTCGTGAAGAGGCCGTGAAGCTGGCGATGACCGATGGTATGGGCGTATCGGAGGCTGCGCGTCGGCTGTCGATATCGATGAAGACATTAGCGAACTGGGTGCGTGCCGGGAACACCGGCAGGCTGGCGCACGTAGGTCAACATCGGAGGCCGCTGACGGAATCGGAGCTGAACTGGCGCGGGCCAAGCGTGAGCTGGCTGAAGTGAAGATGGAGCGTGATTTACTAAGAGGCCAGTTCAAAAAGGTAGTTGCGTGCGTCTGAAGCAGTTCCAGCAGACAAGGCAGCAACCTAGTTTCAAGAATGCTTCGTGAATGTCGGCGCGACGTTCGAAGCGAATGCGAAGACGACGAAAATTGTATAGCCAGGAGTGAGTCCATTCGACGACCCATCGAAATCTGCCAAGGCCCCTGCCATGTGTACTTCGGCGCCTCGCGATCACCGGGGTTATGTTGCGCGCGCGAGCGCCCGGCGATGTGCATCGGAGTTGCAACCGCGAGATTCGCGTAGATGAACCTGGGCGTGCGAAGCGGGCGGCCGCGCATGCCGCGAATCGGTGGAATTGCCTCAACGAGCGGCAGCAGTTGGGTGACATCGTGGGTATTGGCGCCGGTCAGGATCGCACTGACTGGCACTCCGTTGGCGTCTACGAGGATGTGGTGCTTCGAACCTGGTCGCGCGCGATCCGTGGGGTTCGGGTCAGTTTTTCCCCGCCCCAACGGTCCGTACCGACGACGAATCTACGGCAGCACGCGAGAAGTCGAGTTGGCCTGCTTCGCGCGTTTTCGCGAGCAGCAGCTCGTGCAGCCGATCCCACACGCCGGCCTCCTGCCAGTCGCGCAGTCGTCGCCAGCAGGTTGCGCCTGAGCCGAAGCCCAATCGCGTTGGCAGGTGGTTCCAGCGCACGCCTGTCTTCATCACGACAGGATGCCGTTGAGTGCCACCCGATCCGGCACAAGCGGACGGCCAGGGCCTGTCGTGCGACGCGGCTTCGGTAGAGGCAGCAACGGTTCGATCAGTGTCCACAAGTCATCATCGATGATCGGCGCTTCCATCCCTTGGTATCAGTTGTTCAGATGCCTGAGGTTAACAAAATACCGGAGAAGTAAACAGCCCCCTCAGGGGCTTTTGAACTGGCCTCCTAGCCAATGTGGTCTCGAAACCACCGATGTAGTCGGTCCCGGAGATTTATGTTATTGGGCCGCTACAGCCATGCGGACGCAGGGCAGATGCATCTCTATCTGAACTACGCGTCGAGCACGGGATAAAGTCTGGGGAGAATCCACCTGTCGGTCTAATCCTTTGCGCCGAAAAACGTGCGGCCGAAGCACACTACGCGCTGGACAACCTGCCGAACAAGGTTCTCGCGGCGGAATACCAGACAGTGTTGCCAGAGGAGGCGATGATCGTGCAGGAGTTGGAGCGCACGATAGCGGAACTGGACCGGCGTATCAGGGCTTCGTTAGGTCTGGCCCCGCCGCCCGACAGATCCCGGTCATCCGAAGGCGAGGCCGCGAGTCCGTACCGCATCGTCATGTGGAAAGGCAGCCCCCTTGTCGTGCATAGGTCGTGCTACCGTCGTAATCTGCATTGAAATCACGGGGATGCCTACGTGGAAGAAATGGCCGCCGGGTACGCGAGGGCCAGGCGGCACGAATGTGTGAGCAGGCATTCGGCGAACTCAGTGCGTCGCTCCCCGCACGGCCCCCGGTTGTTGCTGCGCCTCCCATGCCGCGACCGCCCGATCCAGATTGAAGAACATCCGGTCGCGCCCGAGCGTCTCGCCGAGCGGTGAATGCTGCACCATCGCCAGTACGCCCGGGTTGAGACCCACGAGCCAGAGGGTTATGCCCTGCCTGCGCAGCTCCTTTTCCGCTTCCGTCAGCATCTTGAGCGCCGTGTACTCGAGATCGATTACTGCGCGCATATGAAGCACGACAGTCTGGGGATGAGTTTGCTCGATCAGCATGCGGATCTTCTGGCCGACGTGCTCGGCGTTGGCAAAAAAAACGGGCCCTTCCGGCCTCAACAGGAGGAGGTCGGGAAAAGCCTCGTCATCGGGGTGCTCCGCGGACACAGGACGGAACACGTTCGTGCCAAGCTTGCGGCGCAGCACATATACCGGTGGATCGGACGTCTGGTGAGCAAGCGCCAGGAGCGACACGACAATGGCGACGAGGATGCCCAGCAGGGTGCCGAAGAGCACGACGCCGGAGACCGCAACCAGCGCCCACACGAACTCTGTGCGTCGCACAGCGACAATCGCGCGAAATTCCGAGGGCTTGATCAGGCCGATCGAATAGACGATGACAACCGCTGCCAGCGTGGCGTGCGGCATCAGTCCGATGAACGGCGCGAGCAGCAGCATCGTGCCCAGCGTGACGGCAGCCGTGACCAGTTCGGCAAGCTGGCTGCGAGCGCCCACGAGACGGTTCACGGCCGTCTGGGTCGTTCCTCCTCCCGCCGGCATGGAGCCCAGCAGCGCGCCGCCCACATTGGCAAGACCGATCGCCAGCAACTCCCGATTCGCCTGTGGCGCAGGTTCTCCGCTCACAACGAACGCTCGCCCGGACGCGATCGTTTCGGTAAAGCTCATCAGTGCAATGCCCGCGGCAACTGGCCCAAGCGACGCGACAAGCGAAAGGTCCGGCATGGTGACGGAAGGGAAGCCCGTCGGCACGTGGCCGACAATGTCGACCCCGTGAGACTGCAGGCCGAGCAGGCTCACGCCGCCGATCCCGCAAGCCACCGCGATCAGCGGCGCGGGTGCGCGTGGAAAGAAATGCTCGATTGCCACCAGAATACCCACCGTAATCGCCCCCACAGCGACTGTCGTCGCTGACGCGTGTGGAATACCCGTGACGAGGGCTAGTACGTTGTGGAAAAACGCCCCCCTGGGAAAGTGAATGCCGAGCAGCTTCGGCACCTGATCCAGCACGATGACGACCGCGACACCGGCCTTGAATCCGGTCAGCACAGGATCGGAGATGAAGTTGGCAACGAATCCCAACCGCAGGAGCGCGGCGAGCGTGAGGATGGCCCCGACCAGTAGCGTCAGCGTTGCAGAGGCTCTCAGCAGGTCTGCCGTCCCTCCATCCGGGACCGCCCGGGCCAGGGCCGCTGCGGTGAGGATGGCGATCGTTGCGCTGGTGCTCACGCTGAGCGGCCGCGACGATCCCAGGAACGCGTAGATCACCATCGGAAGGAAGGCAGTATACAGCCCGACCTGCACGGGCAGCCCCGCGACAGTCGCGTATGCCAAGGCCTTCGGAAGAACGACCGCCGCAGCGGTCACACCGGCAATGATATCTGGCTTGATCCACTCCTTCTGATAATCGCGGACCCACTCCAGCACCGGAATGCGAAAGCCGCCAGTGGGATGTGTTGATGAATCGTGTCCCATAGTCGCGCGGATTCCCTATTGTCATCAAATCCCCAGATCGTTCACAGGTCGCCCCAGCGATACCGGATGCGTGTCCACGAATCGGAAGCCGGAGAAGACCGTGCCATTGTCGGATCCTGCCTGTTCGCCTCCGCCAACCGGCTTCAGCATGTCCACGTGCATGGCCGACTCCAGTGTGAAACCTCCTTCCTGACGGGCAGTGAGCAAGTCCAAAGCGTCACGGCGTACATTCGGACGCCCGCATCGCGCGAACGTATGCTACCCCCGAAGCTATGAGGCCAGTCGGTGCAGCCGATGCGTAACCGCGCCGGTACAGGCGGCAGACCGCCAGCAGATTGTGCTTGTCGAGCACCCTGCTTCATGTCCGTCGCGCCTGTGGTGCATCGATCTGCCTAACCATGGCGCACGCAACGATGTCGTTCTGGTCGATAACGGTCGATGCGCCGGCCTTCTCGAGCAACATTCTGCGCAGATCGTTCTCACCTGACACTACGATCTGGAGCGCGGGATTGAGCGTGTGCGCCACCAGCGTGATCTCCAGATTGCTGTTCGGATCGGTGCCCGTCACGAACAGCGCACTGGCGGTATCCAGCCTGGCACGCTCCAGTACGTCGTCGAACGAGTTCTGATCGCCCAGGATAACCATGTATCCCAGTCCGGATGCTTTTTCGGCCTGCTTTGCGTCCGTATCCAGCACGAGCACCGTCACTCCCTCATCTCGCAGACGGGCGGCGACCAGCTGGCCGACCGGACCAAACGGGCAGATCGTGACATGGTTGCTCAGCGTTTCCAGCTTGTGCTCCATGGCCCTGTTCTCCCAGAAGACCATCACGTCGTCGCCCGACAGTATCCCCGTCAGCTGGCGCAACGCGTAGCCGGCAACCACCACCGTTGCAAGTATGGCGACCAGCATGAATATCTTCTGGTCCGGATTGAAGTCCGAGAAGTCGCCCAGCGTCGTGACAAGATTGACCGCATCCCATAAGGCCGTGAACATCTTCGTGGGCAACGGCGCATCCGAGTGGTCGAGCAGCACAAGCCCCGCCGACGATCCTAGCAGCACCAGAAACAACAGGCCGACCGCCAGGCGCGCGCGGCGCCGCCATTCCTTGATACGCAGCCCGCCAAGCCGGGGTTCTTCGATCCGGTACATCCCGATCGTTCCTCGAATCCGTTCTTCGAATCGCAGTTCGAACCATTCGGAGGAAGCACTCTCGCACAACATGCTCTCCATCCGTCCCGCTTTCCCGATTACATCATGTCACTCGGGCACGCCAGCGGAATTGGACTTTGGTCCTGCGCGTCGACGCGTTGCAGGAACAAAAAGGGGCATCCGGGCGCGCGTCATCGGAGTTTTCAGCGGGCGTTCCGCAATCCTCGTTCCCTGCCAGACGCAATGCGGCATTGCTCAGAATTTCTCGGGCACATACCTGAAGTGATGGTCCGATTCGCGATACCCCCCGGCCTTCTGTCGTTGGGGCAACGACACCTTCTCCCGCGGCACAGTCTCGTACGGAACCACGCTGAGCAGGTGGCTGATGATGTTCAGGCGGGCGCGCTTCTTGCGGTCCGCCCGTGCAACATACCACGGCGAGAACTCAGTGTCGGTCATGCTGAACATCGCGTCGCGCGCCCGCGAATAGTCGTACCAGCGGCGATAGGATTCGATGTCCATCGGCGAAAGTTTCCAGATTTTGCGCTCATCGTGAATCCGGGCTTCGAGCCTGCGCGTCTGCTCTTCTGAGCTGATTTCGAGCCAGTACTTGATGAGGATGACTCCGGAGTCGATGACGGCACGCTCCACGAGCGGTGTAGTCATCATGAACATCTGCACATCCGCCTCCGTGCAGAAGCCCATGACCCGCTCGACACATGCGCGGTTGTACCAACTGCGGTCGAACAGCACGACTTCCCCAGCCGCCGGCAGGTGCGGAAGATAGCGCTGCAAGTACATCTGGGTCTTTTCCCGATCCGTGGGCGCTGGCAGCGCGACCACCCGGAAAATTCGCGGGCTCACGCGTTCGGTGATGGTCTTGATCACCCCACCCTTGCCCGCGCCATCGCGTCCTTCGAACACAATGCAGATCTTGGCGCCGGTCTTCACTACCCATTCCTGCAACTTGACCAGTTCACCATGCAGCAGGGCCAGTTCCTTCTGGTATGCCTTGCTGCCTAGTTCCTTGTTCCCTGGCTTGTTGCCCGATTTGGAACCGGCGACCTGCGCCTCTTTCCGGATCTCTGACATTGCTTTGTCCCCCAAACAACCGTCAAACCGTGCCTGACTGCACCAGGCGTCGGCGCCGATCAATCGAGCGCCAGCACCACGCGTCCGTCGATCTTTCCCCCCTTCAGATCGGCGAGTACCGCGTTAATGTTTTCCAACCGGTCCCGATGAATGCGTGCGTGTACACGGCCTTCTGCGGCGAATTCGAGCGACTCCTGCAAGTCGCGGCGTGTCCCGACAATCGAACCACGCACGGTGATGCCGTTGAGCACGGTTGAAAATATCGGCAAAGGGAAATCGCCCGGCGGCAACCCGTTCAGCGCCACAGTGCCGCCGCGGCGGACCATGCCGAGCGCTTGCGCAAACGCGCCGCGCGATACGGCGGTCACGAGTACGCCATGCGCTCCCCCAATCTCCTTTTGAATGACCGCGGCCGGATCGGTAGTCGACGCGTCGATAGCGAGCTTCGCGCCGAGTTCGCGAGCGAGAGCAAGTTTGTCTGCTGAAACATCCACTGCGACAACATGAAGTCCCATCGCGATTGCGTATTGGATCGCCACATGACCAAGGCCGCCGATCCCGGAGATCGCAAGCCATTGCCCGGGACGTGTGTCAGTCACGCGAATCCCCTTATAGACGGTGACGCCAGCGCAAAGGATTGGAGCGATTTCGTCGAAGCTGACCTGCGGCGGGAGGTGTCCGACATAGTTCGGATCAGCGAGCACATATTCCGCATAGGCGCCATTCACGGAGTAGCCTGTGTTCTGTTGATCATGACAGAGCGTCTCCCAACCGCTTAGGCAGTGCTCGCAGTGCCCGCACGCTGTATAGAGCCACGGCACGCCGACGCGATCGCCTTCCTTGACGACCTTGACGCCATCGCCGACTGCTGCGACAAAACCGACGCCTTCGTGACCGGGGATGAACGGCAACGTCGGCTTGACGGGCCAATCACCGTCAGCAGCATGCAGGTCGGTATGGCAGACGCCCGACGCCTTGATATTGACGAGGATCTGGCCTGGGCCCGGCGCGGGCACCTGCACCTCCTGGACGCGTAGCGGTTCGCCAAATGCGTGTACGATAGCGGCCTTCATCAACTGTGCCATGGGACTCTCCGACAATCCTCTGTGACTGTAGTATGCATGCGTGAACACAATGCGTCTTGACATAGGTCAACTGGCCTCGAACCCGATATCGAAGCGACGTGATGCGTATCGGGATTAAGGCGCCGTCCCGCGCATAAGCCCGCTCCAGGCGGTTCAGCGTACTTCTCAACCTGATTATCTAGCCAGCCGGAGTGGACAAAAGAATGAACGGCGCCATCAGATTTGAAGTGCAACACCTTACCTCGTGTAGGGTGCGCCGATGCAAAAAAAACTTACCAAAAGCTTCAACCTGAAGGACGCGTGACGATCGCAAGCATGAGACAGCAGGGTTCGAGCGTGCGGGCAATGCATGCGCGAACAGCCGCCGTTTAAGCCAGATGGTTAAAAAGGTCGCGTCTTATGCTCCGTCGGGGGCGTAAGCGACGTGCGGAGCCGCAAAGTATTTCGCGATGATGTGAGGCTGCTTCTGCCGATGGTGCAGCCAGCGACGAGTATCGCGCCGCATCGCTTCATGGTCGCGAGGACGCTGCTGGGTAATCGCGCCGCGCGTTACGATTCAGCGTTGCGTCGGACCTTGAACCATGCCGCGTAAAGGGCCGGCATGAAAAAAATTGTCAGCAAGGTCGCGACCGTGAGGCCGCCCATGATGGCGATCGCCATCGGGGCCCAGAAGATGCTCCGCGTCAGCGGGATCATGGCGAGCACCGTAGCCGCCGCGGTCAGCGCCACCGGACGCGTCCGGTGGACGGCCGCATCAACGACCGCGCTCCAGGTGTCACGCCCTTGCGCAATTTCCGCCTGCACCTGGTCGACCAGGATCACCGAGTTGCGCATGATCATCCCGCTCAAAGCGGTGACCCCAAGAATGGCGACGAAACCGAGCGGCGCTTGGAAAATAAGCAGCCCGGCGACAACGCCGATGAGCCCCAGCGGTGCCGTCAGGAACACCATCGTCACGCGCGAGAAGCTCTGAAGTTGCAGCATCAGGATCGTGAGGATCGTAATCAGCATCACCGGAAACACCGCCATCAGCGCGCGGTTGGCCTTGTCGCTTTCCTCGACTGCGCCGCCGACGTCGATGCGGTAACCGAAGGGCAGCTTCGCCTCAATGTCCTTCAGGAGCGGCCGAATCTCCTGGGTCACCGACACGCCCTGCTCGCCGTCCTTGACGTCCGCGCGCACAGTGATCGCCATGTCACGGTTGCGGCGCCAGAGCACCGGCTCTTCGAGTTCGTAGCGCACGCGCGCGACCTGCGACAGCGGCACCACCGTTCCCTCGCGTGTGTAGAGATTGACGTCCTTCAGCGAGTCCAGATCGAGCCGCTCGGAAGATACGGCGCGGGCGACGATGTCGATCAAATCCTCGTGTTCGCGCAAGTGGGACAGTGTCACGCCGTTCATGAAGGTCTGGGTCACGAAGGCGACGTCGGCCGGCGCCAGGCCGAGCGCGCGCGCCTTGTCCTGGTCCAGGTCGACTCTCAGGGTACGAACCGGGTCGTTCCAGTCGAGCTGGACGTCGCGCACTTTGGGGCTGGACGCCACCACCGCTTCGACCTCGCGGGCGATTTCGCGGACCTTCTGCGTCTCGGAGCCAACGACACGGAACTGTACCGGGAAACCGACCGGCGGACCGAGTTCGAGGCGGGTGACGCGAACCCACACTTGCGGGAATTCCTCGTTAACACTCTCCATCAGGCGCGACCGCACGCGCTCACGAGCCTGCGTGTCCTTCGTCACGACGACGAAGACAGCGTAGCCCGGATTCGGCAGTTCGGGATTAAGAGCGAGATAGAAGCGTGGCTGGCCTGCGCCCGTGTAAGCCGTGAAGAAACGCACGTCTTCGTCCTTCTTCAGAACCGCTTCCATTTTCTTCACCTGCTCGGTGGTCGCAGCGAACGAAGCGCCTTCCTTCAGTCGCAACTCGACAATCAGCTCGGGCCGCGCGCTGTTGGGGAAGAACTGCTGTGGCACGAACCTGATTCCGGCAATCGCAGCGGCGAGTGCGGCCACCGTCGCCCCGATGACCCACCAGCGCCGCTCGAGGGCGAGATCGATCCAGCCGCGCAGCTTGCGGTAGAAGGCTGTGTCATATGGGTCGCCACCATGGTGCTGCCTGCCGAAGTCCTTTGGCAGCATGTTGACGGCGAGGTACGGCGTGATCAGCCCCGAGACGACCCACGAGAAAAGCACTGCGGTGCCGACGATCCAGAAAATGCCGCCCGCATACTCGCCGGTGGTCGACTTGGCGAACCCGATCGGCATGAAGGCGGCGGCCGTGATGAGCGCGCCAGTCAGCCGCGGCATCGCGGTCGCCGTGTACGAGTAGGTGGCCGCTTTCACGCGGTCCCACCCTTCTTCCATCTTCACGACCGTCATCTCTACCGCGATGATGCCGTCGTCCACCAGCAGACCGAGGGCGATGATCAGGGACCCAAGCGAGACGCGCTCGAGATTCCAGCCCATCGCAAGCATTACCAGGGCGACGACACCAAGCACGATCGGCACCGAGATCCCGACCACGATTCCCGTGCGCCAGCCGAGAGTGATCAGGCAAACCGCGAGCACGATGGTCAGCGCTTCCAGCAGCGAGCGCTCAAACTCCCAGATCGATTCGCTGACGACGGTCGGCTGATCGGCCACCCGCTCGAGTTCGACGCCATAGGGCAGCTCGAGCTGCACCTTGGCGACTGCCTGTTCGATCGCCTTGCCGAGGTCGACTATGTTGCCGTCGTCGGTCATTGTGATGCCGAGCATCAGCACTTGCTGCCCATTCTGGCGTACCGTATAAATTGGAGGGTCTTCGTATCCACGCGTGATCGACGTGAAGTCGCCGAGCTTCAGCAGACGGCCGCCGGCGGCGATCGGAACGTTGCGGATATCGTCCAAGCTGTTGAACTGGCCGCTGACGCGCACGAGCACGCGATCGCCATGCGTGTCGATCTGTCCGCTTGCCAATACGCTGTTCTGATTTTTGAGGCTTTCGGCGATCTGCAGCGGCGTGATTCCAAGCGCCGCCAGCCGCCCGTTCGAGAACTCGACGTAAACCTTCTTGGCCTGCTTGCCATAGATGTCGACCTTTTTCACCATCGGCACCTTAAGGAGTTGCCGCTTGATGTCTTCGGCGACGTCAGATAGCTCCCACTGGCTGATGCCGTCGCCCTTGACGGCATAGAGCAACCCGGTCACGTCGCCGTATTCGTCGTTGAAGATCGGGCCGATGACGCCGTCGGGGAGCTCGAGCTTGATGTCGTTGAACTTCTTGCGCGCCTGATACCAAGCCTCGCGCTGGTCCGCACGGGACGTGCCGCCCTTCACGGTGATCGTCATGCCGCCGTACCCTTGGCGCGCATAGGTCACGACCTTCTCGAAGTGATCGAGCTGCTCGAACTTCTTCTCCATGCGGTTGAGCACCTCGTCCTGGATCTGTTGCGCCGTGGCGCCGGGCCAGATCACGAGCGCGGTCATCGACGGCACTGAGAAGTTCGGATCCTCGAGCTGGCCGAGCCTTGTGAAGCTGAGCGAGCCGCCAATGCCAATCACAAGGATCAGGAATAGCACGATGGCGCGGTGGTTCAGCGCCCATTCGGTGAGGTTGAACGACTTCATCGAGCAGATTACCCGGTTTAGAAGGTGCGCGGCGCGCCGGCGAGCGCGACCTTCAGGCCAGGGGCCATCTTCTGCACACCCGCGGTGACGATCAGCTCGCCTGCCGGCGGTCCCGACACGAGCACCTCGTCGTTGCGATAGCCGTGCACCGAAACGCCGGTCAGGTCGACCGTACCCACCGGCTCGGAACCCGCACGACGAACCACCCAGACGGCGGGCTGGCCCTTGTTCTGCGTGATGGCCGAGGCAGGGATGACTGCTGCCGGCGCTTCGCCGACCGGACGCTCGACCAACAGCGTGGCGGTCGCACCGAGCGGCAGCGCCCGGGGCACCGCGGGTTTCAGGCGGGCACGGTAAGTTCGGGTTTGCGCGGCCGCCTGGGGCGAGAGTTCCCTCAACACGACGTCGAAACTTTGCTCGGGCGCGCTAGCGAGCCACGCCTTGTACCGGGCCGTCTTGAACGTCGCGAGACGATCTTCCGGCAGGTCGGCGACGATCTCGGGCTCGCCTTCGTTGGCGATCGAAACCATCGGCTGGCCCTCGGCGACGACCTCCCCCACTTCGAAACGCACGGCGGTGACGACGCCACTCTGCGACGCGCGCAGCACCGTATATTTCAACCGATTGCGTACGAGCTCGAGTTTCTTCCCCTCGGCTTGGGCCGTCGCCGACGTTGTCTGCGCACCGGTCTGCGCCTTCTCGTCGTCGGATACGCTCACCGAGCCGTCGGTTTTGAGCAAATTGAGCCGCTGCCGATCGGACTCGGCCAGTCGGGCCTGCGAACTGGCGGCGGTCAGTTGCTGCCGTGCTGCTTCCTCGGCGAGCCGAAAGTCGGTATCGTCGAGCACCGCCAGCACGTCGCCCTCGCGAACCTTCTGGCCGACGTCGACCTTGCGCTTGACAACCTTGCCGCCAACACGAAATGCCTCATTGACTTCGTGGCGCGACTGCACGGTGCCGACGTAACGGTCGGTCACCGGGGTCTTGTCATAGCGGATCTCGGCAGTGCGGACTGCTCGAAGCGCCTCGGGGGCGGGCTTCGACCCGCAGGCAACCAGCATAGCTGCGACAGGCGCGGCTGCGAACAGTGCAGTGAGAGAGGTTTTCACGATGGTTCCTCGTGTCGATCCACGTTTGATGAATTGCGCGAAACCGCGGTGCCGACAGGCGCGGCAACGGGCTCGAACACCTCCCAACCTCCGCCAAGCGCCTTGTACAGCTGGACGCTGTCGAGCAGCAATTGCGTGCTGCTGTCGTTAGCGATCGCACGGACGGCCAACCGCGTCCGCTGAGCGTCGAGCAGCGGCAAAAGGTCGATCTGGCCGCGGTTGTAAAGGGATTGTGCGTGGCCCAGCGCCGCTTCGGCCGAAGTCGCTGCGTTCTGCAGCAGCTGCGCACGTTGGCGTTCGTCGTCGAGCACAACCAGCGCGTTCTCGACGTCTTCGAGCGCGCGAACGATCGCGTCCTCATAATGAAGGACCGCTTCCTTTTGACCGCTCTCGGCGATGTCGTTGATCGCCTGCGTCCGCCCGGCATTGAAGATCGGCATTGCGATGAGGCCGGCGACGTTGCTGAAGCGCGCCGGACCGAGGGCAATCCCGTTGAGATCGATGGACTCACGGCCGAACACTGCACCGAGAATTAGCCGCGGAAACCATTCCGCCACCGCCTGTTGCCTGCGCGCGTTGGCCGCGTCAAGCTGCGCGCTTGCGACCAGCAGATCCGGCCTCCGCTGCAACAGGGCGGCCGGTTGTCCCGGATGCGCGGGCGGAACGATTGCTTCGACGCCCGATGGCGTGATGCTCCCGGCATTGAAGGCCTGATCTCCCAAGAGGACCGCAATGTGATGGCGCGAAACGGCGGCAAGGGCCTCGAGCGGCGGTATGGCCGCGCGCGTTTTCGAAGCTTCGGTCTTCACGCGCTCGACGTCGAACGGCGTCGCGAGGCCGACGCGTTCGCGGGCCGTCACCAAGCGCAGCGTCTCGTCCTGCGCGGCTGATATCGCGCGCACGGTCTCCAGCTGACGCAACGCCCCGGCGAGCGTGAAGTAGTTCGTGGCGACATCGGTCAACACAAGAAGGCGCACGCCGCGCGCGGTATTTTCGACCGCGATCGTGTCGGCTGCAGCCGCGGCCGCACCCGCCCGCAGACGGCCGAAGAGGTCGACTTCCCACGAGGCAGCAATACCGACCTGTCCGGCCCGTGTATTTGCCGCTTCAGGAACGACGTTTTTGAGGACTGTGTCGTAATTGGTCCTGTGATCGAAGCCGTTAGCGCCAATGCTCAAGGTTGGCAGGAGCCACGAGCGGCTGATTGTTTCTCCGGCTCTCGCGGCCCGCACGCGCTCCGCCGCGATCCGGACGTCCCGGTTCTCCTGCGCCGCCCGACGGACCAGATCCGAAAGCACCGGATCGCCGAAGCTATCCCACCAAGCGGTCTCGGGCTCCTCCGCAGATGCGGACGCGGCCGCGAACCGGCCGGGAACCTCGATGGAGGGCTGCATGACCGGTGTCGCGCAACTCGCCAGAGCAAGCGCCAGCAACACGACCAGCGTGGCGGCCGGCCCGCGCCCTGACACCTCTGCAAGGCGAGGCGGCAGCCCCGTCGTCTGGGCAACGGTTGCAAACGACGGCATCGGTTTCGGGTTGAGTAAATCTGATTTGCAAACGGCGCGGCGGAAGGCCGGCCAGGAGCGGGATTCACGGTGCTGCAGACACACATACTGCGAGTGCGTGTACGCGCCGGTGATCGGCATCGCGGCAAAGGCCCCACCGCCGAGCGAATCCACAACGCCGACCAGACCGCACCCCGGCGTGAAAGGCAGTCGCGGCGTTTCGGGAGGAACACTCTCGCGCATCATCAAGTCCGTCAAGCTGACACCTGCGGCCGGCATTTTGACCGGCATTTCGCCATCCTTGGGCTCGGAGCATTCCTCCTTAACTACCGCGAGCGCGTTGGGACCACCGTAGTGAATCGCGACGATACGTGTGTGTCTCATAAGGCGCCTGCCGAGCACTCGATGTCCCACTGCACAAATCGCTGAGCAACGACTCCGTTTTAATGTGCCGGCTGATCGCGCATAAAAACGACAAGCCGACCTGGCACGTTTGAATTCAAGCTACTCGCCTGTTTCCGCAACGCCTTGATGCAGGTCATGAAACTGGCACTTTGGACCTCCGTCGGCTAAGGCGACGAGGCCGGTATCCGACGGGCGTTGTCAGGTTGCTGGTCGTCTCACGTAAGATGACGCAATGAAGAAATGGAAATCGCTGTATCGCGGTCACCGTTTTCCAGCGGGCGCGATCAGTTGCGCCGTGCGCTGGTACCACTGGTATCAATTCAGCTTGCGTGACATCGAAGAACTGCTCTTTGAACGTAGCGTGATCGTGACCTACAAGACGATCCGATGCTGGTGCGATAAGTTTGGCGCAGACTTTGCTCGTCGGGTGAAAGCGGCGCGTCGCAAGCCAGGCGGCAGATGGCACCTTGACGAGATGTTCGTGACGTTGCGCGGCGAACCTTACCTGCTATGGCGCGCAGTGGGCGAGCGCGGCGCCGAACTCGACATCCTACTGCAAACGCGGCGCGATAAGGCCGCGGCCAAGCGCATTAAGCGTGTGCTGCGCTCGAGCCCAGTGCCGCGCAAGATCATCACCGATGAGCTGCGCGGCTATCCGGCCGCCAAAGCTGAGATTCCAGAGCTGGCGAGCGTAAAGCACGTGTCTGTCAAAGCGGCAGCCGACTGAACAACCGAGCTGAAAACACCCACCACCCGACACGCGAACGCGAGCGTCGCATGCGCGGTTTCCGCAATCCGAAACGCACGCAGGCCTTCCTGTCGAGCTTCGGACTGATCCGGCAACACTTCGCGCTCAAGCGGCATCTGCTACGCGCTTCACTTTATCGCAAACAGCTTGCAGCAAGGTTCGTTGCCTGGCGCGAATTCACCGACCTCGCCCCAGATCCGTCGACTGGTTTCTAAATCATCGTCACTCCTCCAGCGTTTTGTCTCACGCATGGCAAGTTGACAACGCCGTATACTCCTATGTGCACCAGGAAGTCACCTCGGCTTCCGCGTGACTCGATCAGTTCTTCAGTCAAAAAGGAGTGGCGAGCGATGAACGCGTGACCGTTATCAGCGACGACGTTGGTGAATTTGAGAAGGCCGTCCAGGGCAGTCAGCTGGCTCGCGGCCGGATCCTCGACTGGTTCCACATCGCGATAAAGTTCAAGGCGGAGCAGCGTTCCGTGTTCGGCAGCAAGATGATCGCCTCGCTGGAACGGGAATCGGTGGAGACCGAAATCACCAACCCCAAGTGGCTGAAGGATGGCCGGGATTCGCAATTATGCTCTGCAGAGCATAAGGCAGAGGTTTTTTTGGTTACCGATCGCGGGCCGACCTCGATCGACCTGTCCATGCGCCCGTAGCCGCGATCGCCAACCAAAAGGACCTCTGCCATATCTTAAGCTTAAGATATTTGCGAATCCCGGCCGCCCCTCTTTGTAGCGCCATACAGGATGTCGGGCAAACGCGGGAAGAACGATGCTAACGACGCTGCGGCGATTTGCGAAGCCGTAACATCGGGGTCGCATTGTCAGGCCGGCACCGACCGACGGAAAGAACAGACCATTCAACCCTGCCGCAAGATAAGGAAACCTGACGAAATCGACCTCCCCAACTTTTGCACGCTCTCGGCCAGCCTTGGGGCTACGCGCTCTAATTTTTGAATTTGGCTGGCCGCTTCTCCCTCGCGGCGGTCATCACCTCGGTCAGGTCTTCCGACAGAAGCATCGCCGCATTCCACGTGGCAATATAGTTCAGGCCGTCGGCCACCGAATGGTCGCGCGAATAAACCACCATTTCCTTGATACCGCGAATCGACAGCGGCGACTTGGCAGCGATGGTGGCGGCGATCTCCGACACTCCCCTCCGCAGATCTTCGGGCGAATCATAGACACGATTCACCAGACCGACTTGCCTCGCCTCCTCGGCATCGAACCGGCGGCCGGTGTAGGCCAGTTCGCGAACGATGCCGTCCGGCACCAGCTTGGGCATGCGCTGCAGCGTTCCAACGTCGGCGGTCATGCCCACATCGATTTCCCTGATCGAGAAGTAGGCGCCGGCCGACGCGTAACGCATGTCGCAGCAGGTGACGAGGTCGATGGCGCCGCCGATGCAGGCGCCGTGGATCGCGGCCAGGACAGGCTTGCGGCAGCGCTCGATGCTGGTCAGCGTGTCCTGCAGCTCGAGAATCCGGCGGCGCAGCTTGTCTCGCGCTCGCCCGTCACACTGGTCCTGGATCTCGTTCTTTATGCCAGCGAGCATGGCGAGGTCGATACCCGACGAAAAATGCGTGCCCCCTCCACTGATGACGGCCACCCGAGCCTCCGCCGTCTCGTCCACCCAGCGAAATGCGTCGCGGATGTCCAGCCACATCTGCTCGCTCATGGCATTGGCGTAGTCGGGACGATTCAGCTCAATTGTGGCAATGCCGTCGGCGAGCGCGACGCTAAGTGTTTCGAAGTTCATGATCGGGGTTCATCCTTGCTGGGCGCGCAACATCTGCTCGGCACCCATGTTGAACAGCGCCGAACCGGGCAGGTTCTGGCCACCATCGCAAACGACCACGCAACCCGTAATGTAGGAGGCGAGCGGCGGGGCAAGAAATGCCGCGACCTGGCCGATGTCGTCAACGGTTCCGGTGCGGCGCAGCGGCACGGCGTTGATCAGCTTTTTCTTTTCCGCGGGATCGGAGAGGCGCTTCAACCCTTCGGTTTCCTCGATGGGTCCGGGCACGATGCTGTTGGCACGGATGCCGAATCGTCCCCATTCCAGAGCGATGTTCTTCATCATCATGTCGATGCCAGCCTTGGCCGCACCCACATGAACTTGAAAGGCATGAGGCATGTAAGCCATGCCGGCCGAAATGTACAGGATCGTGCCCTTCGTTTCCTTGAGTTGCTCGAACGCACTGCGAGTGGCATTGAAGGATCCAAGCAGATCGATGTCGATCACTGTCTTGAACCCGTTGGGAGAGAGTTTTTCGGCAGGCACGAGAAAGTTGCCGGCTGCTCCACAGACGAGGACGTCCATTGCACCCAGCGCTGCCCTGGATTTTTCGAGCGCCGCTTCGAGTGGGGCACTGTCGCGCACGTCCGCGCTGACCTTGGTGCCGAACGCCCGTAACTCTGCAGCCGCAGCATCGAGCATTTCCTGAGTGCGTCCACAAATGGCGACGTTAGCGCCAAGTGCAGCGAAATTCTTCGCTACGCCGAGATTGATGCCGCTGCCGCCGCCGGTGACAAAAACGGTTTTGCCTTTGTACAGATCCTTCGAGAAATACTGAGTAACGAGCATGGTGTGTCTCCAAAGGCTCGAATTTAATCTTGCTTCGCTGATACGGGAGGCATCACCGCCAGGGTTACGAAGCGCTTTGTACGGGGGCGGTCACCCGCTGAATCGTGTATTCAAAAAGGAGCTCCTTCAGTTCGGCATCGACTTTGTCCACGATTGCACCATTGGAACCAAACATCGTGACGGAAACGGCGAAGCCGCGTTTGCCGCCCTGCTTCGCCTCGATCTCGAACGAAGTATCTTGAACGCGTTCCGCCAGCGTTCGGCCAAGCAGTCGGACCGCCGCATCGGCGCGCAGCGAAGGCTCATGGACATTCCCCAACTCAGTCAGCGGCAATGCGTCGACGATGTACACCCGCTTCGGCCACGCAGGCCGCTCCGCGATATATTCACGTGCGAACTCGATCGCTTCCGCTTCGATTGCCGTCTTTCCTGCTGCAAGCGTCACATAGACAACGGGGAACTCGCCGCATAGGGATTGGGTTGGCCCACTACGGCTGCCGGTGCGACGGATGGGCACCGAGTGAAGGCAGCCTCCACCATCTGGCGAGCCGGATACACGCCTGCAGACCGTTTCGACATCACGAACAAGAAGATTGCAAAAGGCGTCGGGGCCATACATGTACGAAATGGACGACTACCCTCTGAAGTAGGGGGGCACGAAGGTACTGCTAAAACCCGGCGATCACCGAACGACACTCCAGACGGCATTGATACCATCATGGATATCATTCGTGGCTGGCACGGCCCGACATGGCCAGCGCTCTCTTTGGACCGCTCGTCTTACTTCATCCAGGTCCGCACACGCCGTTCGATGTCTGAGATCTGCCCGTCGAGCTGGTCGAGATCCTTTCATAGCTCGCGAAAGGAGTCGAGCGGAAGCTTCGCCTCCGCAATAGCGTAGCGCCGCCATACCGCGTTCACTCCGACGGGCCTGCCGCAGGAAACGGACTGTGCCAGTCCATCCAGTCGTATAAGTCGCTATGGTGCGCCCATGCCCAGTTCCTTGCCGGAGTGGGATTAATCACCTCGACGACATGGTTCGACGCCCAACCCACGTCGCTCCGATCATTCGTGCCGCTTCCGCGATCGCTATTTTGGAAATCCGTGTGGTCGTTAAACATGGTCATCTCCTTTGAGGGGTTTACATACACAACTGCCCGCGCCAACCAGTACGAGACTCGGGGCTCTGTCGGGGCGCCGAGTTCTGACGACCGAAAGGCTGAGCGGGGTACAGGGCGTTGCCCAGGCAGTTGCCTTCAATTTCATCGTGCTGGACCCTGGTCACGGATATTGTCGGCGTCCGCGGTGGGCGTCCGACGTCTGCGGCCGGGTACGCCCGCGCGATGATCGGCGTGCTGTATTTCTTCCGGTTGTCGCCACAATACGCACGAAAAAAATCCGGCAAGCACTGTCTGCATCACCTCGTCGCCCGCCGTCTGCGGATCGCATAGTCTGGAGAACTGCACACCATCGCGCAGGCTCACCAAGCCGAGCGCGAGCGCGTCCGCCTGTAGGGGCAATGGCCTGCCGTCGCGCTCCGACACCGTGCGGATGTACGCGCTGATCTGGTCGAGCTTTTCTTGCCGGAACGCGTTAAAGCGCACCTGAAACCCGGCGTCCCGATGCGCGAATAGTTTGGCTTCGACCCAAAGTAGAAAGAAGTCTCGATCACGAAAATACCGGCTGTAGTACGCGATGGCGCGCGCCTTCATTTCCGCGGGCGTGCCGCCCTCTTCCATGATCGCCCTCAGATTGACCTGCGCGCTATCGTGGTCCCGGCGCAGCAACTCAAGCAGCAGTTCCGGCTTACCGTCGAAGTTCGAATAGAACGCGCCGCGCGTGTAGCCGGCCGCCTCAGCGATGTCCTCCACACTTGTAGCGGCCAATCCCTTTTTGACGAACGTCTTCCGCGCAGCCTCGAGCAGGCGCTCTCGCGTCTGCTCCCTGCGCTGTGCGTGTGTCAGGCGTTCCCGTTTCATGGCATAACGTACCGGTCAGATCGCCATCTGCGGCGCCATCACATGCACGCGCGTGTCAGACGACGGATTTCGCAATGATTCTCTCGACAGGGGATTTGACAATGTCAGGCCCCAACCCCGGCGGTTCGCGCAAACTCCGGGTTGATTCTTCACTCAGAATTGCTGCGCTCGCAGCGAATCGAATTCGGCGCGGCAAACGTCGCTGAAGCGGCCGAGGATGTCGATCGAACCGTCGGCGAGCATTTCACGTAGTTGAAGGAACGTCTTTTCCGGGGCGTGATAGGTATCCACAATCTTTCGTCCAACCTGATCGGCTTCGTTCGCAACCTCTGTCGAGGATTGGACGCGCATACGGCTTATCTTTGCGAACAGACTGACGAGAGCAGCGAGGTCCGGCTCATCGTGCTGAAGCGCGTGGACATAGCAATGCGACGCCTCCTCGATGAACTCCTTATAGAGGTCCTGCCGGCGAATGCGGTCGTGCGCAAGCCACTCTGCCTTAGCCTGCGTTCGTTGCGTGACAACGGATGTCAGGCCGGCGATCGTTGCACCGAACAGTGCTGCCATTGCTGACAGGAGCGTTGTGTTCATCATGTTGCCTCGGCGAACTCTATCAACCTGCTGAATTTGATGCAGTTCGGCTTTCTGCCAGGGTATTCGAGGGCGTAAAAATGACGTTGCTCGACGACGCACACGAACTCACCTCGCGCGCGGCTGGAGGTTGCGTCGACCAGCGCCCCGAGGTAAGTCGAGCAAAGCCCGCACAGCGGGCGCGAGGCGAGTGCCCCAGAAACGGAGGGGCCGATGCGCGAGTTCAACGGCCTCATGCCAACTGCTCCGAGGAGTGAGTGATGCCACGAACGACTTGACGCCATGGCTGCGATTGCCCCCGATATCGAGGGTTCTGCACTATCGTTTTTCACAACTCGAGCGCGTCACGTGCATGCTTTGCGGTACGTGCCTGATGTTCCCGATAACTTCCCGACTACGCGCCTGCCGCGTGGCTCCGTGCATGACAACGCCCTCTATTGCGGCATCGGCCAAACTTCTACAGTGACATTAAACTCAATATTGATGTTTATGTCAATCAAGACGATAAAATCTACACCGAGGTGAAGGCGAAAAGCGGAATCGTCATACCAAACAGCGGAATCACCGGGCGCAGAAGCGCCCCATCCCGGACGCACCATGACAGGCGCCGAAACGGGCGAAAGTCGAAGCCGACGTCGGCAGCCTGGTGCAGCAAACGAAGCCACTCACTGCTGCTGCACGCTGCGTGTCGCCATGTAATATCAAACCGCCCCGCATGCAGGCGACCTAGTACAACCTCCCTTAAATAGCTTGAATAAATAACTGCCTCGGTTACCATGGCGAAATGAGCCGAGGCCGTCATGCAAAGCCGGTGAAGCTGGCGAAGAAAGAAAAACAGGAACTGCTATTGCTGATCGGGCGCAAGACGGCCGCGCAGCGGGATGTGATGCGGGCGCGCATCGTGTTGTGGGCCGATGAGGGCCACTCGAATACGGAGATTGCGCGCGAACTGGGTGTATCGGTGCAAACGGTCAGCGCGTGGCGCAAGCGCATTGCCCAGCAGGGTGCGCAAGGCATTCGCGAGGGTGAGCGCAGTGGTCGTCCACCGCGCATCACGCAGGAAGCGCGACTGCAGTTGATCGCGCTGGCGTGTGAAGGGCAGGAACCCGAGGGGCGGGTCACGCCGACGCTCGACGAGATCGTGGCACGCGCCGTGGAGCGCGGCGTCGTCGAACAGATCAGCCGCAGCCATGTGCAGCGCATTCTGCAGGCCGGTGACGTTCGTCCGCACCGGGTCCAGCAATGGCTACACAGTCCAGACCCGGCGTTTCGCGAGAAAGTCAACGTGATCTGCAAGCTGTACCGCAAGGCGCCGCGAAGCGCGGTGGTGCTCAGTATCGACGAGAAAACCGGCATTCAGGCCATCGAGCGCAAGCATCCGGGACGCGCGCCGGCGCCGGGACGGCTGCGACGTCGTGAGTTCGAATACATCCGCCATGGCACGCAGGCACTGATTGCCGCGCTTGACGTGCATACCGGACGGGTGCTGGCAGACTGCCGCGAGCGGCGCACGCAGGAAGATCTGGTCACCTTCATGGAGCGCGTGGCGGCCGCGTACCCGGGCAGGCAGGTGCACGTCATTTGGGACAATCTCAATACGCATTGCGCCCGGGCGGTCTGGCAGGCGTTCAACGCGCGGCACGGCGAGCGGTTTCACTTCCACTTCACGCCGTTGCACGCGAGCTGGGTCAATCAGATCGAACTGTGGTTTGCCCGCTACACGCGCCGTGTGCTGCGCCATACCAGCCATACCAGCACCGCGCACCTGCGCGAGCGCACCGAGCAATTTATTCGCGCGCACAATCAGGCGGCACGCCCGTTCAAATGGAGTTTCCGGGGCTATCCGCTGCAAACCGGCGCATCGGAATCGAGTGACCGACATGCCAGCTCTACCCACCAAGCCGGCGTTCGTTGATTCCCTGCCAAGGAGGCTCGTTCAAGTGAACAACGTTGCTCTCACATGCGTGGTCGTTCTAGGGCTACTACTTTTCGGCCTCGGATTATCCATCTCGGCAATGCGTTTTCGCGAAGGCACCAGCTCAGGCTGCGAGCCGAACCCCGCGAACCGGCTACACAAGCTCGTCCGGGCTCATGCCAATACCGCCGAATATGCGCCGTTCCTCGCGTTGCTGTTTCTCTATCTTGGCGCGCGATCGCCTTCGACGGCGACAGTGTCGCTGATCGTCGCGGCAACCGTGTGCCGCTGTTTGCTCGTCGTCGGACTGATCGCATGGCCAACGATGGCAAAACCCAACTCTTTCCGGTTCGTCGGCGCACTTGGGACCTACCTGACCGGCGTGGCGCTATGTGCGATGCTGCTGCGTTGAGATGCGACGGACAGACGAGATAGCGTGAGTTTCCGGGGCTATCCGCTGCAAACCGGCGCATCGTAATCGAGAGAACGACATGCCAGCTTTACCCACCAAACATTACGCTACCGAACTCCAGCGTCAACTGCGCAGCCTGCTCGGCCACGAGCAGATCGTCACGCAAGGCTACGGGTGTCACCTGCTGATCAAACGCCTGGACGATGAGGAGCCCATCGTCGTGGCGCGCCTCACCGAGCTCGGCCGCAATCGATACAGCGCCGCCTTTCGCAGCCATAATGGCCGCTGGGAACCTCTGCCAGGCACAGGTTCGCTCGAGGAGATGGCCGAGGTGGTCGTTACGCTCCTGCAGCCTTACTTGCAGCCCGACAATTATTAAATTTATTTACGGGATATTGTACTAGGTCCCGCCTGCGCAGTCCGTGCGGAGTACGGCGCGAGTCTCGCGCCGTACTGCCCAGTCGATGTGGCTCGTCCCATTTGTCCATCTGCGGTCCAGCCAACCTCCCTTGGAGCGTAACCAGCAGCCATCTTTAGAATGTGTAGACGAACTCCAGGTGCCTGATGAGCGGATGCGTACGGATGTGCAACTTCGTCACGCCGTGCATACCCATGGCACTCAATGCGTCGGTCGTGAGTGAGGTCGACATCGGAATATAGGTCACCGAGGCGTTGATAAGATGCTTGCTGCGCGCAAGGTTGAATCCGACCTCGAACGTCGGGTTCCACGAGGGGCTGAGGGCGCAGGTTGTGGGGACTGCTGTCGTCGGCGCGACGCAAGCCGGGCAGCACCTGGCATCTGGACGAGATGTTCGCGACGCTGCGCGGAGAGCAGTATCTGTTGTGGCGAGCGGTCGACGAGCACGGTGCCGAACTCGGCGTGCTGGTACAAAAGCGACGCGACAAGGCCATGGCGAAGCGCTTATTCCGGCGGGTGCTGCGTTCAAACCCGGTGCCGCGCAGGATCGGTACCGACCAACTGCGCGGTTATCCGGCGGCGAAGGCTGATATTCCGGGGCTCGCTCAGGTAAAGCACGTTTTCGTCAAAGCGGCGGCACGCGTGAACAACCACGCCGAAATCAGCCACCAGCCGACCCGCAGGCGTTTCTCTCATGCTTCGGCCCTATCCGCTAGCACTTCGCGTTGCCAAGACTTCAGATGAACGCGGGTACATCATCGCGCCATACTCAAAGAACGCTTTGCAATATGACATGGTTGGACTGTTTCTTCCCCGGTCGAGAAAGCTATCTGATAAGGATAACTACGCTTGAGCCAGACAGGTAGTCCACGCTCGTCAACTTGACAGGGCCCCCGTGGGAAGCAAGATCGCGCGCCCTTTCATGTGCCGGGCAGTGTGCTCGAACGCCAGGTCTGCATTGGAAAAAGGTACCGAGACGCCCACGGGCAGGGTCAGCGTGCCCCTCGTGAGGAACTGGTGCAGCATGTCGAGAGCGCCTTCGTCCGGTTGGAAGATGATCCAGCGGTAGCGTGCGCCCCTTGCGTCGGCCAGCGATTGCATATGCCGCCAGTCCTGGCGTGAACGCCAGGCTCCCGACAGAAGACCGCAACGGTCGATGTTCCCCAGGAGGGGATGAACGGTCGTGGCGTATCCCAGGGCTCCTTGCCGGAGGCGGCACAGAAGGGTTGCCTCATCCTCCCAGGCGCCGAAATTCACGCCGGCGTCGAAATGATCAGGCAGTTCCTCCAGACGGCGGTGGGTTCTGTCCCAGACTGCCGTCGCGCCGAGATTCCGGCAGAGGTCAATATTTGCCGTGCTGCAGATAGCGGTGACTGATGCTCCCCATGCTCCCAGGACCTGAAGCGCCAATTGGCCGAGGCCCCCCGATGCACCGTGCACCAGCACGTTCTTGCCCGTTGCATTGCCTTCGCTGATTCCCGCACCACGTAGCGCCAGCCAGAGCGTGGTAAAAGTATAGGGAAAAGCCGCCAGAGCCTTGGAAGCAAGCCCGCGGACCGCCGGCCGCACCAGGCGAGCGTCCACCGTCAGGTGCGTGGCATGCGCACCGCCCTTCTTGCCAGTCGGCACCAATCCCATGACCCGGTCGCCTGGTTGCCACGCGCTGACACCAGCGCCAACGGAAACGATCTCTCCAGCAAAATCGTTGCCGAGGACCAAAGGAAACGTTCCTGCTCCCTTGAGGCTCAGGAGACGCCGGCCGTACCCCTCGGCGCGCTTGACGTCGATGGGATTGACCGACGTCGCCTCGACCCGGACCAGAACCTCGCCTTTTCCCGGTCGGGGCATCGCGGTCTTTCGTGTCTCCAGTCGGATCGGGTCCTCCGGTCCCAGGCAAAGCAGCTTCGTTGCAGTGCTCATGATCACGCGACTCCCACGCCGTTTGTCGACTGGGCGAGCCTGATGTCGCCCAGGTAAACGCTTTCGTCCAGTACGCAATTGCGCCAGGCGTTGCCGAGGTCATGACGGATTTCGACCCGGTAGAGGCCGCTTCCCTTGACAAGGCCACCGAACCGGAAATCACCGAAGCTGTCCGAGACGGTTTCGGCCACCTTCTGATTGCCCACGTACAGAGCGACGACCGCATCCGTGATGCACTCGACCACTTCGCCCATCTGCGCGCTGATGCTTCCGCCAATGAAGCAGGTTTCCCAGCGCTCAAAGTCGCTGTACCACACGCGTGGCTTCGTGCCGAGGTTGGGCCGCAATACCTTGAGCCCCTCGCGCCGGGCCTTCTCGGCCATCGCTGCGTCATCCAGCTTGACCGTCTCGAAGACATCGGTGGGACAGGACTGCTGGCAACGCGGCCGGGGCCACCCCTGATCGAGCAGATGGGCATCGAAGATCCAGGTCTGTGGCAGTTGAAGCTCTTCATTCCAGACGATCGCCTTGTACGGGCACGACTTCACGATGTCCTTCCGGCCCCGCGCCTTGTCCGGGTCAATAATGACGATGCCGTCGGCGCGCTTGCGGATCGCGCTACCGCCGACACGCATGCACGGCGCTTCGTCGCAGTGATTGCACATGACCGGCAGATACGTGGTCTCGACCATATGTGAGTCGCCCTGAACACGGCGCAGGATGCGCACGGGGCTCTCGGCATCGGCCGCGGCGGGCGCGGCATAACCGGGGAAGTCGTTGCCGACGTGCTCGTCGCGCGCGGCAATGACGCAGTTCTGGCAGTTCTCGCAACGCCCAACCTTGATAACCATATTCCACTTGCTCATTCCATGTTCCTCATGCTGCGCGACCGAGCATGAACGCCTCGGCACTTCTCCATTTTTCGACCTGCACCAGACAGGAGTTAGGGCTCATGCTGCTCGTGCCGGCGGTTTGAGGCCGGTCGGGGGTCAGCATATTCATGCAACCGCCGATTTCGACGCGCTCGCCATCGATTTCAATCAGTTTGAATTCGGCGCTCGCCTCGTACGACTTGACCACTCCCGCGTTGACCAGCGGTGAGACGTCGGCCGCGCAGATCACTGCGCCCCGGTCGTTGTAAACCTTGACAAGGTCGCGATGGACAATGCCTCGAATGGCCGCGTCTGCCCGACCAAGCCTCAGCAGCCAGAAGCGGTGCCCGCCGATTAGCGCGCGATGGTCCTCGATGCTGTTAACCGAGGAATTCTTGCCGTCGCAATGGGTATGGAAGCTGTAACGACTGTGAGTGGCAATCAACTGCAGCGGATAACGCTGGGCCAGCTCCGAACGCAGCCCCTCCCAGGAGGGGATATAGCGGTTGAGCGGCGGCCGCTCGGGATTGTCCGCCGTATGCCGCTTCAGCAACTCGGGCACGAACTCCAGCTTGCCGCTCGGCGTCTGCAGGCCCGTGCCGAATTTTTCAGCGAACTGCGACGGCAGCGGATGTGGTTCCTGCAGGTCCTTTCGCCGGCCCTCCGCAAACCAGCGCATGTCCACCGGATGGCGCAACTCGGGCTTTTCGGGCGGCACGACAAAATAGCCCTTGCGGCAGAACTCGCGCCACGAAATGTGATCGGGCAGATCCGACGAGTCGAAGACCCGCTTGACCCAGTCAAGCTCGCTGCATCCCTCGGTGAACACAGCGCCCAGGCCCAACCGGGTCAGGATCGCGGTGAAGATGTCGTAGTCGGAACGGGACTCGCCCATAGGCTCGATGCACTTGTGCTGCAGCGTCATGATGCGATGATTGACCGTGCTGTACCCATGATGGGCGTAGCCGCCGGAATTCGACCATTCCCCGATGTCCCAGCGCTCCAGAGAAGTGCATGCAGGCAGGATGATGTCGGCAAATTGAGCCTCACCCTCCATCCAGATGGACTGGTTGACCACGAACTCGATGCTCGAGTGTCGGTAGGCGTCGGCCCAGCGTCCGGAATTCGTCACCGTGCTGAAGGCGGACCCGCCGTAACGGTAGATCATGTGGATCGGCGAATACCCGGGCATGGGATAGGTGAACGGCGCGAACTGGGCTTCCTGCGACATGCCGTCCCACAGGTAGCCCGTGGCATGACCGTTGATGATGGCGTCGGGCAGTTGCTGCCGCGGGACCATCTGCTTGACGGGATTCATGGTCAGGATGTGCGGCATGCGCTGGTAATTGTTCACCGCATTGGCGGTCCACGCCAGGTCGCCGGAAATGCCGCCGTCCGCGTAGCCGGGGAAATAAAAATGGAGGTCGTGAGGGACACCGACTTCAAGGCAGCCGAAATTCACGCCTGGCTTACCCCAGCCCTGCATCCCCATCATCATGATCATGCAGCGCGCCCATTGCGCTCCCGTTGCGCCTCGGCCCGCGCCACCAAATCCCGCACCGGTCATCCCGACAGCCAGATGGACCTTCCTGTTCCCCCATCGGCGCGCAAGCGCGCGGACGTCCTTGGCGGGCACGCCGGTCTCGCTTTCCTGCCACTCGGGCGTCTTGGGAACGCCGTCGGTTTCGCCGAGAAGGTAGGCTTTCCACTCGTCGAACCCGGTCGTGCGGGTGCCGACGTAATCCTTGTCGTACAGGTTTTCCACGGCCCACACGTACATGATGGCGGTTGCGAGCGCAGCGTCGGTTTGCGGTCGGACCGGGATCCAGCGCCCGCCGAGCAATTGCGCGGTGGGGTTGCAGTGCGGGTCGATATGAACGAACTCGATGCCGAGTTCTTTGGCCCACAGGCGCCGCGGCGTCCCCTCGAATCCCGCATAGGCGCCGTTGGTGCTTTCGGGATCGCAGGACCAGAAGACGATCATGTCCGCTTCCTTGAGGCAATCCTCGACACCCCCATAGCCGGATGGCACGCCGATGCGCATCGAGTTGCCGAAATGATGCATGGCGCCCCAGTACCAGCCCTCCCAGCTGTCCGGATTCGCGGCGACCCGGGTGAAGCCGATCAGGTTGGCAAAGCGCGTCAGCGCGCTGAGGTAATAGCCCACATTGCCCCACTGGTGGTGGGACGACAGCGGGAAGGTAATCGAACCCGGACCGTGAACGCGCTTCTGCCGGTTGATTTCTTTGGCGACAATGTCCAGCGCCTCGTCCCAACTGATACGCACATAGCCGGACTTGCCCCGGTTCTGGGGATTGCGTTCGCCGTCAGGGTCGAAATCGACCCGCTTCATGGGATGAAGGATGCGCTTGTCCGAATAGACGAGCGACTTGAGCGTCAACGCGTGGGGCGCAACCAATCCACGCCGTGGCGGCCTGAAGCGGCGTCCGCGCGCTTCGATTACCCAGCTTGGCGCATCGGTGCTGTCCAGGTCGATGGGCGTCACCCGAATGACGCGGCCACCCTTGACGTAGACGAACAGCGGCCCGCCGTTTGTGCAGGTGGTGTAGCGGCGGGTGCCGTCGCGCATCGGCGTGCCCATCGGCAAACCGACGGTCTGCATCATGCTCAGGGTTTGCATGACCCAAACCAGCAGTTCGTCTTCGCCCTCGGTGACCACCTTGAAGTTCTTGGCAGCGTGGATAATCTCGCCCTGGTCCGGCTTGGAGGAAAAGAACTTCAGCGCGGTAGCGACATCCTTGAAGGCCATGCGCACGTCGGATCGCCGATGATTGCCGGCACGCGACCGAATGTGGCCATTCTTGAACTCGATGACCCGATTGATGCTTCCGTCCATGAGCCCAATCGAGACGACGAGATCGCGCTCCTTCAGGCGATCACGATAGGCGGGAAACCGGCGTGCCGTCAGCTCAAGGAGCTTGGGCAAGGCAAAAAGAATGGTCTTGAGGACCTGTCGTTTCATTATTCGATCCAAAGAGAAGCTTTGTTGCGCAAGCGGTGGCATGACTGCATGACCGACCGCTTCCCCGAGCAGCAGCGCAGTCATGCCGGGCTGTGGCGCAGAGACCCGGCAACGCCGGGCTCCAATGCATCAGCGTGTGTCACCACATGTCGTACTCGACAGTGAAGTTGCCGACCGCAGCCAGGTCCGGGTGCCGAAAAAAAACGTCCATTTCTTCAATGAGCGTTCAAACCTCTTGATTGACGCATTGAGGACCTGCACGCGCTAGAACGTATAGGCGACGTTCAGGAAGACGTTAATCGGATTGAGTCGGAGCGTCGATTTCGAAACGATCTGCGTTCCCGTTGCGGTCTGCCCGTATAACGTAAGGTGGGTCTTCACCGGAACGTAGCCGAGAGAGGTTCCGACCGACCAGTGTTTTGTAATCGCGTAATTTGCCCCGATCTCGAATACCGGATTCCACGATGAACTGAGTGTCGCACGTGCCGAGCCGCCTGGACCAAGGCTATCAGTGACAAACTGGCTATTGGTTGTCCGAACCTGGGTGAACCACGTATAGTTCACGCCGAGTCCGACGAACGGACGGAATTTCGATTCGGCTGAAAACAGGTGGTATCGAAGTTCGATGGCGGGCGGCATCGGTCTCGTCGAACCGAGGTTGCCATACTTCTGCAGCGTGCCATCGCCGACCAGATTTACCTTCAGTGGCAGTCCAAACAGCATGGCGATACCAATGTTGTCGGTGACGTAGTACTCAGTGGTAATCCCCACCGTATCGGTTGAGCTGGCGTGCGCCCCGCTACCAGCCACCTGCCGATTCACCGCTACGCCGCCAATGCTTTCCACGGTCAGTGGTGTTGCGTCGCCCTGTGGCGCAACGTGAAGCCATCCTGTCGACAGTGTCACGCTTCCGGCCGACTGTGCATTGGCATTGTCGATAAGCCCAGCCGAGCAGACGCAAGCTGCCATACCAACCGAACTGATCGCGCGTTTGCAATTTCTCATGTGTCTTCTCCTGTCTCTTTGTCTGGAAATTTTTATGAATCAGTGGTGTTGCCTTTGGAACTGATCAATTGATAGTTTTCCTGCCTTTCGTATCGTCACGGATGCCGCAAGCCCCAATCGCCCTGCACTCTAGTAAGCGTGCATCGCGAAGCGCTCCGTCTCAGGCGGGAACACGCACCACGCGCCGTCGCGGTGCCGGAAGAAGAAGAATCCAACTGGGCCTGTCGGTAGCAGTAGCTCGATACGAACACAGGGTCTCTGATTCGAGCGCGCGCGGCCGAGCCGGGTAACCCGAACCGGCGTCGAAGAAGTCGACCCGAGCCATTTTTCAACCTGCGAACGCAAAGACCTTTCTGATACAACGCTCATCCTGTTCTTCCACAAATTAGATATCCTAAACTCATAGCACCGTCAGGCATTGGAAATACGCATCGGGACGCGTGCGTACGGGTGATTAACCTTTATTCCGCGCGCATGACTGAACGCGCCCTTTTGATCTCGCGGTTCGTGTTACGCTGGCCTGCCGCGCGCATCTATCGCTGCCGGGTCCATCACAGTCGGTTGCTCTGCCCGTGAGGGCCTCGCGGCGGCGGCCGAGATCGAAAATGCGAACGGAAAGCGCCCGAGCACGGAAGTCGCCAATGCTTTGAGCGCGGGGTTGGAAAGTTCGACGTGAAGCGAAATGCCGCGCGAGGTGTCATCAATCAGGCTAACGGTTGCATCCTCGACGCCTGCTTCCGCGAGTGCCGACTGCAGGGCGTCCGTCATTTCGCGCCGCTTCAGTGCGGGCTTGAAGATCTTGCCAACGCCCGTCAGAGGTATCGCATCCACGATCCGTATGCCCTTCGGCAACGCGGCACGTTCGTTTATCTCGTGGCGCAGAAACTCGGCCAATTCTGCTTCGGTTGCGGTGGTGCCTGGTTTCAACTGAACATAGGCAACCGGCAACTCACCGGCGTGCATATCCGGGCGCCCTATCGCTGCGGCGATCTGGACTGCGGGATGCCGATGCAGTGGTTCTTCGATTGCCGCCGGGTCGATGTTGTGCCCCCCGCGGATGATCAGTTCCTTCTGCCGGCCGGTGAGCCAGAAGTAACCGTCGGGGTCGCACCGTCCGAGATCGCCGGTGTTGAGCCAGCGCGTGCCGTCACCGCCTTCCATCCAGAGGCCGCTGTTCTGCTCCGGGCGGGTATAGCCAACGAACACGTTTGGCCCGGAGATAACCAGTTGGCCGACCTCATCCGCAACGCAATCCCGTACATAGCGGCCGGTTTCGTCGACCACCACCGCTTTCATTGCCTGACCGGGCAGACGAAGCCCAATCGAACCGACCCTACGCTCGCCAAGCGGAGGATTGACGCTGCTGACGCAGGTACCTTCCGTGAGGCCGTAGCCCTCCAGGATTCTTACGCCGGTACGCTCCTGGAATGTGCGGAGCAGTTCCACCGGCATGGGGGCGGCGCCGCACAGCCCATACTCGAGCGAACTGATATCGTGCTCGCCAACCGGAACGTCCAGCAGAGACCCATAGAGTGTCGGGACACCGCTGAAGAAATTGATGCGGTAATGCTCGACAATTTCCCAGAAACGCTTGACTACGCCCTCGCCCCGATAACCTTGCGGTGTGCCGAGCACGACGTGGGCACCACGCGAGAACGCCAGCAGACCTGTCACCAGTACGGCGTTGACGTGGAAAAGCGGCAATCCGCAAAAAATCGTTTTCCCCGGCCCAATGCTTTCGCCGAAGAATTGACCCGCGTTCCACGCATTGGCCACCTCATTGCCGTGCCGTCGAATCGCAATCTTCGGCAGTCCGGTGGTGCCGCCCGTGCAGAAGAAGGACGATAGATCGTCGACACCCATCCCATGCACGCTGCCGAGCGCCTCGTCTTCCTTGGCAATCGCGGTGCTGAAATCGTGAATGCCCACATGTGAAGGAACGGCACTGTGAATGCCGCCAGGCCCATGCAATCTTGAACACTCGTCACGGTGCAGCGTCCGGGCCGCGGAACGCTTTTCGCGCGGCATCCGGTCGGCCAGATTGACGAGCACAAGATCCTTCAGGGAAGGCACTTTATGCAGCACCGCTTGCACTTTTTGCCAAAGATCAGTGCCTGGAAATGGCGCCAGTGTGACGAGCACGCTGGCCCCCGAAGCGTTGAGCAGTTCGCCGATAGCCTCCCCCTCAAGCAGCGGATTGATCGCGCAGACGATTCCCGCCGCCTCAGCGCCCCAGATCACGAAGTGTGCCTCCGGGAGGTTGGGCAGTACATAGGCGACAACTGAGTCGCGTCGCACTCCCAGCCGCGAAAACATGTTCGCGGTTCGCGTGATGTCGCGCACCAGTTGGCCATAGGTCCAGCACTCGCCGTTCCGGTACTCGTCGGCCGTTGCAATGAACGAAAGCGCGGGTGCCGATGGATTGATGGCGGCGCCCCGGCAGATCATCTCGTAGGTACTCGACGGCAGGTCCGTCAACTGACTTTGCGTTTCGATGGCCTGGACATCGTCCATGTTCGCGACGCCTGTCATGCTGCCTCGTCAACAACAACGTTCCGCTGCACGCCCAGATTGATGGCGCCGTCGCAGCTGACGATATGCGCCTCCACGAGGTCCCCCGCCCGCAGGTATTGCGGCCTGTCCTCCTGCATCTTCAGAAAAAGGCGCCACTTTTCTGCTTCGGGCAGTTGCGCCGCGGCGCGCTGCTTTTCGGGCGACGGGATGCTCAGCGCACAACCGGAAGGTGTCCCGGTGGCGAGCAAATCGCCGGCGTGCAGGTCGTGAACGGCGGAAAGCTCCGTTAAGGTCTCTACCGGGCCGTAGACGAGGCCCGCCGTGGAGTCATTCTGGCGGACCGTTCCGTTTACCGTCAGCGTCAGCACGAGTTCCTTTAGCTTCGGAATATCCTGTTTCTCCAGGAGGCAAAGATAAGGGCCGACGGGGCCAAACGTGCGATAGCTTTTGCCCTTGTAGAACTGCATTTGCGGAATCTGGATATCGCGCGCGGAATAGTCGTTGACGATCACGGCGCCTGCGATGTAGTCATGCAGATTCTCTTCGGTGACAGATTCGCGGGACGTAATGTCGCGTTTGAGGACGAGACCGAGTTCGATCTCGTAGTCGAGGAACTGCACCCCGTTTGGCTTAACCACAGGCGAGTCGGCCGGAACAATGCAGCTCGTCGCCTTCGTGAAGATCATGTTGAATTTCTTCACATCCGGGTCCATCCCGGACTCGATCATATGCTGGCGATAATTTGCGCCCTGGCAGATGAACTGCTGATTGGCAGTCACGGGCGACAACCATTGCACTTCCGATTCGGGAATCGTCAGACCGCGTGGCAGGAACAGCCGTTCGATCGGGTTGGCCTCGATAAACTCAGCGGTCGACCTGAATTCGCCGGGAATCGGCGTGATAGCGCCATTAGCGACCACGCCCCACTGGGCGTGGCCGTGATGCAGGTAATGCAGAACGTGAAGTGCCATTTATCGATCTCCGGATTTTATGGAAGGGATTGGTTCAGGCGAAAATCTTTGCCAGCCTGCGCAGCTTGGCGAACGTCAGGTCGGGGCTGCGGCGCAGGTTTTTGACGAGCGCCACGATGCTCGCGGGCGTGAATTTTGGTTTGGTGAAGCTGCGCGGCATTGCCGGTCCCCACTGCGCCATCGCTTCGCGACTCACCGCATGCACGCCCGCGGGCGTGTCGGCTGTAAAAAGATCGCCGTCGCAATAGTGTTCATGCTTGTCGCCCCACGGATCCTGCCAGTAGTCGAAAATCTGGCTGCCCAGGATATGCCGGCCGATGCCCCACGCGTGCGTCCAACCCTTGTCGCGCAACACGCGCTGCCCCATGCCAATCGCGTCAGCGTCGACGACTTCGTACGCGCTATGGCTGTAGGTCGGCACGAAACCTTGTGCGAGCGCGAGCGTATGGTGATCGGCCGGCCTGCCGCCCAGATCGAGCCGCATGAATGCAACGACGGGCGAACCATCCGGAAGTACCTGCACATCGCTTGGAATAAAGCCGAAGTGCTGCGTATACCACGCGCAGGTTTCCTGATAGTCGACGAGTTCGAGCACCACATGTCCGAGCCGGATGATTTCCGGCGCGCATTCGGGCGGCCGCTGCGTTCCGTTAATGCGCACGGCCGCGTCCACGGAATTGAACGGCAACGGTGGCCGATGAGATAGCGCCGAAGCCGGCGCCTGATCCCATATCGCATCGACGCGAAAACCGGAAGGATCAGTCAATCGTACGGTATAGCCGCCGCCCGGCAAGGGCGATCGTTCGACCGCAGATGCCCCAGGCAGCCCCGCAAGCGCATCGAGCGCGGCCTTGGTGTCGACCTGCAGCCCGAGGCCAACGAACCGGGATTTCGGCGCCTTTTGGATCACATAGCAAAAATGCGAAGCACCCGTTCCTCGCAATAGGACAAGCTCTTCTGTCCGCGACACAGTTCGGAGACCGAAATCATTGAGAAATTCCTCGGCTTTCACAAGATCCGGCCGATCGAATATCAGGTAGGTCAATGCCGAGGCTTTCGCCGTGGGATTGGGGTGACGGGCCGGCTGTACGGTAGTCAGTTTCATGGCAGGACGGAAATCAAACGGTTTGAATGGCGTATTCGGCTTCGATAGCCGGCGTGCGCCGATGAGATTCGACGTGACGGGCATCGGACCGCCATCCAGGCTGCCGGGCAGATTCACGCTGCCGAACGGGCTCAGCGCGGTCGACCTCATGTGCCGACGGCTGAACCGGGTTGTGCGGGCCGGACGGCCCGGTGGTGTTCATTGCTCCTGTCTCCACTGTCGCTCCATCTGTCTATTTGTTTATCGGGCGTCAGCATGCGCCTTTGTGACATTAAAGTCATCGATGATCATTTTGTCAATAGAAACATTTCCATCTATACTTGGATATGACCAAAGACTGGAACTCGTTATGGCGAACT
Source organism: Paraburkholderia sp. WS6 (assembly GCF_030464835.1). Classification (NCBI taxonomy): domain Bacteria; kingdom Pseudomonadati; phylum Pseudomonadota; class Betaproteobacteria; order Burkholderiales; family Burkholderiaceae; genus Paraburkholderia; species Paraburkholderia sp. WS6. The sequence goes on from NZ_JALQCK010000004.1 coordinate 325,333, forward strand.
CTTTAAACCGGCCCGTGCCCAAGCGCTCCACCCGTGCGGCCCCCGTTCCTCCGGTCGCCGTTCCCGAGGAGCGCGAGCCGCGCGGAGCGCGCCGCAAGCGCGAGACACGCGCCCGCCTGCTCGACGCTGCCCTCCGGCTCATGGCGGAAAAGGGCATGGAGGGCGTGGCGATCAACGAAATCACTGAGGCCGCCGACACCGGCTACGGCTCGTTCTATAACCACTTCGAGTCGAAAGAAGCCATCTACGCGACGCTCGTCAGCAACGTGTTCGAGGAATTCGCCGACATGCTCGATCGCCTCACCGGCGGCCTGTCCGACCCGGCCGAGGTGATTGCCGTCTCGGTGCGCCATACCCTGATGCGTGCGCGGCGCGATCCCGTTTGGGGACGCTTCCTGATACGGGAAGGTTTTTCGGCGCACATCCTGAGCCGTGGGCTGGGCCAGCGGCTGCTGCGGGATATCGGAAACGGCATCGCCGCCAAGCGCTTTGTGGTCGCTGACCCCTTCATCGGCTTTCTTTCGGTGGGCGGCACGGTGCTCGCGGCAATTGCGGCCGAGCTGAATTTCGTCGCGCCGGGCGCGCCGGCGGCAGACCTGCTCGACGAGCTCGGCTTCAGCGGAGAGCATTTCGCCGAGCGTACGGCAGCAACGCTTCTGCAAACACTCGGGCTCAAGCGCGCGGAGGCCGAGAAGATTTCGACGCGAGCATTGCCGCTCATCGAGGCAGAAGTCGAGGCGGAATAAGGCGGACGCGAAAAGGACCGTCAGGGGCTTCGGGTCACCCCGATCCCCGCCTCAGCGTAGACCATTTGCGGGCAGGATACCGGACGGGTCACCGCTTGCGGGCTCCCGTGCAATTCCGACCTCCTGGCAAGCTCGCGGAGGCCCCGCGCAATCTCCGTGGCGATTCGTTGCAATGCCTGCCGGTCACCATCCGCGATTGCATCATAGCCAAGCGAGACCGGCTGGCTGGCTATGCTGTGGCAGGTCATCGTTTCCTGACCATTTGACGGCTGTATGCTCCATACAGCTTCAATCAGTACGTGCGACCCAGGCCACGTCTCAAAGCGCTGCACTTGCACCGAAATGCGGTACAGCGGAACCTCGTCCGTGCGCGCCATCCCGTGCACGTCGACCGCGCCCGATTGCCGGGTCACCGTTGCCAGCACTGCGGTGCGGATTTCATCCGGCAGCGGCGACGCCCAGCGATCGTCCTCCAGCACCTTGACCTGAGTGGCGTTCACCTGAACGACGAGCTGGCTCCTCGCCAGCGCGGAAGGCACGGTAACGGGGCGCATGTCGATCAGAACGGCGGGGCTTACCGTGCGATTCGCCGTGGCCGAACCGCCGCCGGAGGCAAGCGTGTAGAACCGGCTTGGCGGAGAACCACACGCCGCCAGAACGGCGAGACTGATGCCCGCGGCCACACGAACGAAAGCGCGCAACGAAAAAGACTGAAGGAAAATCAAGGCCGGTCTCCTTTCTTGCCGAACAGAAGTGCCTGGGGATGGCGTTCCAGATAGTCCGCGAGCGCATTGAGAGACTGCAGGGTACGGGTCAGTTCCTGCATCGCATCCTGGACGTCCGATTGCAACGGCGCCGCCTGCTGAAGCGTCACCTCAGCGGTGCCGAAAGTCCGCTGCGCTGCCGCCAACGTGTCCCGAGCCTGTGGAACGACCTCCGTATCCAAATGACCGAACAGCTTGTTAGCGTTTTCCAGCGCGCCATTGAGGTTGGCGCCAATCTTGTCGAACGGGACCTGATTCAGTTTCCTGGCAATGTCCGCAATCTGCACCTGCAGTTCGTCGAGCGTGTTCGGCACGGTCGGCAGCTCGATCGGATTCTGATGCACATCCACGGTCGCCCGCGGGGCTTTCGGGAACATGTCCAGCGCGACGTACAACTGACCGGTCAGGAGGTTGCCGGTTCGCAACTGGCCACGCAACCCTTCCATCACGAGGTGCTGAAGCAGCTCATGCCCGCCTGGCGTGTTGGGGGCCGGTAGCGCCTCGCTGCTGCGCCGGCTGAGCCTGTCGGGATAAAGTGCCATCGAGACCTTCATGCTGAAACTCTTGTCCATTTCGCTGTATTCAATACCGATCTCCGTCACCTGCCCCAACGCGATTCCGCGCAGGTCCACAGGTGCACCAACGGACAATCCGCGCAGCGACTGGTTGAATCGCATCACCACATTGAGGGGTTGTCCGTCCGGCTCGCGCATCGCGTCCGACTCGTCCGCCGCGAGTCGAAATACCGCCTTGTCAACGGCCTGTTGTCCGGCGTCCTGACCCGGCGGTGACTGAAACGCGAGACCTCCCACAACCACTGTCGCCAGCGACTGTGTGTTGATCTTGAGCCCGCTCGAGTCGAGCCGAAGATCGACACCGCTCGCATGCCACCACCGGGTGTTCGTCCCGACATACTGGTCGAACGGCGCATTGACAAAGACGTTCACGATCACGCCCGAGCCGTGCGGGTCGAGTGAAAAGCCGACCACCTGGCCCACCTGCACACGACGGTAAAAGACAGGTGCACCGATATCGACCGACCCCAGCGAATCCCCTCGCAACGTATACTGGTGCCCCGGTTGGCCGCTGGTGACGATGGGAGGATTCTCGAGTCCGACAAACTCCGTCCGTTTTTCTGACGATTGCCCGATGTCCACGCCGATGTACGCGCCGGAAAGCAAGGTACCGAGGCCCGAAATGCCGTTGGCCCCCACGCGCGGGCGAACTACCCAGAAACGCGTACCTTGTGTTGCGAATTTTTCCGCCTCCCTGGTGAGTTGAATTTTCACCATCACTTGCTGGAGATTTTTCGTTAGCGTAATGGCCTGCACGGAGCCGATTTCGACATCCTTGTACTTGACCTTCGTTTTGCCTGCCTCCATTCCGTCTGCGTTATTGAACGAAACCGTGACCGTCGGCCCTTTTTCTGAAACGGATCGGGCCACTAGCGCAATGCCGATCAACGCCGAGATCAGCGGAACTAACCAGATCAGGGAGGGAAGCCAGCGTTTTCGCGGTTTGATGTCGGGAGGGGGTAGATCAGGAAGATGCATCGCTAGTGGATAGTGTTTGCTGATTTGAGTTTATGGATGCGACAGAGCTATGAACCCGTGCGGACTCGGCATCGTCAGGATGCGGCTGTGCGCAACGGACGTTGTCCCAGGTGAGCCGCGGGTCGAACTGATGCGATGCCAGCATGGTGAGGATCACGACGGCCCCGAAAGCGAGCGCGCCCGGACCCGCGGTAATGAAGGCGAAGGAGCCGAAGTGCACCAGGGCAACCGTGAGTGCAACAACGAAGACATCGAGCATCGACCACCGGCCAACACGCTCGACGATACGAAACAGCCTCGCGCGTTCGAGCGGCCGCCAGTCCGAATCCCGCCGGGCAGTCAAGGTCAGCAGCGCGAGAACCGTGAGTTTGAGCATCGGCACCATGACGCTCGCCACGAAGATAACGACCGCGAGCGGCCAGTCTCCCGAACTCCAGAAGTAGCCGACACCGCCGAGAATCGTGTCGTCCTCCGAACGGCCGAGCGACGACGCATGCATGATCGGCAAAAGATTCGCCGGAATATAGGCGATCGCTGCGGCGACAAGCAGACTCAGCGAACGCGTCACACTCTCCGGACGGCGCTCGTGCAGCGGCGAGTCACATCGAGAACAGTGCTGGTGCGGCTGATGTGCGATCGCCGTCTGAACCAGGCCGCAGGTATGACACGCCAGAAGTCCTGCATGTCTTGCCGTGAGCCAACCCGTGGCTCCTGTTTCCGGCGAGCCGGAGGCGTCACCCGGCTCAAAGCGGCCGCCACTGACGCTTGGCCGGGGAACGTCCGCGGGCCGAAATACCTTCATTTCGTCGCAAACCTCCCACAACACGGCAGGGTCGAACGCAGCAACGATGGCCAACATCACGGTCAATGCGCCGAATGCAAACAGGCCCGGTCCAGGAATCACCTGCGCGATGCTCACCATTTTCACGATCGTGATGAGCACCCCGAGCATGAATACCTCGATCATTCCCCACGGTCGAACGAATTGAATGAGGCGAACCATCTGGTTGAAGCCAGATGGCCGTTTGCCCATCCGAACAGGAACCAGCACGTAAAGAAAGGCGAGTAACTCCGTCAGCGGAAACAGCATGGACGAGCAGAACACCATGCATGCGACAACACGCATGTGTCCGGCCCACAACGATTGCACTGCACCGAACAGCGTGGTCTGCGAGGTAATCCCGTTCGTTTCCAGTCTTAATACCGGGAACGCCTGCGCAATAACGAAAGTAATCAATGCCGCGACGGTCAAAGCGCAAATGGCCTCGAGCGACAGACCACTGCGATGCATTCCTTTGAAACCCGCACCGCACCGCTTACAGCGCGCAACCAGCCCACCCAGACGCGGCGGCTTGCGGAAAAGCAGATCACACTCGTGGCAGACAATCAGGTTCCGATGTTCCATGTTGGGACGCGTCACTCTTTTGACGTCACGTGCTGCTGAGCGGACGGCAATTCGCCCATCGCCTGGAACAGTGCGGCGGTATCGGTCATGCGCTGGCTCCCGGCGCGGACGGCGCCCAGCTGTGCATTGAGAAATCGCTGCTCGCTGGCATGCTGTGCCGTTGACGGCAAGGAACCGAGGCGGGCGCGCGACGCGGTTTCGTCGAATGCCGCACGGGCTGCCTGTGCCGCTCGTTCGGTAGACGCCAGCGACTGTGCGTCGTTATCCAGCGCGGCAAGCGAATCGGCGACATCCTGGAATGCCGACAGAACTGTCGACTTGTAGT